>NZ_JAWJUW020000003.1:0-340243 GCF_033052795.2 Halovibrio sp. HP20-59
AAGCGAAACTACGAAAGCATGGTGGCCTTAGCTTGTGGTTTTTTATGGCTGCCCATGTGAAACGTCAACAGGCCCTAGATAAATGTGATCAAGAACATCCAAAAAAACGGCTTTCAGATATTTGCCAATTCAGAAGTGGCGGCACCCCATCAAAGAAAAAAGCAGAATACTGGGATGGCAATATCCCTTGGGTGTCTGGTCGAGACATGAAGACAGCCTATATGTACGATTCACAGCTTCATATTTCTGAAAGTGCTATCTCTGAATCAGTAACTCGCCTTGCTCCGGCTGGCGCTTTATTAGTTCTTGTTCGGGGAATGGGACTTGCACATGGAGCACAGGTTACAGAGCTGATGGTACCTTGCGCCTTTAATCAGGATATTAAAGCTATACTACCCGAGCCTAATGTTGTTTCTAGTTATTTGTTGTTTAGCCTAAAACATAAAATTAATGCTTCAGAAAATACATTGAGTGCTGCCGCCCATGGGACGCTAAAAATAAATTCAGAAGAGTTAAAAAACCTTCTCATACCGCTTCCTCCATTAGGAGTACAAAAAGAGATAGTAAGTAAGTTTATAGACATCTCTGAAAGCACAAAGAGATTGGTTGCAGTCAGCAAACTAAAGATATCAGCGCTTCTTGAGTTAAAACAATCCCTTCTCCTAAAGGCCTTCTCCGGAGAACTGACTGCTAATAACGTGGTTGAAATCACTGCCCAAAAACAGCCGAAGGGCCCGATAGACACCAACTCACCGGAATTTGCTGCCTACATTATGGCAGCCGCTTATCACTGGCATGCTTCGCAGAGCCGAGAAAAGACCTTCGGTCGTGTCAAGGCACAGAAAACGCTCCATTTGATGGAGTCACTGGCAGATATCGACCTGGGGCGCCAGCCTATTAAAGATGCCGCTGGCCCCAATGATTTTCAACATATGCAACGGGCAGAAGAATGGGCTAGAGATCGCTGCTTTTTTGAGTTTGTTAAGCGCCCTACTGGTCAGCGAGGTTACGATTTTAGGAAAGGTGGGCATTACGGGGATTTGGTTGCAGAAGCCATGCAGGCCCTAACGCCCTATGAAAACGTATTGAAGCGCGTGGTTAAGTTACTCATGCCACTCAATACCGCTGAAACGGAAATTCTAGCGACAGCATATGCGGCATGGAACAACCTGCTCCTCGAAGGTATTGAGCCTTCAGAGAACGCCATCATTCACGAAGCGCGGGAAAACTGGCATGCTGATAAGCTTAAGTATTCAGAGGAGCAATTCCGCAATGCCATTTCTCAGCTACGCCACAATGGCTTGGTGCCCCAAGGGCGCGGTAAACGCGTGACTGGGCAAGAGAGTCTTGCCCTATGAGCCAGCAACGCGATATTGATCTGATCAACGAGCTGCTGGCCCAAGGTGCTGAAACAGACTGGCTGGAGTTCAAGAAAGATAATGTTGAACCCAGCATGATCGGCGCTCGCTGTTCTGCGCTGGCTAATGCCGCTCGCCTTGTGGGCAAAGATATCGCCTATATGCTTTGGGGCATTGACGATGCCTCACTTCAAGTCATCGGCTCAAGTTTCAACCCAGATACTCAGAAAGCCAATGGGCAAGAACTGGCGTTTTGGCTAGCTCGGGAGTTACAACCCAGCATTGCCTTTCAATTCAGGCGGGTCGAGCACCCGGGTGGCAACGTGGTGATTCTGGAGATACCTGCAGCTACCTCTGCGCCGGTTGCTTTCAAAAACATCCCCTACATTCGCATTGGTAGCGCGACACCCAAGTTGACGGATTATCCGGAGCGCTACCAGCAGTTGATTGAGCGGTTGCGCCCCTATACCTGGGAGCATGCGATAGCTCGACAGTATGTCAGCGGCGACGAGGTCTTGGATCTGCTCGATTACAGCAGTTACTTCAAACTCACGAAGCAGCCACTGCCGGATAATCGACGGGGAATTTTCGATAAATTAGCGGCAGAGCGTTTGATTCACCAGGATGTCGGTGAACGCTGGAACATCACCAATCTGGGTGCCATTCTTTTTGCTTCTGACCTTACCCAGTTCGATAGTGCCTTAGCCCGGAAAGCCGTTCGCTTTACTGCCTATGCGGGTAAAAATCGGGCAGCTCAGGTCAGCCACCGGGTTGAAGGTAAGAAAGGCTATGCAGTGGGCTTTGAAGGGCTCATTGAATTTATTAACGGTATTCTGCCGAAAAATGAGCATATTGATGTAGCGCTGCGCACCGAAGAGCCGCTATTTCCTACTATCGCGGTTCGTGAAGTGATCGCCAATGCGCTGATTCATCAGGATATGACTATCTCCGGGGCTGGCCCACAGGTTGAGGTTTTTCAGGATCGCATGGAGATAACTAATCCCGGTAAGCCGTTGGTGCCCGCTGACCGAATGATTGACCTCCCGCCCCGCTCTCGAAATGAAGCGCTGGCCTCACTGATGCGCCGGATGGGCATGTGTGAAGAGCAAGGCAGCGGCTTAGATAAAGTGATCGCTTCCGTTGAAATGTTCCAGTTGCCACCACCGCTGTTTCGGGAAGAAGGTAATGCCATGCAGGTGGTACTTTATGGGCCGCGAAACTTTGCCCAAATGACTCCAGAAGAGCGCACACGGGCATGTTATCACCATGCAGTTCTTAAATTTTTAACCGGCGAGCGCATGAAAAACGCAACACTGTGTGAGCGATTCGGTATTGAAAGCAGGAATGCGTCGCAAGCGTCAGTTGTTATTAAGAAGGCGAAGGAAACAGGGCTGATTCGAGAAGCCGACCCTGAACACCCAAGAGCCGGTTACATTCCCTGGTGGGCCTAATTTCTTGATCGGGTTTTGATTTTGCGCGGAAAAATGATGCTCGTTTTCTATAAAAACAAATTAAATCAATAATTTGTATATTTAATGAGAGCGAAACTTCTTGATTCACTCTTGATTCTGTTTTCAGAACAGGCCGCAAAGCGGCCAGACTGGTAGGAAAGCTATGAACGAGGCAGAAACCCGAGCAGAACTGATTGACCCGGCGCTGAAATCAGCTGGTTGGGGTGTCGTTGATGCCAGCCGGGTTCGGCGCGAGGTGATTGCTCCAGGGCGACTGCAAGGCGGTGGCCGCCGAGGCCCTTCGGATATTGCTGACTATGTACTGACCTATAAAGGCCAGAAGTTAGCGGTGATTGAGGCCAAAAAGCGCGCGCTGCCGGTCACAGAAGGTCTTGCCCAGGCAAAGCGCTACGCCGAACGCCTTCAGGCCCGCTTTGCCTACAGCACTAACGGAGAAGGTATTTATCGTGTAGACCTAATCTCCGGTGAAGAGGGCCTGGTGTATGGCTACCCCACACCAGAAGCGCTCTGGGCGGAGACCTTCGCTGAACAGAATGTCTGGCGCGAGCGCTTTGGTGCCGTCCCCTTCGAAGATAAAGGTGGGTTCTGGCAACCACGCTACTATCAGCACAACGCGATTACCCAGGCATTGGAAGCAATTTCTAATGACCAAAGCCGGATTCTGCTCACCCTTGCCACTGGAACAGGCAAAACGGCTATTGCTTTTCAGATTGCTTGGAAGCTATTTCACGCCCGCTGGAGTCTCTCTGCCCAGGAGACGGGCGACACAGGACGAAGACCGCGCATTTTATTTTTAGCTGATCGCAACATCCTCGCCAACCAAGCTTTCAATGACTTTTCGGCCTTTCCTCAAGATGCTTTAGTGCGTATCGATCCAGACACTATCCGCAAAAAAGGCCGGGTGCCCAAAAACGGCAGCATCTTTTTCACCATCTTCCAGACGTTTATGACGGGCCGGGATGAAGATGGTGGCTCGGCACCCCATTTTGGCGATTACCCACCGGACTTTTTCGATCTTATCATTATCGATGAATGCCATCGGGGCGGCGCTAATGATGAAGGCAACTGGCGAGGCATTCTAGAATACTTCCATCCAGCAGTGCAGCTTGGTTTAACGGCAACGCCAAAGCGTGATAACAACGCCGATACCTACGCCTACTTTGGTGAACCTGTATATATTTACTCACTTAAAGAGGGCATTAATGACGGTTATCTTACCCCGTTCAAGGTAAAGCAGATTGCCACGACGTTAGATGACTATGTTTATACCAGTGATGACGAAGTCGTTGAGGGTGAGATAGAAAAGGGTCGCCGGTATACCGAGACCGACTTTAACCGTGTTATTGAAATAAAGGCCCGAGAGAAGTATCGCATTCAGGTGTTCATGGAGCAGGTTGATCAGCGTGAAAAGTCCATCGTCTTTTGTGCCACTCAGGAGCATGCGCTGGCGGTTCGTGATCTGATCAACCAAATGAAAAGCAACAAAAACCCCCATTATTGTGAGCGAGTCACCGCTGACGATGGCGCTGAGGGCGAGCGTTTCCTAAAGCAGTTTCAGGATAACGAAAAAACGATCCCTACTATTCTGACCACATCACAAAAGCTTTCTACCGGTGTTGATGCCCGTAATGTGCGCAATATCGTCTTAATGCGCCCGGTAAAGTCTATGATTGAGTTTAAACAGATTATCGGCCGCGGCACGCGCTTGTTTGATGGTAAAGACTATTTCACCATCTACGATTTTGTCAGAGCTCATGAGCACTTTAATGACCCAGAGTGGGACGGTGAGCCGCTCCCCCCAGAACCCTGTCAGGAGTGCGGCCAGATGCCCTGTCAGTGTGCTGTTGAGCCACCAGCACCATGCACCGAGTGCGGCGAACGCCCCTGTGCGTGTAAGAAAGAGCCACCTGAACCTTGCCCTGAATGTGCTGAGAAGCCCTGTATTTGTCAGAAAAAAACAAAGATTAAAGTTAAATTAGCCGATGGAAAAGAGCGCACGTTACAGCACATGAGCGCCACCAGCTTTTGGAGTCCTGACGGCACGCCGATGTCGGCCGCTGAGTTTGTGAAGCGCCTTTATGGCGACTTACCTGCTTGGTTTTCTGATGAGGATAAACTGCGCGAGCTCTGGAGCAGTCCTGATACGCGGAAAAAGCTGTTAGCAAGCCTGGAAGAAAAGGGGTACGCCATCGAACAGCTACTTGATGTCGGCAAGATGATTGAGGCCGACAAAAGCGATATTTACGACGTGTTAGCCTATATTGCGTTTAATCACCCACCGGTCACACGCACTGAGCGAGTAGACTCCCATAGGGAGTCAATATTTCGTGGCTACGACTATCAACAGCAAGAATTTTTGCGTTTTGTTCTAGATCACTATGTAGAGCGTGGCGTTGGCGAGCTTGACCCCGACAAATTACCGCTGCTGATTGAGCTGAAGTACCACAACATCCGAGATGCTGTAAGCGAACTAGGTCCAGTAGGAAACATCCGTGATGTGTTTGTGGACTTCCAAAAAAACCTCTATTAGCGCTTTATCTAATCGTCTATAAAAATCATCTCATGGCCTGCCAAGCAGGCCATATGTCTAAAAATTAAACCTGGCTACTTTCCAGTGTTGTCACACTGTCAAACAAGTTCATATTCAACCATGCTGACCTCGACCCGGGATAACCAGGTTGGCGAAGTTGCAGGGCTTGTGGCGGCTGTCTAGCTGTTCAGCCAGTATGCCGTCCCAGCCGGTGCGGCAGGCGCCTGTTGAGCCGGGCAGACAGAACACTACCGTGGCGTTGGCTAGGCCGCCGAGGCAACGGCTTTGAATAGTCGAGCTGCCAATCTCTTCACCGCTAAGCTGGCGGAAGCGTTCACCAAAGCCTTCGATGCGCTTATCCAGCAGCACTGAAATAGCTTCAGGGGTAGAGTCGCGCCCAGTGAAGCCAGTGCCACCGGTGGTGATGACGACCTGCACATCTGTATCGGCGATCCAGTTGGCTACCACCGCGCGAATACGGTAGACATCGTCTGGCACGATGCGCTTTTCAACTAAGCGATGGCCTGCGTTGGTTAGCCGCTCCACAAGCGCCTGGCCGCTTCGATCCGTCTCTTCCGTTCGGGTATCCGAGACGGTGAGTACGGCGATATTGAGGGGCAACATTGGCTCATTCATGGCCGTTACCCTTTGGCTTGTTTTTGGGCTTGGCGAGCGTCTAGCGCCGCCAACTGCTCGGGTGTCGCTTTTCCTTGGTAAAGCTCCTTCCACTCACTATAAGGCATGCCGTAAACGTACTCACGCGCCGCTTCATAATCGAGCGTTTCGCCACGTTGGTCAGCCGCCGTCACCAGCCATTTGGAAAGGCAGTTGCGACAGAAATCGGCCAGAATCATCAGGTCGATATTCTGGACGTCTTTGTTATCGTCCAAATGCTGTAGCAAGCGCCGAAACGCGGCGGCTTCAAGCTCGGTGCGCGTGGCGGAATCAAACTCATCAAACGCTGACATAACCGTTCCTCTCATAAAATGACGCCTGAACGCCTGGTGGTTAAGTAACTTCAGGCCAAGCATA
Source organism: Halovibrio sp. HP20-59 (assembly GCF_033052795.2). Taxonomy (NCBI): domain Bacteria; kingdom Pseudomonadati; phylum Pseudomonadota; class Gammaproteobacteria; order Oceanospirillales; family Halomonadaceae; genus Halovibrio; species Halovibrio sp. HP20-59. The sequence goes on from NZ_JAWJUW020000003.1 coordinate 6,393, forward strand.
ACAAAAGACACCGCCAAATTCGGCGGTGTCTCAGGTCTTAGCAAAGGCTTATTAGCTGGTTCGCGGTGCCGATGGTTCGCTGCTATCACCACCTGACTTGCGAGCCGCCACCTCCTCTTCGGATAGCGTTTGGTCCTTGACCTCTTCGTACCACAGGTTGTGGTGCTCTTTGGCCCAGGTTTCATCCACGTAACCCGTGGTCATACCCTCTAGCGCGCCTTCGGTACCCAGCGTGCCGATGTAGATATGCCCGAGGGAAACAGCGGTAAGACCCAATGCACCCACCGCGTGGATAATATTGGCCCACTGCATGGTATCGCGCCCCTGATCAAAATTAGGGAAGTCGAGCACAAAGCCACTGGCAACGACGAGAATACCCACGGTGGCCAACAGCCAGTACCACGCTTTCTCACCCCCATTGGCAAAACCGGCGTCGACGTGCTGTTTACCAATCATACCGCCGCCCTGCTTGAACCAGACGAGGTCGTGTTTCTTGGGCAGATTTTCTTTGATCAAACTGACCAGCAGGATCACCAGCAGAATGCCGAACATAGGCCCCAGGTAGTTATGCAGCACTTTCGTGGCCGCAATCATCCAGGCCCATACCCCATCGCCAAACAGAGGACGGAACACAAACTTACCAAACAACAGCGTCATACCGGTCAGCGCCAGTACAATAAACAGCGTCGCTACCACCCAGTGCAGTGCGCGTTTCATCAGTGTCCAACGCAAGAGCAGGCGGCCCGTGCGCGGCGCTTCAAGCTCCTTGCGGCCAACAATAAAGTAGAACAGCGCGATCAGTCCCGCCATGCCAAATACCGCAATCAGACCAAACGGCGATACCCAACGGTTGCGGATCTGCCGCCAGGTTTCACCGCTTGAGTTGATCAGGTTGTAGTTACTCTCATAGCGCGAGTCGCGGTAGTTAGGCCCGGTCTCACCGCTTCGCACCTGACGCCACTGATCAGCCGTTATGCCGGGAGCCGCAGTGGTCATTTCGCGGTTAGGCTCCGCCTGGGCCACCGCCAGCTGTGTAAAACCTAGGCTTAGCACCAGAGCCAGCGCTACCAACATAAAGCGCCAAATGCCCAGGGCGAGCCCCTTACCTGAGCGTGGCACCCCACCGGGTGCCTGTGCAGTCAACAGGTTCATGGCACGCCTCCTTACCCTTTATGGGCAGCATCATAGGCTAGGTTGTCGGCACTGGCCTGGGGATTATTCGACCAGCCGCCATCTTTGTGGCCGCGTTGCACCACACGCTGACGAAAGATATCAGCGACGTCTTGGGCATCGCCAGCGAGCAGCGCCTTGGTAGAGCACATTTCCGCACATAGCGGCAGTTTGCCTTCGGCAATGCGATTGGAGCCGTACTTCTCGTACTCTTCTTCTTTACTTTCGGCGGGGCCGCCTGCACAGAAGGTGCACTTGTCCATCTTGCCACGCTCGCCAAAGGCATCCTGCTGGGGAAACTGCGGGGCGCCAAACGGGCAGGCGTAGAGGCAGTAACCGCAGCCGATGCAGAGGTCTTTGTCGTGCAGTACGATACCGTCATCGGTTTTATAGAAGCAGTCTGTCGGGCACACCGCCATACAGGGGGCGTCGTCGCAGTGCATACAGGCAACGGAAATAGACATTTCGTCCGCTTCACCGTCGTTGAGCGTGACCACGCGGCGGCGCTGAATGCCCCACTCGACATCGTTGGCATTTTTACAGGCGGTGACGCAGCCGTTGCATTCAATGCAGCGTTCGGCGTCACACATAAATTTCATTTGAGCCATGGTGTTCTCCTTATGCCGGCGCGGGATGGCTCCCGCACCGTCGTGCTGTCAGGTCGGTCGGGGCTTAAGCGCGCTCAATGCGGCAAATGGTGCACTTGGTCTCTTGCATTAGTGTCACCGGGTCGTAGCCATAAGTGGTGGCGGTATTGGCCGCTTCACCGATGATGTACGGATCCGACCCTTCCGGGTAACGGTCGCGTAGGCTCTCGCCCTGGAACATGCCGCCAAAGTGGAACGGCATAAACGCCACGTTACGGTCAACGCGAGGCGTGACCAGGGCTTTGACTTTCACCCGGCCTCCTTCTGCCCCTTCGACCCAGACATCATCGCCATCTTTGATACTCAGGTCGTTGGCGTCCGCCGGATTGATCTCGACAAACATTTCCTGCTGCAGCTCGGCCAGCCACGACATGGAGCGCGTCTCTTCACCGCCACCTTCGTACTCGACCAGTCGCCCAGAGGTGAGCAGCATCGGATACTTATCTGTGTTGTCGCGATCCTGGATGGTTTTATACAGAGTCGGCAGACGCATGATGGAGTCAAAGTCGTTCCAGGTGGGGAAACGTTCGACTAAGTCACGACGCGTGGTATAAAGCGGTTCGCGGTGCTTCGGTACCTGGTCGGGGAAGGTCCATACCACGGCGCGCGCTTTGGCGTTGCCGTAGGGCGCGCAGCCATGCTCAATGGCAACTCGCTGGATACCACCGGAAAAATCGGTTTTCCAGTTTTTGCCTTCCGCCGCCAGCTTCTCTTCGGCCGTCAGCTCGTCCCACCAGCCTAGATCTTTGAGCAACTGGTCGGTGAACTCTGGATAGCCGTCGTCGATATCGCCGCCTACAGGCGCAGAGCCTTCCGCTAGAAGGTTCACGCCGTCGCGCTCAATACCGAAGCGAGCACGGAAGCCCATTCCGCCTTCCATCACTGGGACGCTGGTGTCGTAGAGATTAGGCGAACCGGGGTGGCGAAACTCTGGCGTTCCCCAGCAGGGCCACGGCAGGCCGTAGTAATCGCCATCGGCGGGACCACCCTCTGCACGCAGGTTCTCGAAACTGAAAGTGTGCCAGTTCTGCTGGTGTTCTTTGAGACGCTCAGGGCTTTGGCCGGTGTAACCTACCGTCCACATACCCCGGTTAATTTCGCGCAAAATATCTTCAATCAGCGGCTCATCGCCGTTCATCTGATAGTTTTTCACCAGCTCATTACCAATGCCCAGCTTGCGGGCAAACAGGTACATGATTTCGTGGTCAGGCTTGGATTCAAACAGCGGCTCAATGACCCGGTCACGCCACTGAAGAGAGCGGTTGGTGGCCGTAACGCTGCCGGTGGTTTCAAACTGGGTAGCGGCTGGCAGCAGATAAACGCCATCAGTGCGGTCATGCATAACGGAAGCGACGGTGGGATAAGGATCTACAATGACCATCATCTCAAGCTTGCGCATCGCTTGCTGCATTTCGACGCCACGGGTTTGCGAGTTGACCGCATGCCCCCAGTAGAACATGGCTTTCAGCGCGGTACGCTGGGAGATGTTCTCATCGTCTTCCAATACGCCATCGACCCAACGCGACACGGTGATGCCAGCGCTGTACATCGGTTTTCCATCAGCGTATTCGGTATCGTCAAAGCGGCCTTTCATCCACTCGTAGTCGAGATCCCAAACCTGCGCCCAGTGCTGCCAGGCACCTTCCGCCAGGCCGTAATAACCGGGTAACGAATCGGAACCCAACCCCAGGTCGGTTGCCCCTTGTACGTTATCGTGACCGCGCAGAATGTTAGCGCCGCCGCCTGCTTTACCGATATTACCCAGCGCTAGTTCAAGGATGCAGTAGGCGCGGGTATTGTTGTTGCCGGTGGTGTGCTGGGTACCGCCCATGCACCAAACGACACAGCCGGGGCGGTTGTCGGCGAGGCGCTTGGCGACATCGTACATTTCAGCTTCGGGCACACCGGTGACTTCTTCTACAACGCTGGGCGGGAAGTTAGCCACTTCGGCACGCACGTCATCCATGCCGTAAACACGCTGACTGATATACTCGCTATCTTCCCAACCGTTTTCGAAGATGTGCCACAGCAGACCCCAAATATAAGCGACGTCTGAACCGGGACGTAGGCGTACGTATTTGTTGGCCTTAGCAGCGGTGCGAGTAAAACGTGGGTCGACCACGATAATGTCGCAATTATTGCGCTCTTTGGCGATCAAGAAATGCTGCATCGCGACCGGGTGCGCTTCACTGGGGTTAGAACCAATGAACAGCATCGACTTGCTATTGTGCATGTCGTTGAGCGAGTTGGTCATCGCTCCGTAACCCCAGGTATTAGCCACGCCTGCCACGGTGGTAGAGTGGCAGATACGCGCTTGGTGGTCGGTGTTATTGGTGCCCCACAGCGAGGCGAGCTTGCGCATTAAATACGCCTGCTCGTTGTTGAACTTCGCTGACCCCAGCCAGTAGACACTGTCCGGGCCGTGCTCTTCGCGCAGCTCAAGTAGCTTGTCGCCAATTTCGTTAACGGCGTCTTCCCAGCTCATGCGCTCCCATTCGCCCGCCACAAGCTTCATCGGGTACTTGAGACGCCGCGTGGAGTGACCGTGCTGGCGCAGTGAAGCGCCTTTCGCACAGTGCGCACCACGGTTGATGGGGTGATCAAACGCGGGTTCTTGCTTGGTCCAAATGCCCTCTTGAACTTCGGCGTAAACGCCACAACCTACCGAACAGTGCGAGCAGATGGTGCGTTTGGTCTCGACCGGCGAGTCTAGTACGGGTGTTTTATCGGCTGCTTCTGAGCGCTGCATCATCGGCGCGCCCATGAAGCCAACGGCCGCTACCCCGCCCGTGGCGGCACCGCTGCGCTTGAGAAACTGGCGGCGGGAAATACCCAGCCCATCGGCTTTAGGGGTGTCTGTTTTGCGAGTTAAACGCATGGCAAGTCTCCTGGCATTCCGCCGTCAGTCACGCAGCGAGGCGTAATAAGCACGGACGTGATCAGTCTCACGATAATTAACCGTTGTTTTTTCGTTTTTCTCCGGGGCCGTGTCAGCCTGGGCCAGAGTGACATGACCGACGGCCGCCGCGGCACCAGCGGCGGCGGTTCCCAACCCAACGGTTTTCATAAACCGGCGGCGCTCAGCGTTGTGTGACGGTTGCATGGGCTTCTCCTCTTGCATGCTTTTTGTGCTGGGTCTTTTATACGGACTTTGTTTTTTTCAAAGCTTTTTTTCAAAGCTTGCGGTCTTTTTTATCCAATTAATGCTCTACGATACGCACCGGTTTATGGCTCGCATCAATGCTCAAGCGGGCTTGCTCACTCTCCATAAAAGCGCTACCCAACTGCCCCAGCGCTGCATAGAAAGCGGTATCTACCTGCCCAATGTCAGCAAAGCAGTCGGCCGCCCAGGGGGCTAAATGTTGGCTAAAGAAGTAAGCCTGCTCGAAACTCGCCGACTCAATCATCATCACCATGACTTCGCACAGCGCGGCAAGGTGATCTTCAGGGTCACGGGTATGCTCGCTGCGCTCGAAACCGAGTACTTTCAAGTCACGGCGCAGCGCCACTAACGCAGCTTCCATCAATTCACCATTGCGGTACCAGGAGGCATACGGCACAACGTCCCCTTGAATAACGCCCACTAAATGGCGAAAGTGAGCTCGTTGCAATTTTTCTGCATGCGCGCTTTGAGCGGCGCCAGCCAGCGATTGCCAGCACTCCGCTAAGCGGCTGCCATCCTGCTCGATGGAAAGTTCAGCCAACCAGTTAAGCAGCTCGTCGTCCGGCGCTTGGCGCAATAGCGTAGCAAAAAGCCGATAGATATCGGCGCGTAGCGCATCCGCTTCGTTTAGCGTGGGCAGGGCGTCCGTCATCGGCTTATACCTTTAGTTGCGCGTTGGGATCGCGAATCATGGTTTTCCAAACGTCTTTCACCCGGCAGTCTTCGCACATTTCCAGACGGATCATCGCTTCGCCAGCAAAGTAGGGGTGATTGGCCAACTTCTCTTTAATCGTTGCTACCGTGCTGACGGTGGCAAACGGCTTACCGCAGTTGATGCACTCGAAAGCCGCTTCTTCGTGGCAGATATGGCGCGTTTCACGGGCACTAGATGCCAGGAAGCCAGGCATCAGGGTAATCGCGTTTTCCGGGCAAGCCTGCTCACACAGGCCGCACTGCACACAGTCCGCCTCAAGGAAGCTCAGCGCAGGCGTGTTGCCGCCTGACTTTAATGCCGGGGTCGGGCAGTTGCTGACACAGGCGTGGCATAACGTGCAGGCGTCGCTATCCACCTCAATCGCGCCGTAGGCGGCACCCACTGGCATCGCGACCCGTTCACCGCTAGGCGCGCCTAGCTCTGTCAGCCGCGCCAGTACGCGATTCAAGCGCGCGCGTTTTTCTGGCTCCGGAAGGTTAAGCGGGGCATCCGTCAACGGGGTTAGCGCCGGTAGCGCGTCGCGAGCAGCCGTGTCGGCAACATCCAGCAGCGTTACCCGCGCGCGATCAAGACCTAAGGCATCCAGCAGGGCATGCGCCTGGGCAACTTGATCGCTCAAAAAGGCGCTCAAGCGGGCAGGCATATCGGGGTGCAGTTGGATACGCACTTCGGCGGCACCGGCGGCAAGCGCGGTTAGCCACTGGTCGTGGCCTGCCGCACCCAGTTCTTCTAGCGGCGCATCGATGATATGGCCGGCAGGCACCGTGCCCGCAGCGCGTTCGGCGTCTTGGGAATCATGGGTAATAAAGCGCAGAACTGGCACTTGACCACCGGCTTCGCGGTAGGCCCCCAGCCAAGCGGAGAGCGTATCCTGCTGGCGGCGCGTTTCCGGTAGACGAAATTCGATAGCGCCGGTCGGGCAGGCGCTGGTGCAACTGCCCACGCCTTGGCAGAGGAAGGGATCAATCTCTATATGGGATTCTATGCGCCCTTGAATGCTAGAAATGGCATCCGCCGGACAAACGTCCAAACAGCGGGTGCAGCCAATATTACCGCTGGTGGAATGGGCGCATAAGTCACTATTAACTTGAAAATAACGTGGCTTATCAAATTCGCCCACTAGCCCCACGAAATCGTCGAGCGTGGCGGTGCGCTGTTCTACATCTTGCCATTGCATGACAACGTAGCCGGGAGGTGGCAGTTCCCAGCGCTGGGTATGGGTGGTCGCGGCAAGATCGAGGATTAAATCAAACCCATCGCGCTCAATCAGTGCACGCGCCAATTCCAGCGGAGCGTCGCCGTCATCAAGCTGCACGCTAAACGCGCCTAAATAACCGTTAATACGCAGCTGGGCGAGCTGTTTGCGGTTCAACGTTTGAACAATTAACGGCTCATTCGCGCCGTGTGGATCGACCGGGCCGCTATCCGGGCCGTTGGTGGCCGGATCAATCACGAGCAGCGTTAGCGATGCCAAACCGCGCCCCTGCAAGGCACGCGCGGCAGGATGAATATCGGCTTCAGTACCTATCAACAGGGCATGACCACGGCTGTGATAGGTCACATTGGCGGGCGTTAAATTAGCCGGCCAGGAGATACGTTGGCGTACCACCTCCCGAGCCTCGGCATTGCGCTGGTCGTCTAGCGACGCCAGTTGGATTCGTTGGTTCATGCGCTCTCACGGTCAGGGAATAATTCTTATTATATTTTTGAGTTATATTTTATAACGGCTGTCTAAGTACTATAGGGCATAACGTTTCATTGGTACTACATTCAGACTACGATGTAGGCGTTTTTTTTGCCAATTGCGCTACCAACGCTAGCCACCAAAAGCATAATAAAACTTTGTTTTTTATCGCATTAATAACGATTTCATATTTTCGTATTAGAGGCTTATAAAATCAGACTGGTCGTCTATTAGCGCTTGGTGACCTTGGTGACTTCGTTATCGGTGCCTGTCTCAGACGCTGTGGTTTCTTCTGTTAATGCAGATGTTGCTGATGATGATGTTTCTTGTATCTGTTCGCTTAATGGCGCTTCTTGCTGGGACGCTTCGTCAGGCTGAGGATTGGGCTGAGTATCGTCCAGCTGCTTATCCACCGCCTCTTCCACTTTATGAGTCCAACGGCGCAATTTGCTGGCAAGTTCCGACGCCATGGGTTTTAGCTGTTGGTGGTAGTCGGCATCGTAGTCATCCAGGCCATCGCGCACATTGTAGTTACCCGTAGCCCATAGCCGTTTTAAGGCGCGCCGCCGCAAAGCGCCACTGACACCTGGCGCCATAAAAGCGCTGAAGTCGCTGCCCGCTGCTAGGCTATCAGGGTCAGGCAAGGTGTGGTCGAGGCTGCCCGGCTCTGGCGCTTGGGCCGGTGCGGCGTCTATCGCACCTGCTTCGCCTTCCGGCTGGTCGGGCTGCTCGGCTTCGTTCTGCAGCGCAGATGCCGACCCTGACGCTTCCTCATCCGCTGCGTTAGCCACAACGGTTGGCGGGGCTTCTTCTTCACTTTGAACCTTGCGTTTACGGCGTGACCAGCGCTCTAAGCGACTCATTGCGGCTGCTCCTTGGTGGGCGTGTCTTTAGCGCGCCCGGCCCCTTTGCGTTTCTTTTTACGCATTTCCATCGGCGCTTCGCCGTGGCGCGCAAGATAGTTCTCAATCCAGACCTGAATGGCCATGGGCATTGGCGCTTCGAGCACCTGCTGTTCGCCATCCATCCAGCCCGCCGCGACGTCCTGGCTAGCGGTAATGGCACTGGGCTTTGGCGCTTGGCTGGTAAAGCCCGCGCGCACGAATAATCTTGGGGTGGTAGACGTCAGGTTGAAACGGTAGGCCGCGCGCTCGGTCATCGAAAGCTGCAGTTGCAGCACCACGGGCCCCTGCTCACCCAGAGCGAGTTCAGCAATACGCCACTGGGTCAGGGTAAAACGGTTCACCTGCTTGGTTTCGGCGACCAGAGCAATACTAATGGCGCGTAGATTATCATTCATCACGTTAGACCCTGCACTTGGAACGAATCGTACTTGAAAGACAGCTCTTGAAAGATAGCGCTTGAAGAGAGCACTTAGAAGTTAGACCTTGAATGGGTAGACAAGTAAGCCCCCACAGCGCCATCATCGTCAACTCCGACTTTTTTACTCAGGTATTTACTCGCGTATATTAAGTAACGGTGTGTTTACTTCAGTCTTACGAGGATCGCAAATGGCTGCTCTTCAGCTAAGCCGAGCCCGCTTACCGGCCACCACGGAAATCAGCATTGTCGATGAGTACGGCGATGCGCGCCAGCAGGCGATTGCCGCCGAGCGAGCGCTGACCGTGTACCTCAACAAGCGCGAGATCGTTACGTTAATGACCTTAGGAGACGATCCTGAAGCGCTGGTGGTCGGCTATTTGCGTAATCAAGGGTTACTGCGTGCGGCCGCAGATCTACAGGTTGTGCAGGTTGACTGGGAAGTGGAAGCAGCGGTCATCGTTACCCGCCACCTACCGGAGGACCTGGAAGCCCGCTTGAGTACCCGCACGGTCACTACTGGCTGCGGCCAGGGCACGGTGTTTGGTAAATTACTCGATCAAACCGCGCTCACGGCGCTGCCCGAAACGTCATTAGCCCAGTCAACCCTTTATCAGCTGCTGCAAAACCTAAATGCCTATAATGAAACCTACCGCAGCGCAGGTGCGGTGCACGGCTGCGCGCTGTGTCATCAAACCGAGGTGCTCGATTTTGTTGAAGACGTTGGGCGACATAACGCCGTGGACACCCTAGCGGGCCGCCAATGGCTGCAGCAGGCGGACAGTGCCAGTGCGGATATTTTCTACACCACCGGGCGGCTAACGTCCGAGATGGTACTAAAAGTGGCACAAATGGGCATTAGCGTGCTGGTGTCGCGCTCTGGTGTGACCCAAAAAGGTGTCGAACTGGCCGAGCGCTTCGGTGTCATGCTGATCGCCCGCGCCAAAGGGCGTCACTTCCAAGCCATTAATACGCAGGGGCGCCTAGCCCTGGATGCTATCCCGGCACGGCCGCCTCATGCCCGTTCATCCAACCAGGCTCCCTTACCTAAAGAGGCTAGCTCATGATTTCCACTCACGACCTCACCGGCATGATTCTCGCTGGCGGCGAAGGGCGCCGGATGGGCGGTCGCGATAAAGGCCTTGAGCCTTTTGCAGGCCTGCCGTTAGTCGGCCACGTGGTAAAACGCCTTGAAGGCCAGGTGGCCGAGCTGCTGATTAACGCCAATCGCAATGCCGACGCCTACCAATTCTTTGCTGACCGCGTGATTGCTGATCTCGTCATGGACGGTGCCGAAGGCGGCTTTAAAGGCCCGCTGATGGGGATTTATAGCGGCCTACGTGCGGCAAAAACGCCGTGGTTGCTGGTCGTTCCCTGCGACTCCCCCGCGCTGCCCACTGATTTAGTCGCGCGTATGGTGGCAGGAATTGCCTCAGACAACGGCCACCATGACATCGCCGTTGCCTATGATGGCGAACGGCTGCACCCCGTCGTTGCGCTGCTGCGCACCTCACTGGCCGATGATTTAGCCACTACGCTTGCCGAAGGCGAACGCAAAATCGACCGCTGGTACGCCCGCCACGACTGGTGCAAGGTCGATATGTCGGACTGCCCCGATGCTTTTGCCAACCTTAATACCGAGGAAGAGAAACTTCACTTGGAAAGCATGTTGGCAGCCGCCTCAGGGAAGGTGACGACATGACGCTCTCCTGCTTTGATCTTGGCGAGCAGATGCTTAGCGTCGACGAAGCGCGCCAAGCGCTTTCCACTCTGATTGAACGCCCCCTAGGCAGTGAATCGATCCAGCTGATCCAAGCCCATGGCCGCCGTTTGGCGGCCGCCGTGCAGGCACCGATTAACGTGCCGCAAAACACCAATGCGGCCATGGATGGCGTAGCGCTAGCCTTGGCCAAAGAAGGTGTTGGGGCCAAGCAAACCAACTGGCCTCTGGCCGGTGAGGTGTTGGCCGGGCAGTATCGCAGCGAATTGGTGCCTGCCGGTCACTGCGTGCGCATTACCACCGGCGCCCCGTTACCCCCGGGCACCGATACGGTCGTCATGAGTGAACAGTTGCGCGAACCGCTACTGGATGAGCAGCCCAAGCACGTGATCATTGAGTCTCCCGAGCGCCTCAAACACGGCCAGCATGTTCGCCAGGCCGGTGAGGATATTGCCCTTGGCGAGACAGCGCTGCCAGCCGGTGCGCGGCTTAATGCCGCTTCGCTGGGGCTATTAGCGTCATTAGGCTGCGCCGACGTCATGGTGTATCAGCGCCCCAAGGTGGCCATTTTTTCTACCGGCAACGAGGTCACCGCACCCGGCGAGCCACTGGGCAGGGCGGGGATTTACGACGCCAATCGCTTTACGCTGACAGGATTGCTCACCGAGTATGGCGCGGACGTCGTTGACCTGGGCATTCTGCCGGATGACTTGGCGTCGACTCAAGCGGCGCTTGAACAGGCCGCCCAGCAGAGCGACCTGGTGATCTCCAGCGGCGGCGTTTCCGTCGGCCAAGCCGACTTTACCCGCGACGCATTGGAGCAACTGGGACGCTTGGCTTTCTGGCGCGTGGCGCTGCGCCCAGGGCGTCCAATGGCCTGTGGCTGGTTAGGCGAATCCCATACGCCCTTCGTCGGTTTGCCCGGCAATCCGGTGGCGGTCATGGTAACCTTTCTTCAGTTTGTCAGGCCGCTGCTGGAGCGACTTCACGGGCAACCAATTACCTCGCCCCATCGCCTCTACGCGATCACCGACACCGCCTTGGAGAGCCGTTTTAAACGCACTGACTTTATTCGCGGCGTCTACCATACTGATGACAAAGGACAGTTACACGTGCATAGCACCGGCGCCCAGGGCTCGGGTATTTTAACCTCGATGGTGACGGCCAACTGTTTGATTGAGCTTGCCGACGACCAAGACGGCGCGCAACCCGGCGAGACCGTCAGCATACAACCACTAACGGGATGGCTATGACCGAGCAACCAACTTCCCAACAAGCGCCTGTTCAGCAAAGACCTGCTCAGCAAAATACGGCCCAGTCACAAGCTGCCTACCCCCAACAGGACAAGCAACTGATCGACGATTTTGGCCGGCGTATTAGCTACGTGCGCATATCGGTAACCGACCGCTGCGATTTCCGCTGCGTGTACTGCATGAGCGAGGAGATGACGTTTCTGCCCCGCGAACAGGTGCTCTCACTGGAAGAAATCGCTATGGTGGCGCGCGCCTTTACCGAGCTGGGGGTAGAGAAGATTCGTCTTACCGGCGGCGAGCCGCTGGTACGCCGCGGCATTGACCAACTGGTCGATGAAATCGGCGCCATGCCCGGGCTTGACGACTTCACCATGACCACCAACGGTGCCAGCCTGCGCAAGCATGCCAAGCAGCTCTATGCAGGTGGCATGCGCAGGCTTAATATCAGCCTGGATTCGCTGGACCCCGAGCGTTTCAAGCAGCTCACCCGCACCGGCGATTTAGCCAAGGTCATCGACGGCATACACGCAGCCCAAGAAGCGGGCTTTACGCGCATCAAGCTTAACGCGGTGATTTTAAAAGGCCGCAACGATGATGAAGTCATCGATCTGGTGGATTTTGCCCGCCAGGAAAACCTCGATATTAGCTTTATCGAAGAGATGCCGCTGGGCGATGTCTCCGATCATTCACGGGCAGAAACTTTCTATTCCAGCGATGACGTACAGGAACTGATCGAAACCCGCTTCCCGTTAATACCCACCAGCGAAACAACACCGGGCCCGTCGCGCTACTTTAAAATGGCCGATAGCAATAGCCGTGTGGGGTTTATCTCGCCCCATAGCCACAATTTTTGCGATACCTGCAACCGGGTCCGCGTGACGGTAGAAGGTCGCCTGCTGCTGTGCTTGGGTAACGAACACTCGGTGGATCTGCGCGCGGTGCTGCGCAGCCACCCCGGCGATATGCAGGTACTGAAAGAAACGATTATCAACGCCCTGCCGCTCAAGCCCGAGCGCCACCACTTCACCACCGATGGCGATGTCCAAGTGGTACGCTTTATGAACATGACAGGGGGCTAAGCCTTGGCAGCGTTGACGCAAGTACCCGCACACATCGTCACCGGCTTTTTAGGCAGCGGCAAAACCACGCTTATCCACAGCCTAATCGAACAAAAGCCTGTGGATGAAAAGTGGGCCATCTTGGTCAACGAGTTTGGTCAGATCGGTATCGACCAAGCCATGTTCGACGCCCGCGATGACGTCGTTGTCAAGGGTCTGCCCGGCGGCTGCCTGTGCTGTCAGCTTGCCTTTGTACTGCAGGCAGCGCTGGTTAACCTGCTCGCGCGCAGCAAACCCGATCGCGTCATTATCGAGCCCTCTGGCCTTGGCCACCCAGCTGGCCTGCTGGACCTACTTCGCGGTGAAGCCTTCCATGAGGTGCTTGAGGTGCGCGATATCATTGCCACCCTCGATCCCCGTCGCCTGGATGATCCGCGTGCGCGACAGCACGACACCTTTCGCGATCAGCTGGAGATGGCCGATGCCGTTGCGCTGACCATGCTTGACCAAAGCACTCCCGAGCAGCTCAGCGCCGCTCATGCCTTTGTGGCTCAGCGCTGGCCGCCGCGTAAATGGGTGCAGGAAGCCCCCCACGGTGAACTACCGATAGCGCTGTTGACCCAAAGCGGAAACGCCGAGGCGAGCGATATAAGCATGCCCGCCAGCCACCAACAGCTGAGCGCATCGCCCAGCCTGGAAGGCTCTTTTTTTGACTTTCCGCCCGCGCCTGGTAAACCACAGCGCGAAACCGGAACCGCATTGGGCTACACCAGCACAGGGTTACGCTGGCACCCAAGCGAGCGCTTCGACCTGGATCGTATCGCCGCCCACTTGGGAGAGCTGCCTCGGGAAGCGCGCATTAAAGGAGTATTCCATACCCACAGCGGTTGGAAGCGCCTTAACCGCGCTGACGGCACGCTGAGCATCGAAAGCAGCGCCTGGCGGCAGGACTCACGCTTGGAAATTATCATCCCCGATACAATGGCAAGCCCCGGCGCAGACCTTGAAGCTAAGCTTATGTCAGCTGGCCAGCCAGCCCAATAACTGTGCTTCGAAGGCGCTGGCAGCTACGGGACGTCCATACAGAAAGCCTTGGTAAGCGCGGCAGTCGTGCGCTAATAGCCATGCCTGCTGCGCTTGGGTTTCTACCCCTTCAGCAATAACGTCTAGATTAAGACTCTCCGCTAGAGCGATGGTACTTTCGACAATGGCGGCATTGGCCTGACTGACGAGTATTTGCTGCACAAACGACTGGTCGATTTTCAGTTGATCCAGCGGCAGCTGGGCTAGGTAGGCAAGCGACGAGTAGCCGGTTCCAAAATCATCCAGCGAAAAGCGCACCCCTTGTGCTTTTAAGGCGAGCATTTTATCGCGGGCATCATCGCGGGCTTCGACAAACAGTGACTCAGTGACTTCTAACTTTAACCGTTTAAGCGGCACCTGAGTGCGCGCAAACACCCCCTCAACACGACGCAAAAAGCCCTCATCACGGAACTGCAGTGGGCTAATGTTGACCGATAAGGTCAATTCGCGAAACTGAGGGTGCTGCGCCCAGCGTACCAATTGATGACAAGCCGTCTCCAATACCCACTCGCCCACCGCATTAATCAGCCCAGTGCTTTCCAGCAATGGAATAAACTCATCGGGAGCCACCAAGCCACGCTCAGGATGCTCCCAACGTAACAGCGCTTCCACGCCGAAAACATTACCGTGGTGGTTGACTTGGGGCTGGTAATAGAGCAGCCACTGCTGCTTTGCCTGCGCTTGGTATAAGTCTGTCTCTAGTTTCACATGGGCTAGCAGCGTCGCCTGCATTGAAGGGTCAAAAAAGCACATACGATGGCGACCGCTGTTCTTAGCTTGAAAAAGCGCCATATCGACTTGCTGTAAGTAGTCAGCCACGCCGTACTCACTGTTCGTCATCAGGGCAATGCCAACACTACCTGTCACCGTGACGCTTTCGTCGGCCAGCTCAATGGGCGTGAATAATGTTGCCTGTAATTTATGCGCAACAAGCTCGGCTAGCTGAGACGTTTGTACGGGGCTGCTCGCCTGCCCTTCGATTAATACCGCAAACTCATCGCTGCCTAAACGCGCCAAGGTGTCTGTATCGCGGAGCATTCGACCAAGCCGCCGAGCGATTGTTTGCAACAGCAGGTCACCGCTGAAGTGGCCCAAGGTGTCATTGATTTGTTTAAAGTTATCGATGTCGATCAAGAGTAGCGCGCCGCACAGCTGATGGCGCCGAAGCTCTTTGAGCGCCGCTTCCATGCGATCCATAAATAGCTGTCGGTTAGCCAGCCCTGTTAACGGGTCATAAAACGCCAGTTGATGTATTTCCTGCTCAGCGGCTTTACGCTCGCTAATATCGTTCATCGTAGCCACATAGTGGGTCAGCTCGCCTGAGGAACTGTATATCGCGCTAACCGTTAACCATTCAGGAAACAACTCGCCATTCTTGCGCTGATTCCATATTTCGCCTTCCCAGTTACCTGTCTTAACGAGACTTTTCCATAGCCGACGATAAAACGCGGCGTTGTGGTGGTCAGCACTCAACAGGCGGGGGTTCTTGCCTAACACCTCGGCTTCGCTATAGCCGGTAATATGGGTAAACGTTTGGTTTGCTTTGAGAATTTTCCCATCGGCATCGGTAATCAAGATACCTAAATGAGTTTGAAAGGCCGCCGCGGCAATTTGCGCTTCGGCGCGTGCCTGTTCGCGCTCTTCGCTCCGCTGGCGTAACTGATCGGTTAACACTAATCGATTAAGGTAGTGCCGCGCGCCCCAAGCACCCAACAGTGCAATTACCCCCATCACGGCTAATAAGATGACAGCGCGCTGTCGCCAGCCCGCCAGCAATGCGTGCATATCGATGCCCACCACCGCCAGCATGGGGTACTCACCCACCCGCTGCATACGAAACAGCCGCTCGCGACCGTCAATAGGCGAACGCGTAGTGATAGACCATGTCGATTCACCGCTTGCAAGCCATTCAGCGGTTTCAGGGCTGTCAATTTGCCTGCCAATGCTAAATTGCTCGCCAACACTCGGATGACGCGCAATCAATCTTAGATTAACGTCGACCAGCGCAATGCTCTCACCGTCATACCCCCCCCATTTCTTTAAGCGAGTCATTAAACACGGTGGGCACAATGCGAGAGACTACCCATTCTGCCAACTCGCCTGTCGGCCCGCTTAATCGTCGGCCATGGTAAAGATAATACGTTTGCTCGCTTTCAGACCCATACTCGCTCTCAGACCCATACTCGCTCTCAGACCCATATAAGGGGGTCATCAACTCTTGCTGTCCACTGTGTTGGAAGGCTTTAAAAAACGGGGCATCACTGACATTACCCTCGGTCATCCACTGCCCGCTACCACCGCTCGCCAGCACATGCCCTTCCTGGTCAAATACCCCGATCTCATCAATCACGGGCACGTACGCAATCAGGTTGTTTAATGCGTGTGGCAATAGCGGGGGATGGCGCGCCTCAGCCGTCGCGTCTATTGCCATCAATTCAGTCAGCCCAAACAAGGCTTGACCACTCTGGGCAAACACGCCTTTAGCCCATTCAGAGACCACATTAGCACGCGCTGCGGTACGCGACTCGGCGGCCTGTATTTCTTGTTGGTACTGTGAATACAGCTGCCAACCAAACAGCACCACCATGGTCAAGAGCGCTGAGGCGTAAAGCGTAACGACATTGCGCCGCTGCTGAGGGTAATGATTAGTTGTTTTTAACACCGCATCGTTGACATCAACGGGAGTGACCGGCATCGCACAAAGGCCTTATTAAGGTGCCTAACTAGAGGCCTGGCACAGTGTAAAAAAAGGTCAGAAACGATACACCACAAACACCGAAACATGGATTTGTCTGACCGTAACATAGATTTATCAACACCTAGCTTTACCAGATAGTGCCGCAGTACATTGGTTATGTATATCAGGTTTTATCGCAGTACATTATTGATCGTCTAAATACCGAGGAATTGTTATGGCATCGCTGGGCCAAATGAGCGACTACGAAATACGCCTTATCCGTATATTTAAGACCGTGGTCGAATGCGGTGGTTTTACCGCAGCGGAAACGATGCTGGGCATTAGCCGCTCGGCGATTAGCCAGCACATGAACGATTTAGAGGGGCGGCTGGGCTTTTCGCTCTGCCAGCGGGGGCGTGGCGGGTTTAGTTTAACAGAAGAAGGTAAAGAGATTTATCAGGCCGGCATGACGCTGCTAACCGCACTTGAAACATTCAAAAGCGACGTTAATGCGCTGCATCAGACAATTAAAGGCAAGCTGAATATTGGCATTACCGACAATTTGGTCACGCTACCCGCCATGCACGTGACCAATGCCCTGGCTGAGCTTAGCGCGCCTGAACACGACGTGACGCTGCATATTCATATGGAGCCTTCCGACGCCGTCATTCGCGGCGTTATGGATGGCCATTTACACGTCGGCGTTGTACCCGCCGTGAACCTGCCCACCAGCTTAGAAACACGCCACCTCTATGACGAGCCATCCTTCCTTTACTGTGCGGCAGGCCACCCGCTGTTCACTCAGCACGATGACACGCTTAGCGTTGCGGATATCGCCCAACACTCGGCTATTTCACCTCGTTATCCGCTGCCCGTTGAGGCACGCAAAGCGCACGATGCGCTAAGCCTGCGCGCCTCGGCATCTGACCGCGAAGGCGCCGCCTTTTTGATCTTGACTGGGCGCTTTATTGGCTTTTTACCTGCCCATGTCGCCGCGCAATGGGTCGCGGCGGGCAAGATGCGAGCGCTGCATGTTGCCACGCAGCACTACCGCATTCCGTTTGTACTCATTACCCGCCATGACCGTCGCCCTAATCGGGTAGTCGATGCGTTTTTAAGCTTTGTTAAAAGCGCTGATTGAGTAAATCAGCGCCGCTTGAGCCCGCCCTCGCCTACCCTAAGGCTGTTCTGCCACCTCACTGGCCATAATGGGCGCAGGCCCTACCTGTGGCGATGTCGCCAACAACAGGCTTGCCACATAGTAAACAATGGCCCCCAACGCTGAACCAGTGAACCAGCCGTAGTCGTAGAACCAGTTCATGGTGCCGGTTAACAGCGAAATCAGAGTGAGCGCCACGGGTACGCTAAAGGCGATGAAACCGGCAATATTCACGGCGGGATAAGCATGGTTATCCATGTACAGGCTGGGCACATCCAGACGCTGCTTTTTAATCAGAAAGTAATCGACCGCCATAATGCCTGCGATCGGGCCCAGCAGGCTTGAATAGCCCAACAGCCAGTTGGAGTACATCTGCTCAAGGGAAACCCCTGGCGGAATAATCCCCGCTTTTTGCAGCAGATCGTAGCTCATCAGCAACACGCCCACTGCGCCCGTTAAAAGAACGCCTCGGGTCTGATTAATCAACTTAGGCGCAATGTTCTGGAAGTCGTTGGTTGGTGAAACAATGTTTGCCGCCGTATTAGTCGACAAGGTGGCGATAATAATTAATAGCATCGCCAGTACCACCCAAAACGGGCTATCGATCATACCAATCAGATTGACCGGATCAGCAATCGTTTGCCCTACCAGCGACTCAGAGGCAGCGGTTAACACCACGCCGAGGGCCGCAAAGAAGAACATCGTTAGCGGCAGCCCAAGCACCTGGCCAACAATTTGGTCCTTCTGGCTTTTGGCAAAGCGGCTGAAGTCGGGAATATTCAGCGATAGGGTGGCCCAAAAACCCACCATGGCGGTTAAGCCTGCGAAAAAGTAGCCATACACCGAAGCGCCTTCCGGGCGCGATGGCGGCTGTGCCAATAGTTCGGTCATCGACATATGCGGCCATGCCCACACCATCAAACCAACGCCGACGGCTAACAGCAGCGGTGCTGCCAAGGTTTCCAGCCACTTGATTGATTCGGCGCCACGAATCACCACGTAAAGGTTCATCGCGCCGAATACAAAAAAGCCGATAACTTCGCCAACGCCCCCCAGGGCCGCCCAGGCGGGAATCAACTCGGAAAGCAGCAGGTGAATGGCCAGCCCACCGAACATGGTTTGAATGCCAAACCAGCCACAGCCAACCAACGCGCGCACCAGACAGGGCACGTTGGAACCTAAAATGCCGAAGGACGAGCGCAACACCACTGGAAAGGGGATACCAAATTTAGTACCCGGAAAGGCGTTGAGAGTGAGCGGGATCAGCACGATCACGTTGGCTAAAAGAATAGCAAACAGCGCTTCCCCCACGCTCAACCCAAAGTAGGCGGTCAGCACCCCACCCAGGGTATAAGTGGGTACGCAAATTGACATGCCTACCCATAACGCCGCGATGTTCCATTTACTCCAGGTACGCTCGCTGGCCTGAGTAGGTGCAATATCCTGGTTAAAGCGCGCACTATTGCGAACATCGTCGCCTTTATCGAGCTCTATTAACCCACCTCGGTTCACCATTTGAGAAGTTGTTTCGGTCATTTTGTCTCTCCTCCGCATTGCGTTTTCCCCCACGGTCTAGGGAGTGCTTAAATCAAATCGCTTAGAAATCATGGCTGTTAGCAACCATCGCTTTTAGAAGCCAAGCAATAAGCATGCCTAACCCTAAAAGCACACCGATTAACTCATTGATTAAAAAGCTGCCTTCCTCGACAACAATATTATTATTAGCCTGCATTCTTTAAATTGACTTAACCCAAACCCGAATCAATTGAATAAAGCTAGACCAGAAAAAATATTTGCACCAATTTAAAACAACATTCATCCAAAAATAAGCATTAAAAAATTAACAAACTATTGATTTTAAATATTTAATTAGAATATCCAAAACAGTGCACTAACTCACCAAAACAGTGAATAAAAATTAAATCACGAATAAAAGCAAACAAACTCAAAGAGTTAAAGTCAATCGTAAAAACCCCTTCTTAAAACTTGCTAAAACCACCCACCCAGCGATACTTTTGGTAAAAGCTGTCTCTTTTGTCAGCTTTATAAAATTCATACGTCACGCTTTACAAAAATGCATATACACCAATGACCATAGGGAGGGACTTTCATGCAGAAAATGAAAATCGGCCTGATTCAAATGGGGCTAAAAACCAGCACCGACCTGGAACCAGCGGCGATCCGAGATACCATGAACGAAGCCCATCTGCCGATGATTCAGCAAGCGGCTGACCAGGGCGTACAGGTACTCTGTTTTCAGGAAGTGTTTAACCAGCCTTACTTTTGCCCAAGCCAGGACGGCAAATGGTACGCCGCCGCCGAGCGGGTGCCGGAAGGCCCTACCTGCCAGATGATGCAAAAACTCGCCGCCGAGCACCGCATGGTCATTATCGTCCCCGTGTATGAGGAGACCGAAACCGGCGTTTACTACAACACCGCGGCCGTGTTCGACGCCGACGGCAGCTACCTGGGCAAGTACCACAAAACCCATATTCCGCAGGTAGCCGGGTTCTGGGAAAAATTCTTCTTCAAGCCGGGTAAATCCAACTGGCCGGTGTTCGACACCGCCTACGGCAAGATCGGCGTGTATATCTGCTATGACCGTCACTTCCCCGAAGGCTGGCGGGCACTCGCGCTCAACGGGGCCGAGGTGATCTTCAATCCCTCTGCCACCGTCGCCGGGCTTTCCCAGTACCTGTGGGAGCTTGAGCAACCCGCCTCCGCGGCCGCCAACGGCTGCTTTATCGCCGCCATCAACCGGGTCGGCACCGAAGCGCCCTGGAATATCGGCGACTTTTACGGCTCCAGCTACATCGTCAACCCGCGCGGCAAGATCGAAGCCCAGGCCAGCGAAACCGACGACGAGCTGCTGGTTCACGAGATCGATTTGGACATGGTGCGCGAGGTGCGCAACAACTGGCAGTTCTTCCGCGACCGCCGCCCGGAGACCTATACCCGCCTGACCGAAGGCGAATGATCTTGCTGGTTAAAAATAACAGGAGCGAACCATGAGCGTATTGATCAAGGGCGGCACCGTCGTCACCCACGCCGACACCTACCGCGCCGATGTGCTGTGTGTGGACGGTAAAATTCAAGCGATTGGCACCGACCTAGAGGCCCCGGATGGGTGCGAAATTGTCGATGCCAGCGACCAGCTGGTAATGCCCGGCGGCATTGACCCGCATACCCACATGCAGCTGCCTTTCATGGGCACTGTGGCCAGCGAAGATTTCTACACCGGCACCGCCGCGGCCCTGGCGGGCGGCACCACCTCAATCATCGACTTCGTGATCCCCCAGCCAGGCCAGTCGCTATTGGAAGCCTTCGAGACCTGGCAGGGCTGGGCGGAAAAAGCCGCCACCGACTTTGCCTTCCACGTCGCGATCACCTGGTGGGACGATAGCGTGCGGGAAGAAATGGGCACCCTGGTACACGAACACGGCGTAAATAGCTTCAAGCATTTCATGGCCTACAAGGGTGCGATCATGGCCACCGACGATATTCTGGTGGAAAGCTTCTCGCGCTGCCTGGAGCTGGGGGCGATTCCCACGGTTCACGCTGAAAACGGCGAGCTGGTCTATCACATGCAGCAGAAGCTGCTCGCCCAGGGCCTCACCGGGCCGGAAGCCCACCCGCTTTCGCGTCCGCCCCAGGTGGAAGGCGAAGCCGCCAGCCGGGCGATCCGCATTGCCAGCACGCTGGGCGCGCCAATCTATCTGGTTCACGTATCGACCAAGGACGCGGTGGATGAGATCGCCTACGCCCGCCAGCAGGGTCATCCGGTTTACGGCGAATGCCTGGCCGGTCACCTGCTGATCGACGACAGCGTCTACCAGGATACCGACTGGGGGCGTGCCGCCGCCCACGTGATGAGCCCGCCCTTCCGGCCCAAAGGCCACCAGGAAGCGCTCTGGCACGGCCTTCAGTCCGGCAACCTCCAGACCACCGCCACCGACCACTGCTGTTTCTGTGCCGATCAGAAAGCCGCGGGCAAGGACGACTTTACCAAGATTCCCAACGGCACCGCCGGGGTCGAGGATCGCCTGGCCGTGCTGTGGGATGAAGGCGTCAACACCGGCAAGCTGTCGCCCCAGGAGTTTGTCGCGCTGACGTCGACCAACACCGCCAAGATTTTCAACCTCTACCCCCGCAAAGGCGCCATTCAGGTGGGTGCTGACGCAGACATCGTGGTGTGGGACCCCAACGGTACGCGGACGATTTCCGCCAAGACCCACCACCAGAACGTCGACTTCAATATCTTCGAAGGCAAGACGGTACGCGGTATCGCCCGCCACACCATCAGCCACGGCAAATGGGTATGGCGCGACGGCGACCTACGCGCCGAGCGCGGCGCAGGCCGCTATCTGGAGCGTCCCGCCTACCCCGGTGTCTTCGAGCTGCTGGCCAAACGCGCCGAGTTGAATGCACCGATGGCCGTAAAAAGATAACAGCTGTGCCCATAACAACAGCGGAGGCTCTACTGTGACTAGCCCACTGAACCACCTACCCAGCGCAAAAGAGGTCGGCACCTATGACCCGGCTACGCTGGCAAGCAACTTTAGCGATCTACACCCGCCGTTGACCCATCGCCAAGCGATGATCGAAAGTCAGCGCTGTCTCTACTGCTTCGATGCGCCCTGCGTGGAGGCCTGCCCGTCGGAGATCGACATCCCGAGCTTCATTCGCCAGATCAGCGAAAACAACATCAACGGCGCGGCGGAAACCATCCTGGAAGCCAATATCCTGGGCGGCAGCTGCGCCCGGGTGTGCCCAACGGAAATCCTTTGCGAGCGCAGCTGCGTGCGCAACCACGACGCCGAATGCCAGCCGGTACTGATCGGTTTGCTGCAGCGTCACGCCACCGACCATATGCAGTTCGACGGCCACCCCTTCACACGCGCGGCCTCCACCGGCCGTCATGTGGCCGTGGTCGGCGCAGGCCCCGCTGGGCTCTCCTGCGCGCACCGACTGGCGATGCTCGGCCATCAGGTGACCATCTTCGAGGCCGAGCAAAAGCCCGGCGGACTGAACGAGTACGGCATCGCCCGCTACAAGATGACCGATGACTTCGCCCGTAAGGAAGTCGAGTTTTTATTGAAGATCGGCGGCATCGATATCCAGTACGGCCAGCGCCTGGGCGACAACCTGGAACTGGCCGCCCTGCATCAGCAGTACGACAGCGTATTTCTCGGCCTGGGCCTGGGCACCAGCCGCGCCCTGGGGCTTACCGGCGATGAGGCTCCCGGTCTGATGCCCGCCGTGGACTACATCAAGACCCTGCGCCAAACCGACGATCTGGGCAGCCTTGCGGTCGCCAAGCGCTGCATCGTGATTGGCGCAGGCAATACCGCCATCGACATGGCGACCCAGATGGCCCGCCTGGGCGCCACCGAGGTGACGCTGGTCTACCGCCGCGGCGTCGAGGCGATGTCCGCCACCGACCACGAGCAGGAGATCGCTAAAGCCAACGGCGTGCGCATGGTCACCTGGGCACAGCCCGACGACATTCTGCTGGACAGTCAAGGCCGCGTAGCCGGCATGCGCTTTGCCAAGACCCAGGAACAAGCGGGGCAATTGATCGCTACCGGCGACACCTTCGAGATTGCCGCCGATGCCATCTTCAAGGCGATTGGTCAGGGCTTTGAGGGGGCAAGCCTTCGCGACGCCACCGTCGCCGAGCTCGCCCGCGACGGCGAGCGCATCCAGGTGGATGACATGCTGCGCACCTCGCTGCCTAACGTTTACGCCGGCGGTGACTGTGTAAAACCCGGCCAGGACCTCACCGTTCAGGCCGTGCAGCACGGCAAGCTTGCCGCCCACGCCATTCATCAGGCGCTCGTCGCCAAGCAGGAGGCCGCATGAACACCCTCAACTTTACCCCGCCGGGCAAGCACAACAGCGGCGACAACGTGGTCAACGGCGTTGATCTATCGGTCAATTTCGCCGGCATCAAAGCCCCCAACCCGTTCTGGCTGGCCTCCGCCCCGCCCACCGACAAGGCCTACAACGTGGTACGCGCCTATGAAGAGGGCTGGGGCGGCGTGGTGTGGAAAACCCTTGGCGAAGAGCCGCCCGCGGTGAACGTTTCGTCGCGCTATTCGGCCCACTACGGCAAGAACCGCGAGGTGATCGGCTTTAACAATATCGAGCTGATTACCGACCGCTCGCTGGAGATCAATCTTAAAGAGATCACCCAGGTGAAGAAGGATTGGCCCGACCGTGCGCTGATCGTCTCCATCATGGTGCCCTGTAATGAAGAAGCCTGGGCCTATATTCTGCCGCTAGTGGAAGCCACCGGCGCCGACGGCATCGAGCTCAACCTGGGCTGCCCCCACGGCATGCCGGAGCGCGGCATGGGCGCGGCGGTGGGTCAAAACCCCGACCTGATCGAGAAAGTCACCTACTGGTGCAAGAAGCACTACTCCAAGCCGGTGATTGTGAAGCTGACACCCAATATCACCGATATTCGCGTGGGCGCACAGGCGGCGTTGCGCGGCGGGGCCGACGCGGTGTCGTTGATCAATACCATCAACTCGATCACCAGCATCGATCTGGACAACATGGTTGCCAAGCCCACCGTCGGCCACCAGAGCACCCACGGCGGCTACTGCGGCAGCGCCGTCAAACCTATCGCGATGAAC
Source organism: Halovibrio sp. HP20-59 (assembly GCF_033052795.2). NCBI lineage: Bacteria > Pseudomonadati > Pseudomonadota > Gammaproteobacteria > Oceanospirillales > Halomonadaceae > Halovibrio > Halovibrio sp. HP20-59. Next base: position 30,683 of record NZ_JAWJUW020000003.1, read on the forward strand.
ATGGTGGCAGAAATTGCCCGCGACCCGGCAACGCCCACGCTGCCAATCTCTGGCATTGGCGGCATTGCCACCTGGCGGGATGCGGCGGAGTTTATCGCCCTGGGGGCGGGTAGCGTGCAGGTGTGTACCGCGGCGATGCTCAACGGCTTTCGCATTGTGGAGGAGATGAAAGACGGGCTTTCCCGCTGGATGGCGGAAAAAGGCTACGACTCGATCGAGGCGTTCTCGCGCAAAGCGATCCCCCAGACCACCGACTGGAAGCATCTGGATATCAACTTCAAGACCATCGCCAAGATCGACCAGGACCTGTGTATCGAGTGCGGCCGCTGCTATATCGCCTGCGAGGATACCTCCCACCAGTCGATTGCCAAGCTCACCGAACAGGACGGCGCGCGCCGCTACGAAGTCATCGAGGACGAGTGCGTGGGCTGCAACCTGTGCCAGATCACCTGCCCGGTGGAGAACTGCATCACCATGGTGCCGCAGGAAACCGACAAGCCCTTTCTGGCTTGGGACAACGACCCGCGCAACCCCTTCCGCGCGGCCTCTTGATTAACGCCCTATAAAACGCCACCGCCACCACTGAGTGAGGGCGGTGGCGTTTCCCGCAACAAGCTGTTCCGTCACCAAGTAGCGACAAGAGGCCATTTTATTGAAATAATGAGAAAATATCGCATATAAAATATTTTCTCATAAAGGAGTTAGCATGAAGCTCAAAATATGTGCTTTTACTGCCACATTACTGCTATCAACGGCTAGCATCGCACAAGCCGAGCAGCGCATCGCAACGTTTGATCTGGGCAGTTTGGATACCCTGGACGCCCTGGGATTAAGCGAGCAGGTGGTGGGCGTACCGAAAGCTAGCCTGCCTGACTACCTTGAGCAGTACACAAGCGATGACTACGCCGACATCGGCGGCTTGCGTTCGCCGGATATGGACGCCATCAGCGAAAGCGAGCCTAGCCTGATTCTGTACACCGGCCGCCAGGGCGATTGGGAAGCCGAGCTGAGCGACATTGCGCCGCTGCTTAATACCAGCCTACAGGGTGACGACTATTTATCTGCTTTTGACGCCAACGTTCGCGAGCTGGCCAGCCGATTAGACGCGGAAAGCGAAGCTGAAGAGGCGCTTGAAATCCTGCACGCCGCGATTGAGTCCCAGCGAGAAGCGCTAAGCGATGCGCCTCGCACGCTGGTTGTGACCCATAACAGCGGGAACCTGATGCTCAACCAGCACCCTGTGGTGCACGAGGTGCTAGAGGTAGACGCACTTGAGATGCCCGACAGCGTGATCTCGGAAACCCGCGGCACCCGAACCTTTACCCCGCTGTCTGCTGAGGCGATTGGTGAAATTGATCCAGCGGTTGTGCTGGTGGTTGACCGCAGCGCCGCGATCGGCGATGAACCCGCAGACGCAGATGCGTTAACTCGAACGCTGGCTGATGCCGGTGCCGAAGACGCACAGGTCATCATGCTGACCCCTGCGCTTTGGTACCTCTCAGGCGGCGGCCTGCAAAGCCTTGCCTTGCAGGTTAAAGAAGTGTCTGCGGCGCTGAATTAACCCCTAGTTAATCCGTATGGATTTTGATTCGATACAGCACACAATAGACGACCGGCAACACAACCAGCGTCAATAGGGTGGCGACGCCTAAGCCACCGATTAGCGCCACCGCCATGCTGGCGAAGAAGGCATCGCTAATCAGCGGAATCATCCCCAGCATGGTGGTTAACGCAGCCATCGCCACCGGACGCACGCGGCTGACGGCCGCTCGCACTACCGCATGGTAGCGGTCCTGATGCAGCGGCAGCTGCACGTTGATTTCTTCCACCAACACAATGGCGTTTTTTATCACCATACCGATCAGGCTCAGCGTACCCAGCAACGCCATAAACGAAAACGGCATGCCGGTGAGCAGCAGCGCGCCCACTACGCCGATAATCGTCAGCGGCACCAGCGACCAGATGGCCAGCGGCTGACGGAAGTTGTTAAACAGCACCACGGTGATAATAAACATCATCGCAAGCCCCAGAGGCAGCGAGGAAAACAGCCCGCTTTGTGCCTCGCCGGCCGTTTCGTACTCGCCGCCCCACTCCAGTCGATAGCCGGGTGGCAATTCTAGCGCTTCTACCTGAGGGCGAACATTCGCCAGTACGCTGGCCGCAGTTACCCCGCTTAGCGGGTCCGGCTCGCCGTACACGGCCAGCATGCGTTCGCGGTTGCGGCGCATTATCAGCGGGTCCGCAACGCGTGTGGTGATATCGCTAATCACTTGATCGGCGGTGATATAGCGACCTTGCTCTGCGCTCCATACGTTGAGCGAACCAAGGTTATCAACGTCGTGGCGCTGGCTGGGAATCGCCCGCGCCACCATGGGAATCAGGTCGCTGCCGTCGCGATAAATACCCACCTGGCTGCCGCTGGTGCTCAGAGCAAGGGTGCTCGCCAGGTCTTCACGGGTCACACCCAGCCTGCGTGCAGTATCTTCAAGAAAAACGGGCTCAATCGCTTGCACGCGGTTACGCCAGCTGGTGCGCACGCTGGTCATATACGGCGTATCGCGAAACATGGCTTCGACCTGATCGCCCAGCTGTCGCAGTACTTCCGGGTCGCTGCCGTAAAAGCGCGCCTCCAGCTTGGCTTTGGGAGAAGGGCCGACTTCCAAGGGGGCAATTTTATAGTCGATATCGCTGTGGTCGCGCTCCAACACTTGCTCTACGTCAGCCATGCGGTCGTGTTGAGTCGCTTTATCGTCGGTTTCGACAATCAGCTGCGCGTAGCTTGAGTAGCGGTCTTCCGGCGAGTAGGTTAGCGTAAAACGCTGTGCCCCGCCGCCCACCGTCGTGGTCAGGTGGCGAACCCCATCCATCGCCATCACGCTATCTTCCAGCTCGCTAACGCGGCGCTGGGTTTCGAGGATATCGGTGCCTTCTGGCGTGCGGTAATCGACAAAAAAGATCGGCGTGTTGGACGCAGGAAAGAAGGCGTTTTTGACCGAACCAAAGCCTACCACCGCCCCGACTAAAACCGCGGCTACCAACACCAGGGTGACCCAACGCCACCGAATACCGACGATGATAATACGCGCGAAAAAGCGGTAGACAATGCCTTGGTAGGGGTCTTCTTGACCATCGCCGGGCGCGACGTTGCGGAAAAACAGCTTAAAATAGAAGGGCGTTAGCGTCAGCGCGGTAATCCAACTCAGCAGCAGCGAGTAGAGCAGCACAAAAAACAACGAGCCGATAAACTCGCCGGTGGTATCCGGCGATAAACCAATCGGTGCAAAGGCGGCAATGGCGATGAGCGTGGCCGCCAGCAACGGCCAGGCGTTTTGACGAATCACTTGATGGGCTGAGTCGCGGATCGTGTTGCCCCGCTTTAAGCCCACCAGCATGCCCTCGGTGACCACGATGGCGTTATCTACCAGCATCCCAAGGGCGATAATCAGCGCCCCCAGCGAGATTTTCTCCAGCTGCAAACCGTGGATGCGCATCATCATAAAGGTGCCGATAATGGTGATCAGTAGGATAAAGCCCATCAGTAGGCCGCTGCGCCAGCCCATAAACAGCATCAGTACCACGATCACAATGGCGACGGCTTGAATCAGACTGAGCAAAAAGCCCGATACCGCTTCGTCGACCACCTGGGGCTGGTCGTAAACCACGTTGAGTTCCATACCCAGCGGCGTGCGCGTTTGAAGTTCATCCAGGCGCTGCTGCAGCCGTTCACCCACTTCGACGACGTTCACCCCGCTCTCAAAAGAAATCCCCAATGAGATTGCCGGCCTGCCCATATCCCGGTAAAGCTGCTGGGGCTGCTCCGCCAGCTCGCGGCTTACATCGGCAATATCGCTCAGCCGCACCAACTCCCCATTGCCCTCGCTAACAATCAGCCCGCGCAGATCATCGATGTTGGCCGCGCTGCCGGTAGGCGTAATACGAAAACGACGGCCATCCTGCTTGAGATGCCCCGCGTCGGCCACCGCGTTTTGCGTATCGAGCAGCTGCTGCAGGCGAGTTAGCGGAATATTCAGCGCGCGCAGGCGTTCGCGGTCAAACTCAATATAGATGCGCTCTGCGTGCTCGCCACCCAACGAGACCTTCTCTACTCCTTCGACCAGCGCCAGCTCACGCTTGAGAAAATCCGCATGATCGGCCAGGTCAGGCATGCTATAGCCATCGCCCGTTAGGTTGACCATAAAGCCAAACACATCGCCAAAATCATCGTTAACGCGGGATTGACTGGCCCCTGGCGGCAGCGCTGCCTGGGCATCGGCTACTTTACGACGCAGCGAATCCCACAGCTGCTCCAGCTCCTCGTTCTGTACCGTGCTCTCTAATTCGACGGTAATCTGCGAGAGGCCATCGGAGCTCACCGAGCTAACGCGTTTAATCGACGACATCCCCTGGATCGACTCTTCCAGTGTCGAGGTGACTTCCTGCTCGACCTCTTCAGGCGTCGCGCCGGGATACTGCGTGGTAATGAGTGCATTGCGAATCGTAAATTCAGGAAACTCTAGCTGGCCCATGCCTAAAAACGATAGCGCGCCGCCCGCCAGCAGAACGACTGTCATTAAATAGCTGGCCGCTCGGTGGCGTAGAAAGTAGTCGACCATCTTAAAGCCCCTGCTCTTTTTCCCACGGCGTCACTTGAGTCTCCGCCGTTAAACGATGGGCGCCAGCCGCTACAATGCGGTCACCCGCGGCAAGGTCACCGCTGACTTCAAGCCCTTTGGAGGTCAGGCGACCGACCTCTACCGGTACCGCTTCAACGTTTTCCGGCTCAACAAAGCGCCACACCTGTGCCTGTTCGGGGTCATCACCCGCATAGCTCACCGCGTCAGCGGGCAGACGCCACAGTGGAGCGACGTTCTTGGTTTCCAGCGAGCTCAAATCGAGCCGTACGTTGGCACTCATGCCATCCAACAGGGTGATATCGTCCGGCTGGGGAAGCGTTAGGGTGACTTCATACGCCAAGCTCTGCGCGCTAGCTTGGGTGGTATAGGAAGCTAGCTGGGCGAGATAGGGTTTATCGCTGTTGCCAAAGCGCACTTCAAACGCCAACGCATCACCGAAGGGTGTGCCATTGCTTCGCGGTATGCGTTGCACAATCTGCTCGGGCAGATGAAACACGACGTCTAACTGCCCAGGTTGCTGAATAACCGCTACTGTTTCCTTCACCTGAACAATCTGGCGGTTATCCACCGGCACTTGGGCAATCACACCATCGTAAGGGGCACGTAGTTTTGTATGCTCGACCTGCTCTTGGGCCTGTTCAAAGGTGGCCCTCGCTGCTCGCCACTCGCTTTCCGACTGATCAAACTGGGCTTGGCTGACCGCCCCGCGTTGCAGGGTATAGCGCATGCGTTCTAGCGTTGCCTCGGCTAGCTCCAATCGCGAGCGGGCGCTGTCTAGCTCGCTTTGGACATTGCGATCATCAATCCGCGCGATGACGTCGCCCTCGCTCACCTGCTGGCCGGGGCTGACATTCAGTTCCAGTAGCTCGCCCGCCATGCGAAACGACAAATTGCTGCGCGTCGTCGCCTCCACCCGCGCTGGAAACTGCCGCAACGCCGTCACGTTTCCCGCTTCCAGGGTGACCAGCTTGACCGGGCGCACTGTGCTTTCCGACTCCACCGGAGAGGGGTCGCAGCCCGCCAAAAACAGCAAGACCAAAAGCCCTGTCAATAAACGAACAAAAGAAACGGGCACGGCGAACTCCTTGGCAACGTTTGCCTTCAGCATGGGCATCGGGCGAGAGATAGCGTCTTATAACTGATATTTTCTAACTGACATGCACCACTGACATTCATGAATGTCAGTGGTGCATGTATACTAATCATCCGCTGGCGACTTTGCCATTCATCAATGCCAGAATAATGTGACTTGTTGTCCCAGGAGCCGCCATGACCCGTCGCAAGGCCGATGCCGAACGCACGCGGGAAGCCATTCTCGACGCTGCAGAAGCCACCTTTCTCGCCCACGGAGTTGCTCGCACCACCCTGGCGCATATTGCCGAGGCGGCAGGCGTCACCCGAGGAGCGATTTATTGGCACTTCGCGGATAAGGCAGCGGTCTTCGATGCGTTGCTTGAGCGGGTACGTATTCCACTGGATGAAATTGTCGATGACGCGGTACAGCGCCTCGGCACAACGCCCGTGGCCTGTTTACGCGAGATTGCCCAGCGGTCGCTAGCGGGCATTTGTCACGATTTACCGCTGCAGCGGGCCGCCACCATTGTGCTCCACCGCTGCGAAAAGCTTGAAGATGATCACCCAAGAATCAGTATGATCACACGGCTCTCTGAGCACGCCGAGGAACGAGTAGAGCAGCTGTTTGAAGAGGCCCAATTAGCCGGTAACTTGCGCGCTGACCTTACCCCGGCCAGCGCCCGACGCCAGTTTCATGGCGTTTTGATTGGCGTCTGTTTTGACTGGCTCCAGGCCCCCCAGCGGCACTCTCTGGCAGATGAGAGTCACGGCATCGTAGAGACATTAATCCGTGGTTTATTCAACACTCAAACCGTAGGAACTTGAGACCTATTTAGCCTCATTCTGGGAATTTTTCCGCTCGCTTAATCCACTCCCATATCGCGAGGGGAAATCGCGAAGGGACGTAAAGTGTTCAGCCAGTACATCGCTCATCGGCACGTTAAGCGTAACGCCTTTACCCGGCAGCGGCTGATGAAACCAACGGTCGTAAATCGATTCCATATCAGGACTTGTGTAGATGGCATGAAGGGATTTATTGACTTGGTCAGCAAATGCGTCATCGCCGGTTCGCATCATAAAACCCAGCGGTTGTGATTCTGTTAATGGCTCAGCGGATAAGGTGTATGCATAGGGATTTTCTGATTCGGCAATCATTGCACTAAGTAAAATATCATCCATCGCAAAGGCAGCGACGCGGCCCTCAGTGACTAAATCAAACGCTTCTTGCAACGTATCGGCAAGCACCACCGATAAATACAGCTGATGCTGTCGGTTCGCTTGATTGACTTGCCCGATATTAACCGTACCTCTCGCCACGCTGACGCTCTGCCCGGCTAAATCATCCAACGTCCTAAAACCACTCTCGCGCAGTGCCACATAGCGCACGGTGACGAAATAGTGGCTCAGGGCAAACAGCACGCTACGCCGTCTTTCGGCGGTATTAGTGCTGGCGTTGCATTCAATATCAATATCGCCACGGTTGAGTAGCTGAACCCGGTTACTAGGGGTACGGGGCACATAGACTATTTCAAGTGACGAAAGTCCTAGGTTTTCCTTCAACTGCTTAGCTAAACGCTGGCAAATATCGATAGAGTAACCAACGACTTGACCCTGATTATTTAGGTAGGAAAAAGGCGCTGTATCGCCGTACCCCACCCGCAATATGGACGTTTTTGCTATTCGTTCTAGCGTATTAAGTGGCGGCGTTGCGTGCACTGGACCTCCACTAAGCGCTATTGCCAGTAAGCTACAACATCCTATTAATGTTGTTTTATGCATCGCACACCCCTCTACTCTAAGTAACTATCAGGATCGGCGAATATCGCATCGAGTTCTGGCGTTAACGGCAAGTTCAATACCTGATCATCAGGTGGTATAGGCTGCAAAAACCACTTCGCGTAAAGGGGGTGAATAGCCTCACTTTGATAAAGGTGGCGTAGTTTACTATTGACTAGGTCAACAAAAACCGGGTCATCCGGTGGCATCATTAAGCCATACGGTTCAGCACTGCTCAGCGCTGCTTTTGAGATATTGAACATGCTAGGGTCCGCGGCAGATGACACCAAACCCGCCAGCAAAACAGCATCCATGACAAACGCCGATGCCTTACCTGACGCCACCATGGAAAAGGCATCTTCATGGTTACGGCTCAACATGACCGATATATTCAAACCCTTGCTGCGATTGAGCTCATTGAGCTGTTCAATATTGATGGTGCCTGTTGTTGACACAACGCTGCGGCCAGCCAGATCTTCAATGCTTTGCATATTTTGCTCGGTGAGCGATACATAGCGTGTGGCGGTTAAAAAATGCGGGAAAGAGAAAGCAGCTTGGCGGCGGCGCTCGGGCGTATTAGTGGTCACACCACACTCAATGTCCACCTCACCATTGCGCACCAGGATAAACCGATTCGCAGGCGTTACCGGTACAAAGTTAATTGCCAACTCGTCTAGCACCAACTCCTTGCGTAGGCCCTCTATGACGTTCAAACATAGGTCAATGGCATACCCCATCGGCTTATCATTAGCCACGTAGGAAAAAGGCGCTTCACTGGTACGATGACCGACGTTGATTTCGCCATTCGACGCTATACGCGACAGTACTGGCGAGGAGGAAAACGGATCACCTAAGGCGGTGCTATGCCAACTAAACACGCCAACCATGATAAGAGTGGTTAACCAGGGCATGATTTCTCCCTCCCAACAGTCTTCGTCGTTGTCATCTTCATCCCCGTGGCAAACAGCATATAGCGGTTACGCCCTTTCGCCTTAGCCGCGTACAGCGCAATATCGGCGTTACGCAGCAGGTCGTAGCTGGTGTCACCATCGACGGGGGCTCTGGATATACCCACACTGACGCTGATGTGGATTTCTTGTGCCTCAATCTGAAACGGCTCACCGAGCGTGGCAACAATGTTATCCGCCAATGCCTTAGCCCCCTCTTCCGATGCACTGCCTGAGACGCGCTGAATGATGGCAAATTCATCGCCGCCTAGGCGCGCCACCAAATCGTTGTCTTTCAGCAACCTCTGCACTCGCTGGCTAACTTCTATCAATAGCGCATCGCCCACCGCATGGCCCAAGCTATCATTCACGTCTTTAAAGTAATCAAGGTCAAACAATATGACGTTAAATACATCACCTTGCAGCAGTGAGTACTCTGCCGCTTTTAAAGCGTCATTAAGTTGTATCCGGTTTGGCAGTTTGGTCAATTCATCATGGTGAGCAAGGTGTTGAAAACGAAGGGCTTCGTCTTTTACATCAAGTAAGTGTTCTCGCTCAATGACCTTCTTACGCAGGGCATCAATGGCTTTTGCCATACGGCCAATTTCATCGTTGCGAGAGGTATAAGGCGTGGGGCTTTGTGTCTGATTTTTGGCTATGGCCGCCAGTGCCCGAACCAGTATCGGTACTGGCCTGAAGAGATGACGCATTAATATACTTAGTACCAGGGTAGTTGCGACCAACACTGCCAATAATGCTATTAACGCTTTACCAATCAGATCATTACGCATCTGATAAAGCGTTTCTCGCTGACCAATGGTTGAAACAACCACGCCCAATAACTGGCCGTCAGGCGTCACAATAGGCAACGAGCTAATAAAGTGTTCTTGACTGCCGACCCCGGCAAACCCGACGTAAAAGTCAGCGGCCTCTGCTGTTGATTGCCAAGCATTCACCGTCAACCTCGCCATTGATCCCGATGAGGCGTTAAGAGCGTCTGCCACTACCTCAAGTGAGCCTTCCGGCGTTGCTCCAAACAGCCACACATTGTTGCGTGTTTGGGCACTGGCCAGTGCCAGGACATCGACGGGACTAAATCCCGTTTCAAGCACTGAATCCTCATCGCCAATGGGTCGCTGAGAGACAATATGGGTGATCTGCCCCATTTCGTCAGCATTGACGGCGACAGAGGTATAGATACGCCGAATAGTAGCACTGACGATCTGCGCATTTAACTGCGCTTCACGCGACCACTGTTCGCGCGCACCACGCTCTACCATTAAAAACCCCGACAACGCGCCCATTAAATAGGCAAACACAACCCCCAGCAGCATAAACACCACCACCTTACCTACCAGCGTATGGTGCCAGGGCAGCTTGGTCACCGTCGCTGATGAATTCGCCCGAGGGGGTTGTTGCATGTGCTTAGGAGTCCCTTATTTGCTATACCATCGGCAGTGGAGAGCAGTCTCTGTAATGACTCTTCTTTATTAACGAGGTATTTGTCGTATACAACGCTCTTCGGCAATGATTAAAATTTATTAGGCTTTATTTTAAAAGTACCACTAAAAAGACTGAATAGACCTTAAAAAAAACACAAACAACACGTTTTTCCAAAAGCCCGCTTATTGGCATAATTATTGCTCAGTTATTTTCATTCGCGCTTGCATTGTTTGCGCTTTGCTTGATCCCTTTTATTGATAACTGCTTTTTTTGATAAGTACTTTTGTTGATAAGCACTTTGGGGCTTTTGATAAACAGGTACTTTTGAACCTTTTTGATAAATAAGCACTTTTGGGCTAACTGTTACCTTTGGCTAGGAGATCACCATGCGACACTCCGATTACCCCCTAAGCGAAGTCCCCATCAGCGCCCGCAAGGGCTTGCTCTCGACTTCTGCCGTATTGCTCGGTTTTACCTTTTTCACCGCCACCATGTGGGCAGGTGGCTCCTTGGGCCAAGCCTTCCCGATTGGCCAGCTGCTATGGATTATTATGGCTGGCAACCTGCTGCTGGGCGCCTACGCGGCGACACTTGCTTATATCGCTTGTCGAAGCGGGCTCACCTCGGTGTTGATGGGGCGCTTCTGCTTTGGCGAAAAGGGCAGCAAACTTTCTGACTTTATTCTCGGCTTTACCCAAATTGGCTGGTACGCCTGGGGTACCGCGACGATTGCCCTGGTACTGGTACGCACCACCGGGATGCCTGAATGGCTGGAAATCCCCTTAATGGTGCTTTTTGGGTTCGGTTTCTGCGTGACCGCCATGATTGGCTATAAAGGCATGGACTGGTTATCGCGGTTTGCCGTCCCCGCCATGATGCTGTTTATCGTCATCAGTCTGTTTACCGGTCTGGTGGATGTGCGCGGCTTTGCCGGGCTAAGCCAGCAAACGCCCACGGAAAGCATGAGCGTAGCAGCGGCGATTACCGTGATTATCGGTACCTTCATCAGCGGCGGCACTCAAGCGACTAACTGGAGCCGCTTCGCCAAAACGCCGAAAATTGCCGTGCTCGCGACCCTGGCGGCTTTTTTTGTCGGTAACGGTTTCATGGTACTGACCGGTGCGCTGGGCACCATGATTTACCAGCAGGCGGATATCGTGGATGTATTGATCGCCCAGGGCTTTGTCACCATCGCCGTGCTGATGCTGTTCCTGAATATCTGGACCACACAGGACAACACCATCTACAACTTCGCCGTGGCGGGCTGCAATTTACTGCGCACCGAGAAGCGCCGTTTGGTGACGGTAGGCGGCGCAGCCATTGGTACCGTGCTGGCGGTCGGTGGCATGTACAACCTGTTGATCCCCTTCCTGGTGCTGCTGGGCACCTTTATTCCGCCCATGGGCGGGGTGATCATGGCGGACTTCTGGCTCAAGCATAAAGGCCGCTACCCTTCGCTGAAGACTGCTGCATTACCCGACTTTAATCGCCGGGGATTAGCCGCCTATGCGCTAGGCGCGGGCGCTGCCTACTTCTCACCATTACTGCCCCCACTGGTAGGTATCGCGATAGCAGCGGCAAGCTACGCCGTGCTGCTACGCCTCAAACACGCTACGCTGGGTGATAGCCTTCCCTCTACTGCTAAGCAATAAGTGAGTCTCTCTTTTATATGAGCATGCAGATAATTAACGCCCGCCTGCGCCAACGCCCTGAGCTTTATCGTATAGACATTGATAACGGCGAATTTAGTGCGATTACCGCCCAAGACGCGCCTCAAACCGCAAGCGCTGGGCAAATTGATGCGAATGGTAAGCTGGCTTGCGCGCCGTTTATTGAGCCACATATTCATCTGGACGCAGCCTTGACGGCGGGTGAGCCAAACTGGAACCAGAGCGGTACGCTGTTTGAGGGCATTGAGCGCTGGGGCGAACGCAAGCCCATGCTGTCAGAGGCCGACATTCGCGAGCGGGCGCTGAAAACGCTTAACCTGCTAATCAGCAACGGCGTTCAGTTTGTGCGCACCCACGCAGACACTAGCGACCCGAGGCTGATTGGGATAAAAACACTGTGCGCCTTGCGCGATGAGTTAAAAGATAAAATCGATATCCAGGTGGTCGCCTTTCCTCAAGACGGCCTGCTCTCCTACCCAGGGGGCGAGAAACTGCTGGAAGAAGCGCTGGAGATCGGCGCCGATGTGGTCGGCGGTATTCCGCATTTCGAATACACCCGTGAACTGGGTGTCGCCTCCATGAAGCGGGTGATTGAGCTGGCGATCAAGTACGACCGCTTGGTGGACGTCCACTGTGATGAAATCGACGACCCCAACTCGCGCTTCCTTGAGGTACTCGCCTGCGAAGCGCTGTTTAACGACTTAGGCAGCCGCGTCACGGCTAGTCACACCACCGCTATGCACTCCTACGACAACGCCTATTGCTCCAAGCTGTTTCTGCTGCTTAAACGCTCGGGTATCAATTTTGTCTCATGCCCCACCGAAAGCATTCACCTGCAAGGACGTTTCGACAGCTACCCCAAACGGCGCGGCGTGACCAGGGTGAAGGAGCTCAACGAGGCGGGCATCAACGTATGCCTGGCCCAAGACTCCATCGTCGACCCTTGGTACTCGCTGGGCAACGGCAAGCTGCTACGCACGCTGGATTTTGGCCTGCATATCTGCCATATGATGGGCTATCAGGACTTCAGCCAGGCGCTGTCGCTGATTACCGACAACAGCGCGCGCACGCTCGATATCGAATCACGTTACGGCATTGAAGTGGGCAAACCCGCCAGCTTCAACCTGCTGGACGGCGAGGACGATTACAGCGTGTTGCGCGCCCAGGGCGAAGTACTGCTCTCGGTACGAAACGGCGAGATCATCATGCAGCGCGAGCCAGCCAGAATCACCACGCCACCGTGGCTTGGCTAATACAACCCAAGCGCGTTAGGTTAGGCTTTCAGCCAACACGGGGATTTCACGATGAGCGTCGAGACCGTTCGCCAGTTCTTTGCCGAGCATGCACCGGATGTGACCATCGAAGAGCTTGAAACCAGCACCGCCACGGTAGAGTTGGCCGCCAAGGCCCACGGCGTGGCACCCGGGCAGATCGCCAAAACCCTGGCGTTTCGGGTGGGTGAAAAACCGCTGCTCATCGTTGCCAGCGGCAACGCGCGCATTGATAACCGCAAGATTCGCGACACCTTCGGCGGCAAGGCCAAGATGCTCGACGCCGACACCGTCATGGAACTCACCAGCCACCCGGTGGGCGGTGTCTGCCCCTTTGGCCTCGCCACCGACCTGCCGGTGTACTGCGATGAATCACTCCACGCCTTTGAAGAAGTGCTACCCGCCGCCGGCTCGCCCAACAGCGCCGTACGCCTGAGCCCCAAGCGCCTGGCCGAACTGGTCAATGCCCAGTGGGTGGATGTGTGCAAGCTGCCGGAGACTGATTACTTACTCAGCTCTCAAGCCAACGCAAAAAATTTAGAGACATCAATCGAGCAGAACCATTCTGGGCAGGCAAAGCCACGTTAGCTATTTGAAAATAACGTCAGTGTACTTTTCTGAAGTTAAACAAATGCAACATAATTAATTTTCATGCACTTAATCACCTAACACCCACATGCCACAGTCTCCGCGCTCTCCATGCTTCCCATCTGCTCACCTGTTTGAATAGGATGTTGATCACGACGCCAAAAGTCCAACCCGCCCAACAGCTCTTTTACCTGTAGCCCGGCGCTGGCCAGCTTCCAGGCGCCTTTGGTTGAGCCGTTGCAGCCAATGCCATCGCAGTAAGTGATATAAACAAGGGTGTTATCCAGCTCAGCCAAGCGCGCTGGCGTCATCTCTTTATGCGGCAGGCTGATCGCTCCTGGAATATGCCCGGCACAGTAGTGCTCAAAGCTACGTGTATCGATCACTACGATCTCGGCAATGCCATTGGCCAAATCCTGCGCCACGTCCCAGGCATCCGTGTGGTAGCAAAGCTTGTCATACATCGCAGCGGCCATGGCCGCGGGCTTAGCAGGCGGAAACGCCAACACGGCGGATTGATGCTCGTTTTTCATCGCTTGGCCCTTATTTAATATCGAGTAAATAGCCGTAAAAAGCGGTGTTGCGCTGCCAGCCCAATGATTCATAAAGGTGTTGAGCGCGCTCGTTTTCTACTTGCGTCATTAATATCAAGCGTGCAACGCCGTGATCGTGGGCCAGTTTTGTAGCGGCTTCCATTAATGCCCTCCCGGTGCCTTTATCACGACAATCCGGCAGCACGAAGAGATCGTTTAGCGTCCAGCGGGCATTTAGGCCCACCGTGGAAACACCAGGATATAGCTGTACAAAACCCGTGAGCGTTCCTTCACTGTTCTCGCTAACCAGAATGAATGAATCTCCCAGCCCCATGCGCTGGCGCAGAAAGCTACGCGCCGCGTCTGTATCGCTCGGTTGTTTATAAAACTGACGATAGCCATCAAGTAAACTACTGAGTGCTTCCAGGTCACTGAGTACCGCCGAACGAATATGAACCATAACGACTGCTCCAGTTGGGTGGTGATGCATGGGTGGTGATGCAACACAGCTTGCAGCTATAGTGGCCTCTAAAGGCGTGGATCCAACACGTTGAGTTGACGGCTGACGATGTGCTTCCTTCTCTACCTTGCACTAAGGCATCACCGGTGACCATTGCTTTAAGGTGCATGGCAGAAAAACGCCGCCCGCCATCAATAGATGGCCTGCCTGCGTATTCTCCAAGTACCTTCCTATAGTAGGGTAACGTTCTTCATACACACAATTTTCTACCAACCAGCAAGGGGACAACGCGTTCCCAATGGGGTCAACGTGGTTCAACCGTTCTCTTCGCAAACAGAGTCCCGCGCTTCGATAGGTAAGGCTTGGTGCGTGCACGCCTTCACAGCCAGCGGCGTTCTGCTCGGCACGATGGCGATGCTCGCCCTGGTCGACAATAATCCGGTTGCCTGCCTTCTCTGGCTAGGCGCGGCAATGCTGGTCGATGGCTTCGATGGCGCCCTGGCCCGCAAGTTCGACGTCAAGACCGTGCTGCCCCATTTCGATGGCTCAACTCTGGACATGGTCATCGATTACCTTACCTGGGCCTTTATCCCGTCACTTTTCATCTATTTCTTCATTGAGCTACCGCCTAATCTCGGGCTTTTGACGGTGTTCATCATTCTGCTGTCATCGATGTTCTGTTTCTGCAACGTCAATATGAAAAGCCAGGATAATTTCTTTGTCGGCTTTCCTGCCGCCTGGAACGTCGTCGCGATCTACGTCTATATTCTTGACCTGCCGCCCTTGTTCACGTTTGCCGTGATTGTCTTGCTGGCCGCCCTCACCGTGACGCGGATGAAGTTTCTTCACCCGTTCCGGGTGCGCCTGTTCATGCCACTCAATATCGCTGTGACGCTTTTGTGGTTCGTCTGTGCCACGTCGCTGGTACTCTCCACCCCCGAGCACGCAGCCTGGGCACTATGGGGCTGGGGCGTCACCTCGGTGTACTTCGTCGGTATCTGCCTGTGGCGTACCGCGAAAGAATGGTTCGATTGACAGATCACGGATGGCTAACGACTTTATCGCCCCCGAGAAGGATTTTTATGGCCACCTGGCCAATAAAAAACCACCGCCTAGCTTGCCAGGCGGTGGGTAGACGTCACCTAGAACGGATGACGGTGGTTATCCGATACGAGTTGAACCGTTAGGGCATTAACACGCTATCGACCACGTGGATAACACCATTCTCCTGGGCGACATCGACGACCGTAATATTGGCATTGTTACCCTGGGCATCCATAACCATCAAATTGTTACCGTTGCGCATGACGGAGAGGTACTCACCTTGGACAGTTTTAAACGCTACCGTACCGTCATTTTCCATTACCTCTTCCAGCAAAACATCGCGCGTCAGGTTGCCAGGCACAACATGATAGGTAAGGACAGTTTGTAGCTGTTCCTGATTCTCTGGTTGCAGAAGCGTATCGACAGTGCCATCAGGAAGTTTCGCAAAGGCATCATCCGTCGGAGCGAATACGGTAAACGGACCTTCGCCTTGTAACACATCAACCAATTCAGCTGCTTTTACAGCGGCGACGAGTGTTTCATGGTCACCCGAATTAACCGCATTCTCGATGATATTCCGCTCGGGAAGCATGCTGGCGCCACCTACCGTGGTCGGGCCATGGTCAGCAACGGCAACGCCGGTATAGAGAGCAGCGGCACATAGGCTGGCAGTAAGAAGTTTGAGTTTCATTGGGCATCTCCTGGTTGTCATTAAAAAAGCTCAACAATACAAGCTCATTAACACTTACGCGCCTAACGCCTAGGTGGATGCAGCTATCTCAACAGTTATCGCAATAATTTTTTATTGACCACCGGAAAGCGCGCCTATTGCCTTCAACGGCGGACTCACCAAGACTGACGATTCGGTTTATTGTGCAGAGATGCCTGAATGCTAGATGCAACGCAGCGCCACCAGTATCTTATTGACCAGCTTCACGGCTGTGCCCAAGGCGACAGTCAAGCATTTGAACGTCTCTATCGCCTCTCCAGTGCGCATCTATATGCTCAACTGCTGCGTATAGTAAGAGATGAAAGTGCCGCACAAGATTGTCTGCAACAGGCTTTTATCAGAATTTGGCATGCTGCCGATCAATATGACGCCACGCGAGCCAAGCCAATGACCTGGCTTTCAACACTCGCTCGCAATATTGGCATCGACTGGCTGCGCCGCCAAAAACCACAGGACACCACCACCGATGAACCCTTGCTAGCAACGCTATTAGGCGCCGACGACCCTGAAGATGACAGCATCAATCATCAGCAAAACGACAAACTGAACGACTGCCTCGACACACTCAGTCGACATCAGCGCCAGTTAATGGAAATGGCCTACTTTCAGGGCATGACTCACAGCGAGCTTGCTAACTCTCTGTCCCAACCGCTGGGCAGCGTCAAAAGCTGGATCCGCCGTGGACTTGAGAGGTTAAAAACATGTCTAACCAATGGGATTTAAGCGACCCTCACGATCGCCACCTAGCGGCTGGCGAGTACGTACTGGGCGTATTGGATAGCGATCAGAAAGCACGCTTTGAGGCGCTGTTGGCTGTCAGCCATGACCTGCGTAATGACGTGGAAGAGTGGCGAGAATACCTGCACCTGTTCAACGAGCAACTGGACCCTAAAACACCGCCCAGGGAGGTCTGGCAGCGCATTACCCAGGCGACCGGCGCATCATCCTTGCGCTGGTGGCAACGCCTGGGTGCATGGCAAACCATGGCGACCAGTTTTGGGGTGATCGCGATAGCGCTAGGCCTTCTTTGGCAACAAGCTGAACGGACCCAGCTGCCAGACGGAGAAGCCGTCTTCGTGGTTCAGGACGAATCACGCACGCCAGGCTGGATCATTAGCGCGACCCAGGAGGGAGAGCTGATCGTGCAAGCGGTTCAACCGACCCAAGTCGGCAGCGAACAGACCGGTGAACTGTGGTTGATTGCCGATGGCACGCCCATCTCGCTAGGCTTGCTGCCAGAGCAAGGCAGCCGACGCCTACAACCCAGCGAGGAGCTGCGCGCGCAATTATTCACTGCCGATTTAGCCGTCAGTGTAGAGCCCCAGGGAGGAGCGCCTGGAGGTCAGCCAACCGGGCCGATTATCGACCATGGCAGTTTGACCCCCGTGCGAGGCACTACTCTGAATTTATAAGGCCTACCTCATGCTGCTGCGCATCTGCCACCATCTCAGTGGCAAGCTCACCCAAGGTTCGCACGGCGTCTTCGATGGCCGGCGTTAGCGTAAACGCATAGTTCAGACGCAGGCACTGGCGGAACTTGCCCGAGGCAGAAAACAGCGACCCCGGCGCTACATGGATAGCATGCTGCGCTAAGCGCTGATTGAGCTTCACACAATCCACGGCGGCGGGTAGCTCTACCCAGAGCAAAAAACTGCCCTGTGGATAGCTGATACCCGCCCCCTTGGGGAAGTAGCGCTGCACCCAACTGATCATGATATCGCGCTGGCGCTGGTACTGGCGGGTGGCGTAACGGACATGACGCTCGTAGTGCCCTTTGGCGACGAACTCCGCCACTGCCAGCTGCGGCAGCGTGGCCGAAGCGCCGGTGGAGACATACTTCATGTGCAGCGCCTGATCGCGGTAACGGCCCGGCGCCAGCCAGCCCACCCGCAACCCCGGCCCCACCGTTTTGGAAAAGCCGCTGCAAAGCATCACGCGCCCGTCGTCATCGAAAGATTTCACCGTGCGCGGCCTTGGCAGGCTAAATGACAAATCGCCGTAGATATCGTCTTCGATAATCGCCACATCAAAGCGTTGGGCAAGCTGAAACAGCGCCCGCTTGCGTGCTTCAGGCATGGTGTAGCCCAGCGGGTTATTGAAGGTCGGCGTGACCTGTATGGCGCGGATTGGCCACTGCTCCAATGCCAGCTCCAGGGCTTCCAGACTGATACCGGTTTGTGGGTCGGTAGGAATCTCCAGCGCTTTTAAGCCGTTGGCCTTGAGGATCTGCATGGTGCCGTAAAAGCTGGGCGAGTCCACGGCCACCACATCGCCGGGCTGGGTGAGGGTGCGCAACGCAATCGAAAGCGCTTCCTGGCAGCCGGTCGTAATCACAATGTCGTCCGGGTGTAGCAGGCAGCCAGAAGTAATGGCCAGTCGTGCTACCTGCTGACGCAGCTCGGGACTACCGCTCAGCTTGTCGTAGTTGAACCCGTGTAGGTCACTGCTGCGATGCAGCCCGGCGAGAATCTTCGACAACGGCCGCAGCGTCTCATACTCAAAATTCGGCACACCACGCCCCAGCAACAGCCGCACGTCATCCCGCTGGGTGGCGACGAGCTCAAGCACCTGATCCCACTGGGAAACATCCAGCGGGCGCTGCGCCGGTCGGGAGACTGACGGCAGCACCGACGGCGCGCGGCTAGGCAGCACGAAGTAGCCCGATTTTGGTCGCGACTCGATCAACGCCCCATCCATCAGTTGCCGATAAGCTTCCTGGGCTGTGGAGATGCTGACGTCCAGCTCCTGACACACCGCACGAATCGACGGCAGACGATCACCCACGCGGTAAATACCGTGCTCGATACGCTCCCTCAAAATCGTGGCGACCTCTTCATAGCGCGTCATGACACTCCCCCACCCACACTCGGATATCGATACAGATGCCCTACTCTGGAACCATACAGAGCGCCAACAAACCCTTCTGTATCCTAAAAATAATAAATCCTATATCTGTATCGAGATAGTAGCACTAAGTAAGCTGGTTAAGCAGATAATAAGGAGGATTAGCCATGCCACGCTTCACCCTTACCCAGCTTCGTTACCAGTTGCGCTATCAACTACAGCAGTATCGTCACTATCGCCGTAGCCGACGCCACCTGTTGGCATTAGATGACCGGCTGCTAGATGATATTGGCATTGAACGTACCCAAGCGCTCAAAGAGGGGCGCAAAGCGTTTTGGAAACATGGACCAAAACATGGAAAAAAAGAAGGTGGGCCCTATGAAAACCGTTGAGTATTACTTGCTTGATGTCTTTACCGACCGGCCGTTTACCGGCAATCCATTGGCGGTCTTTCTAGATACTGACGGGTTAAGCACCAGCTCTATGCAAGCACTGGCCAATGAACTTAATCTTGCTGAAACGGTGTTTTTAGGCGCCGCCGATGCACCAAATCACTATCCGATGCGGATCTTTACGCCAACTATTGAGCTACCTTTTGCCGGCCACCCCACGGTAGGCACCGCGTACCTGTTGGCAGAATTGAACCTAGTTAACCGTGAACAACCCCTAGTGCTAGCGCCACCGGTCGGTGCGTTAGTGGTTAATTTTTCGCAGCAAAGCGCAACCTTTACCACCGCTCAGCCCGCCACGATAGAGGACAGCCCGCTGGATCACGCCACTACTGCAACCTTGTTAGGGCTTGAAACACATCAAGTGATGGGCGACACAGTCGTTGCTTCCTGCGGGCTGCCCTATCACTTGATTGAACTTGCCGATACGGCCGCCTTAGCGAGCGTTCAGATATCACCGGCCATCTGGGGAAAGACCGTGACGACAAGCGGCGCCGAACAGATCTACCTCTACGTGATGGAGCAGCATAATGAGACGGAGTTCGTAGTGCGCAGCCGTATGTTTTCTATGGAACACAGTCTCTGCGAAGACCCCGCCACCGGCAGTGCCGCTGCGGCATTGACCGGCTACTTGGCATCAAAACAGTCAGACGCTTTGCGCTGCACGATTCGTCAGGGTGTTGAAATGGGGCGGCCCAGTGTTATCCACACCGCCGCCAACGGCGAGATCAAGCATGGCTTGGTCGCAGTGGGCGGTCACGCTGTGGTCGTGGGCAGGGGCGCTTTTGAAATACATCACTCAATGGCGGATAGCTACTAAGCGCCCCTCGACCCAACTTGATTCGTGCGAACCAAGAAATCAGGCGACGGTAACGTCTTTAGAGAGATAGACATCCTGGATCGCATGCAGCAGTTCGACGCCTTCCTGCATGGGTTTCTGGAAGGCCTTACGCCCAGAAATCAAGCCCATACCGCCGGCCCGCTTGTTGATAACCGCCGTGCGCACCGCTTCGCCAAGATCTGAGTGGCCCTTAGAGCCACCGCCTGAGTTGATTAAACCGGCGCGGCCCATGAAGCAGTTGGCCACCTGATAGCGGGCCAGGTCGATGGGGTGATCAGACGTCAGTTCGCTGTAGACTTTCTCATGGGTATGTCCGAAACCGACCGCCTTGTAGCCGCCGTTATTCTCGGGCAGTTTCTGTTTGACGATATCAGCCTTGAGCGTTGCGGCCATGTGGTTAGCTTGGCTGGTGAGGTCAGCAGAGACGTGATAATCAGCACCGTTGTGCTTGAATTCCGGGTTACGCAGATAGGCCCACAGTACTGTGACCATTCCCAGTTGGTGGGCACGCTCGAAGGCCTCGCTGATCTCCATGATTTGCCGACGGCTCTCATGGGAGCCAAAGTAAATCGTCGCTCCCACCGCCACGCACCCCATGTCATGGGCCTGATCCACATCGGCAAATAGCGTCTGATCGTATATCGCCGGATGGCTCAACGTTTCGTTATGGTTAAGCTTGAGCATCATCGGGATTTTGTGGGCATAGCGCCGCGCCACCGACGACAACACACCCAGCGTTGAAGCCACGCCGTTACAGCCACCCTCGAGCGCAAGCTCAGCGATATTGGCCGGGTCGAAGTAACGCGGGTTAGGCGCAAAAGAGGCGCCCGCCGAGTGCTCAATGCCCTGATCCACCGGCAGCAGGCTGAGGTAACCAGTACCTGCCAAGCGTCCGTGATTAAACAAGCTCTGCATATTGCGCAGCACCGCTGGGCTGCGGTCGCTATCCGCCATGACACGGTCGATAAAGTCTGAGCCCGGCAGGTGCAAGCTCTCGCGAGGCACTCCCCGGCAGGTATGATTGAGCAAGCTATCGGCATCGCTGCCAAGCAAAGCGGCTATATCGGTCATAATGCAATCCTCTACGCTCTATTTGTAAGGAAATGTGAGTGTACCCCCTAAAACCCTTAAAACAGAGCATAGAGCTAAAATACGGGTTAAGAAAAGCGCCGCCCCATAGGACGGCTACACAAAGAAGCCAAGCAACCGCTTATGTTATGCCGCCTGAACCTCGATACGCCGTGTGCGGTGGCTATCTTTCTTGGGCAGCGTTACCGTCAGTACACCATTGACGATAGTCGCGGAAACGGCGTCACTGTCCACTTCGTGGCTGAGGTTGAAACGCCGTGCGAAACGCTGGCCACTTACCTCAGCATGCAGCGCACTCAGTCCTTCGGGCATGTTCAAGCTTATCTCACCCTCCAAACTCAGCACGTTATTATCGAGCTCTACATTAAGCGATTCATTGGTAACGCCGGGCATATCGGCAACCAACTTGATGGCATCAGCCTCTTCGACAATATCCACCGCTGGCAGCAGCGTTTCCTGTGGGTTCTTCTCTTCGCCACGCTGTTGAAGCGTGGATTGGTTAGATGAACGAATTGATCCTGCCCAGTAACAGTGGGCACCTCAAGAGGAGTGGCTCAAAAATCGGAAAAGCGAAATGAGAGTCGCATCACAGCATTTGAAGATGCTGTACTCTAAACACTTTTGATGAGATAAAGTTAATATTATTTACTAAAAATGTAGTGATTGATCTCTTTTTTCCCCCTTGAGGGAGTAGAAATAATATTTCTCTACTTTGTTTTCGTGAAACCTACGCTCACAGGAATACAGACCGCTTTAGCGGCCATCTTTTGGAGAACTGCTAATGAAGAAACATGCTAAAAAAACCATTTTTGGCTTCTTAACTACCCTAATCATAACGCCTTTTAGCACAGCATCAGGCTTCGGACCTTTTAGTTCTAATGGTCAAGCTAACCTTGGCAGCAATATGTTTTGCGCTCCCGGCGTTGGTTACCCTTACACACCGCAATATGCTCAGTTGAGAAGTGACGACGCCACCTGTTTTTATCCTGAAGAAATGATAGGCTCTACGACACTAGATAGCGGTCTTGAAGTAATGGGTTGGGATTTAATCAGAGCCAACTGGTCGGATGCTCAAAATATTTGTGAAAATACAACAATCCTCGGCAAAAATGACTGGTTCCTACCAAATCTTGACGAGCTGATTGAGATGCATGCTGCAAAGTGGCAGATTGGCGGATTTCATAATGGATTTTACTGGTCTGCTACCGAGCTCGATGGAGAAATCCCTCAGCCACAATATTCAGGCGGCAATAACAATACTAACGACAACCGTGCCTGGAGTTACCTCTTTAATGATGCCAATCCCCAAGAGGTCCACCGACGTCAAGAAGATCGATACGAGGTCCGATGTGTTAAACGGTGAATGCTATTGAGAGAACAGACTCAAGGCGGGTACAGCTTAGAAAAAACAATCTAACTAACCTGCCCTTGAACCATTCCGCATTCCAGAAATTTGTGACATACAACTTCACATACCAGGATAACTAGGATCTGTTGACGTTTCACATGGGCAACCATAAAAAAGCACAAGCCAAGACCACCATACTTTCGTAGTTTCGCTTGAGCTTGTCTTAACGCGTCGCTATGGCGCGATACGGCTTCAACCGAGCAAAGGCATTCTCTACAAGATGACGATAGTGATATAACCCTCTGTCTAAACTGTCATCTCCTGTCTTTGAGTTACGTTTTCGTGGGATCACCGAGTCCATCCCCTTGGCGTCGACCTGCTCACGGATACGCTCACCGTCATGCCCCTTGTCAGCCACTAATGCCCCGCCTGCTAGCAACGCATCAATCAGCGCCTTTGCCTCTGTGCCGTCGTGTAAGTCACCTCCGGTGATTCTGAAAGCAATCGGTAGGCCATAAGCCTCAACGGCTAAGTGTATCTTGCTTATGTTGCCCGCACGGCTATTACCAATGGCTTCTACTTCCTCTGTGGCAGCCCCTGTGCAATCTTGATATAGGAGCCATCAATAAAGAGCCATTCCGTATCTGGATCTTCCACTAACCGATTAAAAAAATTCACCCGTTTGCCCGCGGCCGACCAAGCGTTAAAGCGCTTATAGACCGTATTCCAGTGCCCAAAGTCGTCGGGTAAATCGCGCCACTGGCAGCCGGTACGAGTTTGGTGAAGTATGCCTTCTACCGTCATCCGCAGGTCAGCCTTGTCATAGATACGTTGTTGAAGCAGTATAGGTTTTAGCTTCGACCAGTGTTCATCAGTGAGCATCAGTCGGGGCATGTCAAGCTCGCAGTTTGTTGGTGTCGGAACCTGTATTTTGCCCCTCTGCCTGCTTAAAGCGCGTTAATTGGTTACGCGAAGCTGGAATCATTGAGCGGGAGGTGGCACTACTCAACCCTGACGCCTTGGGGCAGTGCCTGCACATGGTGGTAGAAGTCACCATGGAGCGGGATAACAAATCACTCTACAGGCGTTTTTTAACAACAGCGCTGAACGCCCCTGAAGTGAAGCAGTGCTATCAGGTAACCGGCGAGTGTGATTTTGTGTTGATCGTGACAGTCGCTGATTTAGATGAGTATGACCGCTTCTGTGATCGCGTACTTTATGGCGACGACAATATGCGTAAGTTCCGCACGCTTCTGTCACGTAAGCGGCATAAGTTTGATACATCCGTTCGGCTCAGCCGTTGAGAAAATAAACGGGTTTTCAGAGCTTAAATTCAGGTGGTGCTGTATTTGGATCACGCCCCTCAAGCGTTGCCACGACGGTACTAAGCATTGTGGTGAGTTCGCGCGACAGAAAGTCAGCAAACCGCGGATTATCCAGCGTCCGCGCAAGCGTGTCAGCAGGTAGAAACCGAGTCATTTCAGCGTGGAAGTCTGTGCCTGAAATGATACTTGGCAAACGCTCAATCATGCCTCGAGCCTTAGCTGAGTAACCTTCAACGCTATAATCCGAGAGTTTGCGCTGAAGCAAATCAAGACTGGGTGTTGCGCCCTGCTGTTTTAACCACTGCAGATCCCAGATATCCCGGTGGCGTACATATTTTTTCGTATTCACTAGCGAGACGAGCTTATCCGCCATGATCTCATCGTTGCTTTCAGTGACCACCAAAAGATCACTATATCCATCCGGCAGAAAAGGGTAATGAATCTGTATCGCATGGGCCTCACGGGTATAAGCAGGAATATTCGCAATCTCCAACTTGATTCGCTGCTTCGGAATGTCTGGCCGCATGGGCGCGGTCACAACAGCAACCTGCCACTTGTCGACATGTATATCGGCATATCGAGGATCATCTTTGAGCTCTTTTGGTGCTTTCACCGTGACCTCAAGACGATAGCGTCGGCTAATGTACGCTTCGATACACTCTTTGATCTGCGTAAAGTCCTCGCGTTTAAAGTCTATGCCTCCCGCAAAATCCAGATCTTCACTAAATCTTGGCGATCCTCGGCAAAGCCGTAAGCAAGTCCCGCCCTGAAACGTCAGCGCGTTGAGCAGCCCCTCTCTATCAAGGGCATAGAGGATATCGAAGTGGAGCAATTCTTTTTCGATCACTGGACGCATTGCTTTACGGGCTGGATCTTCCATCGCTTGCGCTACTAGCTGTTCATAATCCCCAAGCTCAATCCGGTTCATTCAACACCTCGGTATCCACTAGATGCGTATTTCTTCCTACACGTTTTAGATCAGCCCAAGCGGCTTCAGGCGTCGCGATCTTGAGAGGACGGCCAATATTTCTCATGCGGCCCATCAGCTCGGTGACCGGGCGGCGTGTATGGGTGAACTCAATGGTGCCATAAGGCGTGCGATAGGTGCCCTTTCGGCCGGTGGTCATAATGGTCAATCGATCGACCGGAATCTGCGAGATGGCGCCGTATTCAGACAAGGCAGACTCTAAAGAAACATAGCTGTATTCGCCGCGCCGCATGGCTCGGGCGATACGCTCCAACCGATAAGCGTCTGGAGTTCGAGACAGTGCATAGTGATAGATACCCCGCGCAACCCCTTCAAGCACCCCATGACGACGGAGACGGTTCACACCCTCTTGTAGCGTTTTCGGGTTATCTTCATGGAACAGCTTGGCGAGATCTCGCAATGTGAAGATATTGCGCCCCTGGCGATCCCACGCATCCAATCGTTGGCGGGCGAGCATTTGATCCATAAGTATACGCCTAGACTATGTATGTATAGTCTAGGCGTATACTTAAATGCCTTCAAGTCATCTTTGTTTGCTCACGCCGTCAACCCAATCCCTCGCAAAATCACTGAAGTCACCGACTGCACAGCTTTTTCGAACTGCAGATCGTCCAGCGGTTGGTCGTCGTTGAGCAGGCAGATTTGGTAGTCGAAGTCGGCGTAGTGCTGGGTGGAGGCCCAGATCATATAAAGAAGGTAAGAAGGCTCGACGGGATTGATTTGACCTGACTCGACCCACTCGCGAATTTTCGACTCTTTGAGCTTGGCCCATTCATAGAGATTGTCGCGCAGGCGCTCTTTAAGAATCGGTGCGCCCTGCATCACTTCGGCCGCCCATACTTTCGAGCCGTGGGCGCGGTCGCGGGAGTGGTTCATCTTGGCGCGAATGTAGGTGGAGAGCACCACCCGCGGGTCGTCGTAGAGTTCAAAGCACAGCGCGTCCTGCTTCCATATCTCCAACAGCTCCAGCAACACATCCTGATAGAGCGCTTTTTTGGTAGAGAAGTAGTAGTGCACGTTGGACTTAGGGATATTGGCCAGCTGGGCAATGTCGCCCATGGAAGCACCGGCATAGCCCTTTTCGGCAAACAGCTGTTCTGCCGCCTGGAGAATCTTTTTCACGTTGGTTTGCCGAATTTCGTCCTGGGTTCTCGCCACGCTGTTCTCGTCCCTTTTACGCCTGAAGTACGCACCAAAAAAAGCACCACCGCCGGGCGATGGTGCTGAGAAGATGTCTTAGTTACCTCAAGACGTCAACTCTGATTGGCGGGGAACGAGAACTCAGCAAGGGTCGCTTCGCTAACCGACGGCCAGCGTTGGGAAACCGCTTTGCGGCGGGTGTAGAAGCGCACAGAGTCCGGCCCGTAGGCGTGCAGATCCCCAAACAGCGAGCGCTTCCAGCCACCAAAGCTGTGGTAGGCCACGGGCACCGGCAGCGGCACGTTCACCCCGACCATGCCAACCTCGATAGCGTCGGTAAAGCGGCGGGCAGCTTCGCCATCGCGGGTAAACAAGCAGGTGCCGTTACCGTATTCGTGGTCGTTAACCAGCTGCATGGCAGCATCTAAACTGCCAACCCGAACCACGCAGAGCACCGGCCCAAAAATCTCTTCCTGGTAGATACGCATTTCAGCGGTAACGTTATCGAACAGACAGCCACCTACGAAATAGCCTTCCTCAAAGCCTGCGACTGTCAGATCACGGCCATCGGCGACCAGTGACGCGCCAGCCTGTACGCCATCTTCAATGTAGCCAAGTACTTTATCGCGGTGCTCCGCAGTCACCAGCGGCCCCATATCGAGTTCCCGCTTTGTGCCGGGACCGACTTTTAATTCGGCAATTTTAGGCAGTAGCGTTTCAACTAGGCGGTCTGCAGTCTCGTCGCCCACGCATACCGCTACCGAGATCGCCATGCAGCGCTCGCCGCAGCTACCAAACGCGGCGCCCATTAGCGTATTGGCGGCATTCTCCAGGTCGGCATCCGGCAGCACCACGGCGTGGTTTTTCGCTCCACCCAACGCTTGCACGCGTTTTCCAGCGGCAGTACCACGGGTATAGATCGCTTCAGCTACCGGCGTGGAGCCGACAAAGGAAATAGCTTTAACGGCCTTGGCATCCAACAGCGTTTCCACCGCTTCACGCCCGCCGTGAATCACGTTCATCACGCCTTTGGGTAGTCCAGCGTCTTGAAGCAGTTCAGCAATGGCCATGGCCGCCGAAGGGTCTTTTTCTGATGGTTTGAGAATAAAGGTGTTACCGCAGGCAATCGCCATGGGGTACATCCATAGCGGCACCATGGCGGGGAAATTAAACGGGGTAATACCCGCCACCACGCCTAAAGGCTGGAAGTTAGACCAGGCATCAATGCCCGGCCCCACGTTGTGCGAATACTCGCCTTTCAACAGCTCCGGCACGCCGCAGGCGTACTCGACATTCTCGATACCGCGCTTAAGCTCACCCATGGCGTCTTCAAGGGTCTTGCCATGCTCTTCGCTGACCAGTTGCACTAGGCGATCCGCGTCATCTTCGAGCAGCTGTTTGAAGCGGTACATCACCTGGGCGCGCTTGGCAGGCGGCGTATCGCGCCAGGCGGGGAATGCCGCCTGGGCGGCAGCAATGGCACGCTCTACGTCAGCGGCATTGGCGTCAGCGACTTGGCGAATCACTTGGCCTGTGGAGGGGTTGGTGACATCCAGCGTGCGCTGGCTCTCGACTAACTCGCCGTTAATCAAATGGGAAACAACACTCATGCTTTACGCTCCGTAATCATTTATGACAGCAATTTATGTTAGCGAATCTAGTGTAGTGGCAACCGCGTCAAACAGCCGCTCTAACTCGGCCTCGGTGGTGCCAAAGGGAGGGCCAAACTGCAGCGTGTCACCGCCGTAACGCACATAGAAGCCAGCTTCCCAGAGTGCCATATGCGCATCGCGCGGGCGAATCGTGGGGTCGCCGTCCCGTGGGGTTAACTGAATCGCCCCAGCTAAACCGTAGTTACGAATATCGACAACGTGATTGCGACCTTTCAGAGCGTGCAGCTTCTGCTCAAAGGTGGGCGCGATGGCGTTCACCTGGGCGGGGAAGTTGTCACGCTCCATCATCTCAAGCGCTGCTAAACCTGCAGCGCAAGCCACTGGGTGGGCGCTGTAGGTGTAGCCGTGGGGAAATTCAACGGCGTGTTGAGGTCCACCGGCATGCATAAAGGTGTCGAAAATCTCGCTGGAAGCGATCACCGCGCCCATGGGAATCGCGCCGTTAGTGATCTGCTTGGCCACGTTCATAATATCCGGCGTGACGCCAAAAGCTTCGGCGCCTGTGGTCGCGCCGCTGCGGCCAAAGGCGGTGATCACTTCATCGAAAATCAACAGAATATCGTGGGCGGTGCAGATCTCACGCAGCCGATCCAGGTAGCCTTTAGGCGGCACGATTACCCCCGCCGAGCCGGACATCGGCTCAACAATCACCGCCGCAATGGTGGAAGCATCATGTAGGGCGATTTGATCGAGCAATGCATCGGCAAGCTCGGCACCGGTTTCCGCTTGGCCACGCGTGAAGGCGTGACCCGTTTGAAGGGTGTGCGGCAGGTGCGTTACGTCCATCAGCTGGCCGTAGTGTTTGCGGTTGCCGCCGATGCCGCCCAGGCTGGTGCCACCGATGTTCACCCCATGGTAGCCCTTGGCGCGGCCAATCATACGGGTTTTTTCGGGCTTACCTTTTAGCCGCCAATAGGCCTTAGCCATTTTGACCGAAGTATCAGCGGCTTCTGAGCCCGAGTTGGTGAAAAACACATGATCAAGCCCGGCAGGCGTCAGGCTGGCGACCTTTTCCGCCAGTTTAAACGCCAGCGGATGGGCAAGCTGGAAACCGGGGGCAAAGTCGAGGCTGCCTAGCTGCGCCGATACGGCTTTTTGAATCTCTTCACGGTTGTGGCCCGCGCCGCAGGTCCATAGCCCAGAAAGCGAATCGAATAACTTACGGCCCTGGTCATCAATGTAGTAGCGCCCTTCCGCCCCGGTAATCACCCGGGGGTTGGCGCGAAAGTCGCGATTCGAGCTGAACGGCATCCAGTAATGCTGGTTAAGCTCGGTAGTGGAGGAGCGCTCGTGTGTCGCGTCCTCCGAGGCTTGCGGGGGTGTTTTGCTTGTTAGTCCAAACATGTGTTCAGCTCCATCGCTATGCGGCATTGCCTCAGCATGCGCGACTAAACACGTTTATAAAATCACGCTTTTCTTTTGCTCACGTTAGAGAATTTATACGTAATACAAGTTTTTTACCTCTACGCTAGCAGTGAGCCAAACAATAAACCGGGGAGTCGCCAGCTTCCTCCGTGCTCAATAAAAGGAAGTCATATGAACTCGTTTGCTGAACCGAAAATCGCTACAGCTGATTTGCGCACTGACAGTGACCGCCTCTGGGAAGCACTAATGGAGATGGCCAAACTAGGCGCCACCCCTAAGGGCGGCGTTAATCGCCAGGCGCTTACCGATCTAGAACGCCAGGGACGTGACCTATTTATCCAGTGGTGCCGTGCCGAGGGCTGCACGATACGGATTGATAATATCGGCAATATTTTTGCCCGCCGGGAAGGCAGCGATCACAACGCCAAAGCGGTGATGGCAGGCAGCCACTTGGATAGCCAGCCTACCGGCGGCAAGTACGACGGCTGCTTTGGCGTGCTCTCTGGCCTGGAAGTGATTCGCACCCTTAACCAGCACAACATCACCACGCACTCCCCTATCGAAGTCGTAGCCTGGACCAATGAAGAAGGCTGCCGCTTTCCGCCCTGCATGATGGGCTCCGGGGTGTTCAGCGGCGAGCTTGAATTTGACACCATGATGGCTCGCACTGACGCCGATGGCGTAACGGTTAGCGATGCCCTGGATGCCATTCACTACCGCGGCAGCGATAGCGTCTCGCCAAGTGAAATAAAAGCGTACTTTGAACCGCACATTGAGCAGGGGCCGATCCTGGAAGATACCGATACCACCATTGGCGTGGTTATCGGCGGGCTTGGGCAGAAGTGGTTCGACTTAACACTGACGGGGCTTGAAGCCCACGCGGGCCCTACGCCGATGAACTTACGCCGCGATGCCATGATGGGCGCAGCCGAAGTCACCCAAGCGCTCAACCGTATCGCCTTTGATCATCAGCCCCACGGGCGCGGCACGGTGGGCTGTATGATGCTGCATCCTGGCTCGCGTAACGTGATTCCCGGCCAAGTCAAAATGACCCTAGATATGCGCCACTGGGAGCCTGAAGCGCTTATCGCAATGGGCAAGGCGGTGGCAGCCGCCGTGGAAGACATTTGCCAACGCCACGGGCTGGCATATGAATTAACGCCCACAGCGGATTTTGCCCCGGAACACTTCAACAAAGAATGTGTTGATGCGGTGCGTGAAGGGGCGAAGAAGCTCGGCCTATCACACATGGATATCATCAGCGGCGCCGGTCACGATGCGATGTTTGTTGGCCGCGTAGCCCCCGCCGCGATGATTTTTATTCCCTGCAAGGACGGCATCAGTCACAACGAGATCGAAAGCGCCACGCCGGAGCACGTTCACGCCGGCTGTAACGTTCTGCTTCATGCCATGCTGGACGCTGCTGGCCTAACGGAATAGATCCAATAGGTCGTGCCGCTATACGGCAAAATTTACGTGTGCCCGCGCCAACTCAGCAAACTGCTTACGGGAGGGTTTAAAGCCTACTCCTGGCGGCCAGGCTAGCCAGGCGTCGGGCACCATAAAGCCGGGTAGCGCCTCGCGTACCCAGGCACTTAGCGCCTGCTCCGATACGGCCTCGCCGTGCCAATCGATAAACGCCACCGGGCGCTCATCCCACTCGGGGTGGGGCACCGGTATGACTAACGCCTGGGCGACGCTGGGGTGGTCGACCAAGCGCTGCTCGATGGCTTCCGGCTGAATATTCTCGCCGCCGGAGATAAAACCGTTATCGAGCCGCCCTTCCACCACCAGCGCGCCGCCCAAAGTGAAGTGCCCTTTGTCACGGGTGGCAAACCATCCCTCATCGTTGAGGGCTGGATCAACCTCGCCGTTATTCAAATAGCCGCAGAACAGGGTCTCGCCGCGCACCTGAATCTCACCCTCAACGACCCTCACTTCACGGCCTGGCAGCGGCTTACCGACGACGCCCGGTGCGGTGGGTATGCCAGTGCATACCTGGCTGGCCATCTCGGACAGCCCATAGCTAACCTTCGGCGTTAGCCCCAGTGATGTCATCTTCGCCACCAGCGGCGCGGGAATCGCCGCGCCGCCCAGTAGCAGCTCCCGCAACTGAGTGCGCTGGGGGGTAAAGCCCGCTTTCAGCAACCGCCAAAGCTGGGTGGGCACTAGGGAAAGGTGGGTGATTGACTGCTGCTCAAGGCGCGCGGGAAGCGTTTGCGGATCGTCATCGAGAATCACCCGCCCTCCGGCCATAAAAACGCGGAACGGAATAGCATAGCCACCGATATGAAACAGTGGCAGCGACAGCAGCCAGCCACTGTTTTGATCAACGGGAATCAACGACGCCGACCCACGGGCAGACGCCCAATGATTGGCCAAGCGATGCAGCACCGCCTTGGGCGTACCACTGGAGCCGGAGGTAAAGATCGTGTTGCACAGCTGGTTGCCATCGAGCGCTGTCGACTCACCTGCGTTAGCTTCCGCCAGGAAATCTAGGGTAATCGGCGTTAGCTGTGAGGGGGGTAGTTGTGAACAGTACTGATTGTCACTTTCCGTTTGGCAAACACGATCAGCCTGCAAGCGCTCAGCTAAATTGAGCTGCTGAGCAACAGGAAAGGCAGGGTTAAGCGGGCAGAAAACCACCCCGGCCCGAAGGCAGGCCCACGCCAGCAGCAAGGATTCAAGCGAGCCTTTCGCGGGAACCACTAGCCGATCACCCGGCACAAACCCCTTATCGGCCAGTTGCTGTGCTAAAGACGCCACGCGGCGATTAAGCGTTCGATAGCTAAGCTTCACCGAGCCAGCCTCTAGCGCAATATGCTCGGGGGTCTCTTTAGCCCAGTAGTGAATGGGGCAGGTATCTTTCACGCTGAATTTTCCATTTTAGAGAGACAGTGCAAGCTTTCTGTCATCACTTCGCCCGTGGCGCTGGTCACGCGCTCGGTAAGCCAGTGGCCGGTATCCAGCCCCGGCGGCTCATTGGGCGCCCACTCACTGGCCAACCGAGCAAGCAACCCGAGGCCCAGATCGGATTCAAAGCTTGAGGAGATCACCACGCGAAGATTACCCGCCCGTGCCCGTTGAACGAGTGCTTCGCAAGCGTTTAGCGAGCCGATCAGTGTGGGTTTGATCACCAGGGCTTTAAGCTGCGGGTGATAGTTCCACTCTTCCCTGCGCGATAGCGTTTCATCCAGGGCAATGGCCACCCCCGTCGCTTCTGCCACGGCGATAGTGTCAGCGAAGGTAGCGCAGGGCTCTTCCAGGTAGTCGATCTGTTTAAGGGGCAGGCGCTCACAGAAGCGCTGAGCTTCTTCCCGCGTCCAGCCGCCGTTGGCATCCAGAATCAGCTTGGTCGTCGGCAGCCGGGCGGCAAGCTGTTCGATCAGCGCCAGCTCCTCTTCCATAGCATAGCGCGCCACTTTAAGCTTAAGCCGAGACGGTGGCGACGCTTGCCAATTGGCGGTTGGAAGAGACTGGATCAACGCCGCAGGAGAGCCCTGGAGCAGTGGGTAGGACGGTAAAGGCGCAGGAAGATTGTTTGGCCACGAGCGCTGGGCGCAGTCAAACCCAAACTGCACCGAAGGCAGCGCCGGCAAGGCTTTTTCACCCCGGCTCAAAGCAGCCAAACAGGCCAGACTTTCCGCTTCTGCTTCCGCCAGAGTTTCAGTCGAGAAGCCTGGTAGCGGGGCAATCTCGCCCCACTGCCCGTTAATGGAAACTAGCAGCCCTTCTCTGTTCGCCAACCGCTCTCCTTTAAACATTAGCGGCTGACGGAATGGAAGGCAGTAGCGGTAAAGGGCTAGCTGCATTAAGGGTTACGCGGGTAGCGGGAGAAATCCGGGCGGCGCTTTTCGTTAAAGGCGTTACGACCTTCCTGCCCCTCTTCGGTCATGTAGTAGAGCATGGTGGCATTGCCCGCCAGTTCCTGCAGCCCGGCCTGGCCGTCGCAGTCGGCATTGAGCGCGGCTTTTAGGCAGCGCAGTGCCATGGGGCTGTGCTGTAACATTTCCCGGCACCAGCGCACGCTCTCTTTTTCCAACTCGTCTAGCTGCACCACGTGGTTGACTAGCCCCATTTCCAGCGCTTGGGCGGCGCTATATTGGCGGCATAGAAACCAGATCTCCCGGGCCTTTTTCTGGCCCACAATGCGCGCCATATAAGAGGCGCCGTAGCCGCCATCGAAGGAACCTACCTTAGGGCCGGTTTGACCAAAGACGGCGTTCTCGGCGGCAATGGTTAGGTCACACATTAGATGCAGCACATGCCCGCCACCGATGGCGTAGCCCGCCACCATCGCTACTACCGGTTTAGGGCAGGTACGAATATCGCGCTGGAAATCCAGCACGTTGAGGTGGTGGGTGCCCTCTTCATCCTGGTAGCCGCCATAGTCTCCGCGAATGCGCTGGTCACCGCCGGAACAGAACGCTTTGTCGCCTGCGCCAGTCAGCAGAATGGCGCCAATAGCGCTGTCGTGGCGGGCGCGGTTAAGCGCTTGAGCCATCTCGCTAACCGTTAGCGGGCGAAAGGCGTTGCGAACCTCTGGCCGGTTGATGGTGATGCGGGCAATGCCATCGGCAGTGGTGTGGTACAAAATATCCTGGTAGCCATCGGAGCGATCCTGCCACTCGACTGGTGCATAGAGTTCCGTTTCAGTGAGTCCGTTGATCATGCCAGTCTCTTTTTATCTGTTGAGGCGAAATGCTTGCAGCGAGCCGTTTAACCCAGGAAGCCCGCCACGACTAAACCCAGCGCCACAATACTAAGCAACGCAGCCCCACCGTACATTAGTTTTTTGTTGATTGAGTCATTACCCACGCTGATATCAAACATCCCATGGCGCAGGCGATGGGCGGCATGAAATAACGGTAAACAGACCACCGCCCCAACAAACAGAAAGCCCGGCACGCTGAATAGCAGCGATGATGCGCGCTCATAGCTCAGCGCCTCGGCGGGCAGCAGGCCAAGGGGCAGTAGAACGGCGATAAAGAGAATCACAGCAGGTAGAAAGACAGCAAAGCAGACACCGCCCGCGCTAAACAGCCCCCACCAAAGCGGCTCGTCAAAGGCCTGTTTGTGCTGAGTGCTGTTTTTGCCCATGCTTGGTTTATTCATGGCTAGCTTTTCCATATTTAGGCCCTCCCGAATAGCCAGAAAAACAGCAGCGCGACTGCTACTACGCCAGCCCACTGTCCGGCAACAATGGCCTTATCAGGCAGGCTGTGTCCGGCGATGCGCAGCGGCATCACCCGTGGGAACAGGACAAAGAAGGTGGCGGCGTGAAACAGGCTGGCGGCCAGCGCGAGAAGATTCAGCACTAATACGATGGGAGAGCCCATAAAGGCGATCCACCCCTGCCAACTTTCTGCCCCTTGAAGAAGAGCAACCATACCGGCAAGCAAGCAGAGCGTGAAAAACACCAGCGGCAGTACCGTGGCTTCGCGCAGCATATAAAGTTTAAAAAAGCGGTGCTTCAGCCACCAGTTGCGTTTTAGCGGTGGCAGGCGTTGCGATGATGATTTATCCATGATGTTCCTCCCCTACCCTTTAAACAGCGCAATGAGTGTGTGTTTGGCCGCTTCGACCTTGCCCTGATTCACCGCCGCGGCGGGGTCAACGTGTTTGGGGCATACCTTGGAGCAGAAGCCCACAAAGGTGCAGCTCCAAACGCCTTCGTGGCGGTTAAGCTCGGCCATACGCTCTTTTTTGCCATTGTCGCGGCTATCCAGGTTGTAACGGTGGGCCAGCGTTAGCGCCGCCGGACCAAGGAACTCAGGATTAAGCCCAAACTGCGGGCAGGCAGAGTAGCAGAGACCACAATTAATGCAGTTGGCAAACTGCTTGTAGCGGGCAAGTTGCTCTGGCGACTGCTTATAGGTTTCCGGCGCCTGGGGGTCATACGGTTTTACCGGATTGTCGTCAATCAAGTAGGGCTTAACCGCAGCTAGGTGCTCAAGGAATATCTCCATATCCACCACCAGATCCCGCTGCACCGGGAAGTGGGATAGCGGCTCGATGCGGATTTCTCCTTCATAGTCGCGCAGAAAGGTTTTGCAGCCCAACTTGGGAATACCGTTAACCATCACGCCACAAGAGCCGCAAATCGCCATTCGGCACGACCAGCGGTAGCTCAGCGTGCTATCGAGCTGCTCTTTAATGTGGTTGAGGGCATCTAGCAACGAGGTGCTGTCATCGACCGGCAGTTCGTACTGCTGCCAGTAGGACTCAGCCGAATTGTCTGGCAAATAGCGTTTAACGCTGATTTGTTTGGTGCTGATCTGCTGGGTATTCATGCCTTTTCCCCTTTGCCCGCATCGCCATAGGCCCGCTCAGCCGGGGCGGAAAATCGCACATCGACATCCTGCCAGTATAGTTCGGCATGGGCATCGCCCTGGTAAAACACTTGGCTGTGCTTGAGGTAGTTAACGTCGTCGCGTTTCTGCATGCCTTCATCCAGGCGCTGATGAGCACCGCGAGATTCACGCCGCTCCAGTGCACTCAGGCAAGAAGCCTCGGCGATATCCAGGCCACACTCCAGCTCCAGACACTCCAGTAGCTCGGTATTGAATATCTTGCTGGTATCGTTAACACGAATCTCTTTGAAGCGAGTACGCAGCTGGCGCATGGTATCCAGCGAATGCCGCATACCCTCTTCGGTACGATAAATGCCGCAGCCGCTCTCCATGGCCTGCACCATGGCGTGTTTTAGATCGACCCAATTCTCTGCACTGCCGGTGCCATCGCATAGCCGCAGTAGCTTAGCTTGCTGACGGTCACCCTGGGCTTCCAGCAGCCGCTCATCGGCCCACTCGGTTTGTGCTGCGCGCTTGCTTGCTTGCTCACCGGCTAAGCGGCCAAATACCAGTAGCTCGGTTAGCGAATTGGAGCCTAGCCGGTTTGCACCGTGCAAACCGACAGAAGCGCACTCCCCGGCAGCGTAGAGCCCCACGATAGAGGTTTCGCACTGAGGGTCGGTTTCAATCCCGCCCATGGTGTAGTGAACCGCCGGGCGAATGGGGATCGGCTCTTTAACGGGATCGATATTGATATAGGCTTTAGCCAGTTCGCAGATAAACGGCAGGCGCTCCAGAATGGTCTTTTCCCCCAGGTGGCGCAGGTCGAGATAAACCACGTCGCTGTCGCCAAACTTGCCGGTGCGCCCCGCCTGCTGTTCCTGCCAGAAGGCCTGAGAGAGTTTGTCCCGAGGCCCTAACTCCATGTATTTGTTTTCCGGCTTGCCCAACGGGGTTTCCGGGCCAAGGCCGTAATCTTGCAGGTAACGGTAGCCTTCTTTATTGAGCAAAATGCCGCCTTCGCCCCGGCACGCTTCGGTGATCAAAATACCGGAGCCAGGCAGGCCGGTAGGGTGGTACTGGACAAACTCCATATCCCGCAGCGCCGCGCCGTGACGATAGGCCATCGCCATGCCGTCGCCGGTGACAATGCCCGCGTTAGTATTGAAGCGGAACAAGCGCCCTGCACCGCCGGTAGCGAGAATCACCGCTTTAGCGCGCAGCAGGGTCAGTTCACCGGTGGCAATCTGCAGGGCGATCACGCCAATCACCACGCCTTCGTGAACGGCCAGATCGAGCACAAAGAACTCATCGAAACGCTCGATCTCAGGGTATTTCAGCGAAGTCTGAAACAGGGTGTGGAGCATATGGAAGCCGGTTTTGTCGGCCGCGAACCAGGTGCGGGCGGTTTTCATACCCCCAAAGCGGCGCACCTGTACCTGGCCGTCGTCTTTCCGGCTCCAGGGGCAGCCCCAGCGCTCCATCTGTACCAGCTCTTGATAAGCGTGATGGACAAAGTAATCCACCACGCCCTGTTCAACCAGCCAATCACCGCCCGAGACCGTGTCATCAAAGTGGGCCTGATGGGAATCTTCGGCGCTGGTAACCGCGGCCGCCCCGCCTTCGGCGGCCACGGTATGGGAGCGCATTGGGTACACCTTGGACAGCAGCGCTATGCGCTGGGGAGTGGCCTGTTCCTTGGCCTGCTCTGCGGCCCCAATGGCAGCGCGCAAACCGGCTCCACCCCCTCCAACAATGACGATATCGAAATCTCGCTGCTGCATAACAACCCCTTCCATTAGCCAAGTCAAAGGTAGTACTGGCGACACTCTTCGCTGCCGTCTTCTTTATTCGAACTTACCATGCCCTTGGCAGGCCCCGCTCATTAGTCGAAAGGACTATTGACGTGTATCAAGTAAGCGGAGAATTAAGTTATCTCTGCTTTCACCTCAATACCGCAGCACTTACTCTTCAAGCCACTCACTGCAAGGCGGATAGCTATCCGCCAGGCAACAAAACTAGAAAAGATAACGTTGAAGAGAGGTGCCGCATGACGACTAATGCTCAACCCTCACCGCGATGGAAACTGTTAGCGCCGCTAGCAGTCGCTATTATCATCGCGCTGATACCCACCCCCCCAGGGCTTGCGCCTCATGCTTGGTATTTTTTAGCCATCTTTCTGGGCTGCGTCGTGGGTTTGATTCTTGAACCGCTACCGGGGGCGGTGGTGGGGCTGGTCGGGGTTACGTTGATAGCACTGCTTTCAAGATGGGTGCTTTTCTCCCCCGAACAATTGGCCGTTGACGGCTTCAGCCCCGCCGGCCAAGCCTTTTCCTGGGCGGTGTCAGGCTTTACCAACTCCACCGTCTGGCTAATTTTCGGCGCCTTTATGTTTGCCTTGGGGTATGAAAAAACCGGACTGGGCAGGCGGATATCGCTCTGGCTGGTCAAGGCGATGGGGAAGCGCACGTTAACCCTTGGCTACGCAGTGATGATTGCCGATGGCATTCTGGCGCCGTTTACGCCCTCGAATACCGCACGTAGCGCAGGCACGATCTACCCGGTGATTCGTAACCTGCCACCGCTCTACGATTCGCACCCCAATGACCCCAGCATGAAGCGCATGGGTAGCTTTTTGATGTGGACGGCACTGGCTTCTACCTGTGTGACCAGTTCGCTATTTTTAACCGCTCTGGCCCCCAACTTATTGGCGATCGCGCTAACCGAAAGCACCACCGGCATCCAAATCAACTGGGGGCAGTGGTTTATGGCCGTCGTGCCTGTGGGCATCTTGCTGCTGCTACTCGTACCGTTGCTGAGCTATTGGCTATGCGCCCCAGAAGTGAAGGCAGGCGATGAAATTTCCGACTGGGCTGGAAAGGAGTTAACCAAGCTGGGCGCACTGACTCGCCATGAAATAATGCTGGTCATTATGGTGGTCACCGCCCTAATGCTGTGGATTTTTGCGGGCGGCATTATCTCTGGATCGCTGGTGGGCTTAGTGGTGATCTGCGGTATGTTGTTAACGGGCATCATTAAGTGGGACGATATTCTCAATAATCGAGCGGCTTGGAATACCTTTGTATGGTTTGCCACCCTGGTGGCACTGGCAGGCGGGCTAAGCCAAGTGGGATTTGTTAGCTGGTTTGGCAATGTGGTTGGCGGGCAGATAAGCCACTTCGACCCGGTGATGGCCATGGTGGCGTTGGTGGTCATTTTCTATCTACTGCACTACTTCTTTGCCAGCGTGACGGCCCACGTTACCGCCTTGTTGCCGGTGATTCTCGCGGCAGCTACAGGGATTGCTGGGTTGGATATGCAGATGTTTATTCTGCTGCTACTTCCCACACTCGGCTTTATGGGCATTCTCACGCCCTATGGCACTGGGCCAAGCCCGGTTTACTACGGCAGCGGCTACCTGCCCAGCGCCCTCTTTTGGCGGCTTGGGGCAATCTTCGGGTTGCTATATTTAGTGGTCTGGCTGGTAATCGGCCTGCCCTGGTTAATGCTGATCAGCTGATAAGCATTAGCCTAGCGTGCGATACCAGGCATTGAGCTGCTGAGCGATCATCTCCGGTTGCTCAGCATGAAGATTGTGGCCCCCTTCCAGCGTGATATGGCGCAGGCGGGGGGCCATCGTTTTTAAACGAGTCGCCAGAGTATGGAACTTGGCATCCCGCCGACCTGAAAAATAGCTCACCGGAAGCGGGGTACTTTCCAACCACTGCCAAAGCGACGGCTGATGACCCAAGGAAGTTGATCGCAACATACTGGCGATGGCTGGCCCGTGGTTCGATAGCCGACGTTGGATCTGCCGAGCGCGCTGGGCGGCGGTTAAGTCGGCGAACACCGGCTGCTGGTACCAGTCGGCAAGTACGTTTTCCAATGGTTCCTGCTCGAAGCGTGTTGCCCAGCGTTTATCGTGAGCAATACGGGCAGAGCGCTCACTGGCAGGCAGCCCAGGGTGGGCACTTTCCAGCCAGAGCGCCTCCAGCCGCGGCGGTTGACGGCTGGCATGGTAAAGCGCCAACCGCCCACCCAGGGAGTAGCCGAGCAGGCAGTAGCGGCTAACGCCACGAGTCATCAATGTGTCGCTAAGCCAGTGATGAAACGCCTCGAAAGAGGCTACCTGTACTTGGTGATTCTCACCGTGCCCTGGCAAGTCCAGCGCCAGGCAATCGACACCTTCCAAGCCAGCACTCACTTCCGCCCAGTCGTGGCGGTCGCCCAGCAGGCCATGCAGCATGACCAGGGTTGGTTTGGATGCCTTAAATTCATCGCTCACCCTGCTCCTCCCGAAGCGTGGCGCCTAACGCTGTCAGATCATCAGCGACCTGTTGGTGGGGCACGTTAATCTCGATCAACGTAACGCCTGCCTTCAGAGAGTGAGTGTAGGCCGTCACAAAGCTATCCAGCGAATCAGGCGCGAAGTAGCCAAGCCCAAACATCTTCGCTGCATACTCAAAGCTCAAGCCGTGCGGCTGGCGGTAGTAACTCTCAAGCAGATCGCCCTCTTTGGGCACCGGCAGCATATGGAAAATGCTGCCACCGTCGTTATTAAGAATCACCACCACCAGCGGCTGAACCGCCTGCTTTAACAGCGCCAAACTGTTGAGGTCATGCAGTGCGCTGGTATCCCCTAGCACGATGGTGGCTGGCTCTGGGTAGGTGCAACTGAGGCCATAAGCCGTCGCAATCAGACCATCGATACCGGAAGCCCCGCGATTGGCCAATACCCGCAGCGGCGTTTTACGATGCGTACCCAGCATATTCATTAGCCGCGCGGGCAGGCTATTGCCTATAAACAGCTGCCCTTGCGCCAACTGCGCTAAAAGGTGACAAACTCCCACTTCTGAAAATGTCCTACAGCGCTCTTCCACAAGCTGACTAGTGCGGTGTTGGAAGCCAGCCAGCTGATGCCAGGGAGGCTGCTCAGCTATCGTTGGCAAAGCGGCTATAAAGTCGGCGGGCGAACATATCAAGCGGCGCTTAACGCAGTAGTCGGGATCAAGCCGCTGGGGCAGCGGATCGACCAACCAGACATCCTGCCACGGCTGTTGAGCCATAAACTGCGTCAGCCGTTTGGAAATTAACCGGCCACCAAACTGCAGCAGCACCTCGGCTTTGGCGAGTTCAGCGTTGAAACGCTCATCATGCAGCGCCAGATCAAAGTGAATCAGATTGTGAGGGTCAAAATGAATTTGGCTCTGTATGTCGGCCAGTAGCGGCCAACCCAACTGCTTGGATAGCTCAACAATCTGCTGCGCCTGCTGGGAGTCATCAACACTGCCTACCACCATCAGGCCACGCTGCTGGGCAAACGTTTCCCACTCGTTGTTGAGCGCTGGAACCGCCGTACTGGATGACCAATCACTCCACGGTTTTGACGTCGTTAGCCAGCTCCCCAGTGGGGCGAGATAGTCACTGGCATCCACCAGGCAACTGCCGGGGTAAAGCGGTTCGCGATAACGGCAGTTAATGTGGATGGGCCCAGGCGTGCGGCGCTGTTGATCAATGGCTTGATCAAGCGTGCTGAGTAGAAATGCTGCTTTTATCTCAGCATCCGGCGGCGGCAGGTCGTGGTGAACAATGGTATGGCGGGAGAACATATCCCGCTGGTCAATCGCCTGGTTGCTGCCGTTATACAGCAGCTCAATGGGGCGGTCGGCGGAGAGCACAATGAGCGGCACGCCGAGCAATTTGGCTTCCACCACCGCCGGATAAAGGTTGGCTACAGCGGTGCCCGAGGTAGTGATAATGACGACCGGGCGCTGACTGCCCCGGGCAATGCCCAGCGCCATAAACCCCAGCCCACGCTCGTCAAAGTGGCAGTGGCAACGCAGCCCGGCGTGTTCGCTGGCGACCATGGTCAAAGGCGATGAGCGTGAGCCTGGCGCCAGCACTATGTCGCGCACGCCTAAGCGGTAGAGTTCTTCCAGCATTAGCGCCGCCCACACATGATTGAAGGTAGCATGCTCTTGCACAAAACTGTCCTTAGCAAGACCGTCCGACGCGAATGTCATTTCCGTTATCCCATCCCTAGTAGCGACATAATGTCAGCAATTTTAGTATCCAGTTCGCGCCACTCCTCGTCTGGCTGGGAGCCTGTCACAATGCCTGCTCCGGCATACAGGCGAATTGTTTTTGGGCCGATATGGGCACAACGAATGGCCACCGACAGATCGCTGCTAGTGTGACTAATTCGGCCGACAACGCCCGCATACCAGCCACGTTGATGAGGTTCATAATGACGAATAAATGCCAATGCCGACTCGCGGGGAACGCCGCCTACCGCCGGCGTAGGTGGCAGCACTGCGAGCAGTTGCTGGTCGGTAACGCCATGGTGAAGTTCAGCGTGAATCAGACGGCGGATATGCTGCACCGAGCGCAGCTTCATAATATGCGCCTCGCCCATCTGGACTTGAGAAGAGAGCGGCTCAAGCTGGGTCAAAAGCTGCTGATAGACGCACTGGTTTTCCAGTCCGTTTTTCTTATCGGCAAGTAGCTCATCGGCAAGCGTATGATCTTGCTGAGTATCACGCCCACGGCGGGTGGTGCCTGCCAGCGCCTCGCTAATCAAATACCTGCCTTCACGCTTGTAAAGCCGTTCCGGTGGGCAGCCGATAAACGCCTCCTGCGGAGTGAGCTGAATACCAAAGTGAAAACAGTCGGCGGCACCGGCCTGCCAGCGTGCCAGCAGCGCCCAGGGGTTGGGTGTTTCAGGTGTCGTCAGGCAGGTCTCCCTGGAAAGCACTACCTTCGGGGTATGACCCAGTTGATCAGGATGAGTAACCCGCGCCACCGCCGCCGTCCACTCTTTCTGCGCAGGGCGGTCTTCACGCTGATAAACATGCGGCAGCAAGCAAGGCAGCGGCTGCCCCTCTTCCAGGGCAGCCAAACAGGCGCGGGCCTGGGCTATCTCAGCTTCTGGGCAGCGGTCATCAAAGCGGAGGTTGAGTGATAGCGTCGTCTCACCTTGATGGCGCCTAAGCTCTATACGCGGCAGCAAAAAATGGCAGCCCGGAAAGTGCTGCCACCCTGACGTACCGGGGTCGAAGGCCATGCCACCGAAGTAGTCCGGCTGCTCGCCACCCATAGCAGCCAGTGCGGCAAGGTCGGCATCCAGCG
Organism: Halovibrio sp. HP20-59; assembly: GCF_033052795.2. NCBI lineage: Bacteria > Pseudomonadati > Pseudomonadota > Gammaproteobacteria > Oceanospirillales > Halomonadaceae > Halovibrio > Halovibrio sp. HP20-59. Next base: position 73,336 of record NZ_JAWJUW020000003.1, read on the forward strand.
CCGCTAGCGAACCAAACGCCTTAACAACCCCCAGCGCTGCATACTCAACGGTGCCAGCATCACGGGACTGCCAATAGAGGCGAGGGTAAACGCTCTGCCTATTTAACCACCCCTTCAGGTTTTCAACCTGGCAGGGGATACTTAGGCGAACGAAGCCATTCGCGCCTGTTTCAGACAATGAGTCGAGCCGATGTTGAAGCAACTCAACGGGGCTTTTGGTTTGCATAGTTAACATCAGGAAAAAGTGAACTATCCCACATAAAGAAGCCTGTGTGCGAGCGTCAATTCATCGTACGGAAATCAATCACTTGGCGATTACCTCTCAATAAGTCGCCCATCATCACGTAGACTAAGGGTGTAGAGGCTGCCCGTAGTGTGGGAGAAGGCAATGCTGCTTGTTTTGACTTGGATCTACTTTTCAGCAATCAATCGTACAGTACTGAATGTTTGGCAACTGTCACGCTAGCCGCTCTTTAAACGAAAACTGTTAACAGGAATATCGACATAATGGAACTACGCGCTAAGCGTCGCCACTACCAAGCCTGGTTGCTAGCCGCTCGCCCCCGAACACTTCCACTGGCGTGTGCGTCTATTTTATTGGGTAGCGGGCTAGCGGCGAGTGCCGATGCTTTTAATATGGCAGTGCTGTTACTGGCGCTGCTAACCGCCGTTGCCCTTCAGGTGTTGTCTAACCTAGCCAACGACTACGGCGATGCGGCTTCGGGCGCTGACAACGAACAGCGCATCGGCCCTGCCAGGGCGGTCGCTTCTGGCTTGCTTAGCCCTCCAGCGATGCGCAGAGGAATGCTTGTGACGGCAGGCATCGCCGCACTGTCGGGGCTTGCCTTGCTCATCATCGCCTTTGGGAATCAGTGGGGGCAGATTGCCACTTTCTTATTACTCGGCGCCGCTGCCTTATTAGCCGCGGTTACCTACACCGTTGGGCTGGGCGGAACGCCCTACGGCTACCGAGGGTTCGGCGACATTGCGGTCTTTGTATTTTTTGGACTACTCGGCGTATTGGGCACCTACTATCTCCATGTACAGCAGCTAAGCTGGCTACCGTTTCTACCTGCCGCCGCCTGCGGCTTATTGGCCACCGCCGTGCTCAATGTTAATAACGTGCGCGATATTGAAAGCGATGCACGCAACGGCAAAATCACCCTGGCGGTGCGGCTTGGCCGCGCTAAGGCGATTAACTATCACTGGGCGCTGCTGGGCTTGGCGCTACTGCTCACCTTGATCTATTTAGTTGCGCTGCCGGTGTCGTGGGTGGGCTGGAGCTGCCTGCTGGTGGCCAAGCCCCTGATTGATGCCGCCAAAACGTTAAGCCATACCCGTGATGGCGAGATGCTAACCGGCATGCTGAAGAAAACGGCCATTTCGACGCTGCTTTATAGCGTGCTGCTCTCTATTGGCTTGACGCTGTTTTAAGGCACTATTTGAAATAGTGCTTAACAAAGCGGGGCAATCACCCCGCTGACAACTGACTTAATTGAGTAACGCGAGCCCTACAGCACCACCTCATAACCCTCAAACTTGGGCGGGCCAAGATAAATACCTTCCGGCGCTTTAGCATTGGCATGCGCTTTGCGGAAAGCGTCTGACTTGGTCCAATCACGGAAGGCTTCTTCGGATTCCCACACGCTGTGGGAGATAAACACGGTGTGATCTTCCTGCTTTTCACCCTGGAGCATCTTAAACTCTTTGAAGCCCGGCACTTCATCCAGATGAGAGTCGCGGTTGCGCCACACCTCTAAAAAATCCTCTTCGCGGCCTGGGGCAATCCGAAAACGGTTCATGGCGATATACATCGTTACTCTCCTACTGGTTTGTTCCTGCAGAGTTGATCCTGCTGGGTTGATTACGCAAACGCTACCTTGATGGTAACGTCATGGCTTAGCGGCGAATAGTCTCATTAGCGAATAGCCCTCAACCGTCAGGTATCCGTATTATCAATGGCTAAGGCACCTATCCAGGTCGTTTGGTTCAAACGCGATTTACGCATTCATGATCACGCGCCGCTATCTAACGCAGCCGCGGCAGGCCCCACGTTGCCCGTATTCGCTATTGAATCCGGCCAGTGGCAAGCGCCGGATAGCGCGCTGCGCCACTGGCAGTTTGCCGCTGACTCACTGGTCGATCTTTCTCACGCTCTAGATACACTTGGCTTACCGCTGTGTATTTGGCAGGGCGATATTGTCAATTTGCTAAACGCCCTAAAAGCTCACTATGGCCACATTACCCTTCACTCCCACCAGGAAACCGGCAATGCATGGAGCTTTGAGCGGGACAAAAGCGTTCATGCCTGGTGCCGTCAGAACAACGTTGCTTGGCAGGAAGTGCGCCAGCAGGGCGTAGTTCGCGGGCTTAGTAGCCGCACAGGCCACCAGAGCCGCTGGGAGTCTCATTGGGAAGCGCTAATGACGGCTCCTACCGCTACTGCCCCGCAAAACGCGCAAGTGGCTGAGGGCTGGCAAGCCTTCCATCGCATCGATGTTGCACAGCTTCATGGCCTAACGTTGGGGTTTGATACCACGCCCTGCCCCGAGCGCCAGCCCGGTGGCCGCAGCGAAGGCCGCGCAGTCTGGCGCAGCTTTATCAACCAGCGCGGGCGGCGCTATCGCGGCTCGCTATCTAAACCGCTGCTGGCCTGGGAGTTTGGCTCGCGGCTTTCGCCCCACTTGGCCTGGGGCACACTTTCGATGCGCGAAGTGGTGCAGTCACTGCGCCGCCAGCGAGCAAAACATGCTGAAGATTCCCAATGGGCTCGCTCGCTGCGCGCCTTTACCTCACGGCTTTACTGGCACTGCCACTTTATCCAAAAGCTGGAAAGCGAGCCGAGCATAGAGTCGCAAACCCTTCACCCGGCGCTGCGCGGCCTGCGGGAGCGCAACCCGGAACACCCCCACCTGATTGCCTGGAAGCGCGGCCAAACCGGCGTGCCGTTAGTAGATGCCTGTATGCGCAGCCTGATCGCCACCGGCTGGATCAATTTCCGCATGCGCGCCATGCTGATCTCCCACGCCACTTTTGGCTTAGGGCTGCACTGGTACGAACCCGCCCTGCACTTGGCCCGGCTATTCACCGACTTCGAGCCCGGTATTCACTACCCTCAGGTGCAGATGCAGGCAGGCGCCACCGGCACCAATGCACTGCGGGTGTATAACCCCATCAAACAGGCGGAAGATAACGACCCAGATGGTGAGTTTGTCGCCCGCTGGGTGCCAGAATTAACCGCCCTGCCGTTAGAGTGGCGCGCCAAGCCCTGGGCTCTGCCGGAAAGCCTACGCCAGCGGTTCGGCTTTCAACCCGGCAAGCACTACCCGCTGCCCAACGATTTTGAACATGAGGCGCGCTACTGGAAGAAGATGCTGTATGAGCTTCGCCGCACCCCAGATGCCAGAGAGGCCAGTCAAGCGATTGTGGATAAGCTCGCCAGCCAGCGCCGACCTCCTGCTCAGCGCGCTAAAAAAGCAAAACCCGCCAATCGCCAGCAGCTCTCGCTGTTTGATGAGGGTGGGTTGGAGGATAGGTAGCGGTTACGCTTGGCTATGGTTAACTAATCTCTTCGCCAGAAGGCGTGGCTGGATTGGCGCCTACCCTATTCATCTGATGGTGCCACTTAGCGACGGTCGCACTCTATTTGACGATGCCATAACCGACACGCTCGCGGCCTTTTCGACATGCTTGATCAATAGCTTATCGACACCCCGACCGCTGTAGCTGGGCAGAACTGCAACGCTTTCAAGTATAAATTGGCTGCTTTCCGGATAGGCCACCACGTACCCCACCAAACTCGACTGGCTTGTAGCTACAGATACAAACCCCTTAGCTACTTGGCCCGCAAAATCAGCATTCATGGGCGCAGGCTCTCTATCCATGCGCTGCACGTACTTCACATAAGCTTGCTGCGCGTATTGCTGGATATCTATGACGTCAGTTGCGATGGCTGTACGGATTTCGACAGAAGTCATTCTAGAGGGCATCTTCCAATGGTCGTGTAGCCGTTTAACGTTTGGTTAAGGGGCGGACTTTAGCCCATCACAGTGAGCGAAGCGAACGGTTTGAGCCAGTTATTATGTTTCTGGTGACTCCGCAAAAGCGAAGACCGTGTGCTTTTTGAAAAACTGCATTCCCCAAATACTTGTGCCGTCCTCGCAAAACTGAACTTTATAAACGAAGGTTCCTTTGTTTAGAGTATGAGCCTCCAGGCAATCCATTAAACTCATAATTGATCTAGCAAACTCAGGCTTTATGCTATGCGTCGGAAAGACAGTTATTTTTGGATTACGCCCTAGAGCGCGGCCCTTCTGTAGCCAGTATAAACCCCTAATGACTCGTGAAATTACTTTACTGTATCTTTCACCATCGAACGTAACTGCAACGGCTGGCTCTAGAATCGAGCCGCGAAGATAGGCGCGTACGTTCTGTTTTGTGCTGAAAATTTGATCGGCTATTTTCTGATTTTTTCCAACTGTTCGCGCTATCCAGTCAATAACCAAATCCGGTTTCTCATGGAATTCTCCTGTCGAAAACCCCATTAGAACTTTAAATTCTTCGTCTTCTACAGCAGAGCCATTGTTACAGTCAGCACAGGCCGGCACAGTGTTGAAATTTATATCGTTGTCGCGTGGCTTTGGATAAATACCTTGAGGCGGAATGTGATCTTTAGTGGTCGCGGCATTTTTACCGCACAGTGCGCAGAGGTTAGCCATAGTTCACCGAAGAAGAAATATAACGTTTGGTTAAGGGCGGGCTTTAGCCCCTCCCAGTGAGCGCAGCGAGCGATTTGAACTGCTAGTTAGGTGCCTACCTCATGAAGCAAGCGTACAAGTGCTTTTTCTATTTTCGGGGCAAGCTGTTTTTCATTGTATATATGCGGTTTAAAATCTGCGGCATTCTCTTCTGTAAGGCCGCCATCTCTTCGATGAATGTCGGAAATCCAAAAGCAAGCGTCATAGTATTTTTCAATGTCTTCTGCCAAGTCAGAAGGGAGGTATATTTTGGCGTTTTTTTGATGGTAGTAAAATTTTGAAACCTCACCAAGTTCGGCAAATTGCGCGTTCTGCGTCATGTGCATTTTCAGTTCATAAAACGCATCGTAAATTTCTTTTTTATGCCCTAGCAGGCTGATGTTATTTGCCTTTTTCGATTCGCGCCAAGACCAGTGTGCATAGAAGGCGGAAAGTCCAACGGCCAATAACGCCAGCAGAGCAATTGTATCTGTGATTCCCATCTTGAGTTCGAAGAGGCAGTCCATGAGTGCTTGCACCTAACACCCGGCGCAGCGGGCAAATTGAAGCGAGGAACGAGCAGAAATTTGATCTGCCTGCCGCCGCTTGTTATGAATGACTGGCACCCAATGTGGGAACTGCCGCAATAAGGCCTGATGATAAATTCCGCACATCTGACAAGTGAAATACGCATTTATTATCTTTTTCCCATGCATACCGTGCCTTGATAAAGTAACTCTCACACTCTTTTAGCAAGGGCTGTAACGATAGGCCTGCAACCGCAGAAAATGCGGCATCTAGCTTTAGCTGAGTGTCACTATCCAAGCCCTCGAATAATTTAGAGAGTTTATGACCCCAAATCGTTGAATTTATTTCAGCTGTAGGCAACAGTGCGCCTTCACGCACTGGCTCTGACGAAGTGCTACTTTCACAAGCCTTCAGTGCAAGCTCACATGCAAGCGCATAGTTCACAATAATGGGATAAACGAAGTTTCCAACCGCACCGTCCGTTTTTTCCCAGATAAGCTCCGCTGCATCATAGAATTGCTTTGCTGATATATAGATATGCGCACTTGGCTCGATCCTTGGCATTACTTCCTCCTTAATGAATAATAGGTATCAGACAGCGCGTCCTATGATTGGATGAACGCGCAGACATGATTGTCCGAAAAATGCAGCCTGCCACGCTCTCCCAAGACTTTTATTTTCATATTAATTAATTTTTATTAGATATCATATCAAAAATTCACGCTTCTGCTGCATTTCCCGGCACCTCCGCCTTGGGCGGTTGCCGTACTAAACCCAGCTTAGCATAGGGTGCTTAGGGCGACTTATTACCTTAGGTATGAGATTTCAACGCCCATAAAAAAACCCGCCAATCGCCAACAGCTTTCGCTGTTTGACGAGGGCGGGCGAGATGAGACTTAAAAGGGAGTATTAGCTAAGCGCTTCCAGTCACTGTTCGATAATACCCAGCCCTTCTTCTAACACCGCAGACGAAACCGTCAGCGGCACCAGAATACGGATGCTGTTGCCGTAGAAACCGCAGGAAAGCAGGATCAAACCTTTCTCACGCACTTTGGCACAGAGCGCACCGGTCATCTGCGCATCTGGCTTTCCTTCACTATCAAGAAGTTCAAACGCTGCCATGGCGCCGAGCTGGCGGCCGTGGCAACGGCGGGGAAACGTTCTTCCCATACAGTGAAGCGCTCTGCCAGCATCTTGCCCATCTGCTCGCCAGGATATTTTCCTCTTCAATCATCGCCAGTGCAGCCTAGGGAGCTGGGGTCGGAGCGTCCATTACCTTGGCACTACCAACAACAGCAGATAGCGATATGCCATTAGCGAGGCTTTTCGCGGTGGTCAGAATATCCGCCTCAATACCGCTGTGTTCGAGCGCAAACAGCTTCCCGTTGCGCTAAAAATACAAAACCCGCCCATCGCCAGAAGCTTTCGCTGTTTGACGAGGGCGTGCAGCGTTAGCGCACTGGCCACATCTACTTCTTAAGACGGTCCTATCAATGCTGTTTGCTTATAGGCTCGCACCACTATCCGCTCAGCGTGCCCACCAGTGCTGCCGATAAACAGCGCCTATGCGATGCCTTAACACCCGCTTATATCGTCGAAGATGATTACGAGTTCACCCTCGACGACCACACTAACCTCCTTTTCGATTCGCACTCAGCGCGCCACTTGCTGGTTGGGTCGTTTTCCAAGATGATGTTTCCAGGGCTACGATTAGGTTATTTAGTGGTACCGCGTCATTTAGCGAAGCCGATGAACCGACTACGCAGCGAGGTTTTCCGCGAAGGGCGCATGCTGGATCAAGCCGTGTTGGCGCAGTTTATGTTTGATGGCGATTTGGATACCTGGTGTCGGCGCATTCAGCGCGACTACTTAGGCCGCCAGCAGGTGCTTCATGACCAGCTTCGCTCGCTGCCTCATGTGCGCAGTGTTTCACCGCCAAGCAGTGCCATCAGCCTATGCATCGAGTTTGCGCCGGGTATCGACGATGTGCAGATTGCCCAAACGCTGTTAAAAGAGCATTTAATTGTGCGCCCGTTAAGCCCGGTATGCGCTCAACACGATGCTCGCGTTGGCTTGGTAATGGGCGTCGGCATGCTTTCGGGGGAAACGCTGGTACGCGAAGCACAGCGGCTGCGCCGCTGCCTAGAAGCATTGCTACGCTAGCAACCCTTTGTGGGCCTTACTCTCGTCGCTAAATAAAAACCCCACAGGTTACTCACAGGCTCTTCATAACTTATACACAAGCACTTATTCGCAAGGGCTTATCCACAAGGACTTTTTATGCATCCCCCTGTTCGTCGTTTTACCGCTGGCGCTTTACCCCCATTCGCCACTTTTCGCTTTTGGGTAGCGATGAGCGTTGCTCTGTTTCTCTCGGGCTGTGCCACGTTCGCGCCCAACCCGCCCCAGGATCAAAGCAACATCTGCGAGATATTCCGCGAGCAGCCAAGCTGGTACGACTATGCGCAAGAGTCAGAGGAGAAGTGGGGCACACCGATTGCCACCCAGTTGTCGTTTATTCAGCAGGAGTCTTCGTTTCGTAGCCATGTCCGCCCAGATCGCAAATATTACCTAGGCTTTATTCCTGGCCCACGCCCCTCCTCCGCCAAGGGTTACGCCCAGGCCCAAGACCCGGTTTGGGGCGAGTACCAAGACCAAGCAGGCAGCCTGTTTGCCCGGCGCACGCATATGAAGCACGCCACGGATTTTATTGGCTGGTACAACCAACGTTCCCAGCAGCAGGCGGGCATATCGCTCAACAACCCTGAGCACCTTTACTATGCCTACCACGAGGGCGCGGGCGGTTATCAACGCGGCACTTACCGCGGTAAGCCCCACGTATTGAGAGCGGGAAGACAAGTAGCCGCTCGCACTAACCGTTACCAAGCCCAGCTCAACGCTTGCGAAGCGGAGTTTCAGTGCCGCAAGTTTTATCAAGTCTGGCCCTTCTGCCGTAGTTAAGGAAGAACACTATGAGCCTATGGATAGGCATTGCTTTTGTTAGCGTGGTGTTTTTCACCTCGATGCTTTCTGGCGTGTTTGGTATGGCAGGCGGCTTGGTCTTGCTGTGGTTTCTATTGGTGGTCTTTCCCGCAGGCACGGCGATGGCGGTGCACGGGGTTATACAGCTCACGGCGAATGGATCGCGAGCGTGGCTATCGCGGCACTATATTGTCTGGCCTATCGTCGCCTTTATGACGCTGGGTGTACTAAGCGCCGCGGGCCTGCTTCTGCTATTCAACTACAGCCCCAACGCCGCCAGCGTCTCGCTTTTGATTGGCCTAATGCCGATTCTGGTATGGATGCCCAAGCACTGGTTTCACCTGGATGCCAACCGCGCCAGCCACGCGCTGTGCTGTGGTATCGCCTCTGGCGGTTTAACGATTGCCGCCGGGGTTTCCGGGCCGTTAATTGATATCTTCTTTGTGCGCTCACGCATGGATCGCCGCCAAGTCGTGGCGACCAAGGCAATGATTCAGGTAGTGGCCCACAGTATTAAAATCATCTTCTATCTAGGCGCCGCCATGGCGCTTAGTACCGGCGAATGGGGCATTATTCTTCTGGCCGCGCCGTTTGCGATCTTTGGCACCCACACCGGCAACCGCATTCTACACCGCCTCACTGATGCCAACTTCCGCACCTGGACGCGCTGGATCGTGACCGGTATTGGGGTTTTCTACTTCCTGCAAGGGATCTTTCTGCTCACCCGCTAGCGTTGAGGCAGAGAAAAGCGAGCTTAAAGCAGGCGCCTATACTGACCTTACCTATTAAAGGAGGTCGCTATGGATTATCACCACTACCGCACAGCCCTTGCGGAAACGCTCGCCCAGAGTGAGCTGCCCTTTCCCGCGGCTGAATACCAGACGCGACTAGATAAAGTGCGCCAGGCGATGACATCGCATGGCTTAGACGCGCTGTTACTTACCGACCCCGCCGATATTAATTACCTCACCGGCTACCACACCTTTGAAGTTTCGGTGCACGCCTGCCTGGTCTGCACCCAAGCGCGGCTGGTGCTGCAAGTCGCTTCGATCGAAACCGGTGCGGCGGTAGTCACCGCCCGGGTCGATGAGATCATCGGTTACCGCTGGGAAAATCTGGATGAAATCATCACGCCGCTGGCCGACCTGCTTTCTCCTTGCTCGAAAATTGGTATTGATGGCTGGAGCAGCGGGCTGCGTTTTGGGGTGATTGATGCGTTGATGCAGACTATCGGCCGGGAGCGCTTTAGCGAAGCAGGCGCAGTGGTCGATGCGATTCGAATTATAAAAAGCCCCGCCGAATTGGAGATGCTGCAACAGAGCGCACGAATCACCTCCCTAGGCTTAGAAGCCGCGATACAGAGCATTCAACCCGGCATGACCGACAACGATATTGCTGCCGTGGGCGCCAAAGCGCTGCTCGAAAATGGCAGCGAGTTCATGAGCCTGCAGCCAATCGTCACCAGCGGGCACCGTATTGGTGTGATTCACGTCAACCATAAGCGGCGTGTCATACAGGCAAACGAACCGGTCTTCCTAGAGTTCGGCGCCGCTTATCAACGCTATACGGCACCCATGATGCGCACAGCCGTAACGGGCACTCCAAGCCCGGCTCTCTGCGCCACTCGGGATCTTTGCCGCTCACTTTTCGAAGCGCTCTGCGACGCCATGCGGCCCGGCAATACCTTTGATGCCGCTGCCCAGGCGGCTGATGCCCTACTCTCTCCCCACCGCGACCAGTATTTCTTCTCCGGCGTGTTTGGCTACGCCGTGGGCGCGCAGTTCCCGCCTAGCTGGGTGGAGGGCACCGGCTTTATCGCCAAAGGTCAAAATCGCACCTTTGAAACCAATATGGTCTTTCACCTACCCCTCTGCCTTCGGGTGCCCGGCCAGTGGGGCGTAGGAATAAGCGACACCGTAGCGGTGACCGAGCAGGGAGCCAAGCCCCTCACTAATAACGACTGGCAATTGTTTGAGGCGCATTCATAGCCCTTTGCATAGCACGTCGCATAGCCACGGCATTGACACGTCTATGAAGTAGCGCTATCGTCACCCCAGATGCAAATGAGAAACACTCTCTTTTTATTGAGCAGACAATCAGGCGTGAGGAAATAGTGAGATGACTAGCGAGCAGCGGCAACTTCGCCAAACGGTCATGTTTTTGCGTACCTCTTTTGAAGCGGTGCAGCACTCTATCGCTGGCCGCTTGGAAGACCCGCTGCCTTGCTGGCTCGATACCAGTATGCTCTCAATGCTGTCACGGGAGCTGACTCGCTGCAGCCAGCAGTCCAAACCGCTGTTTGCCCCAGCCGCCACCGAACAGCTTTATATCGCCTCGCAACAGTGCGAGCTGCTACTCAAACAATGCCCTGGGGTACTCAGTAGCGCGGTTTGCTATCGCCAGTTGGGTGCCATTATGTTGCCGCTTTCAAGCGCACTGCAGCAGATTGACACTCCCGCCAAGCGGCGTTGGCCTTGGGCGAAGTGGAAGTAACAGTCCTCTAGCGTTTCTTCGCTCCAAGTGGGTTTGCCCCTGGCGATATCCAGCATGGTAGTAGGCAGCGCAGAAGCTCCAGACCTTTCAGGTAGTAGGGCCGATTTTCATTGATGCGTATTCTTGGTAGCAAGCACTTGCTTACCTAGGTCGGTTAATCTGTATTTTTGCAGGCGACTACGAGGTTTGTCTGGAACCGTCATCTCGATTAAGCCCTGTTTCATTGCGATTTGCTGATAACGTTCTCTGAAATGCTTTTCGTCTTGCAGCCCCAACGCTGCCATCAACTCAGCTCTTCCCACCTCACCCTCAAATGACTTGAGCAGACGTAAAATCTCGGGGGTGACTTCGGGGGTGACTTCGGGGGTGACTTCGGGGGTCTCTTCAGTCACTGCCTCTTTATCAAACGAAAACCCCTCGTGAACGGGTAAGCGAATTAAACAGTAGCTGCGCTCATCGTCAGTTTCGAACACCGGCACCGGCGAACCGTTCGCCTTCATCACCCGAAGAATTTTTGGCACGCCCGTTGAACGCCCTTCTGTTAAATCCAACTCTTTTAAAAACTCGCCGATGCGTCGGTTGCGGTAGCGGCGACTGACCGCTTTACCTGCCTGCAGGTCTTGCAAGCGAATAGAGGTGTCTGGCCCTGGGAAGCTAAGCACCACAAGCTCCTGACCATCAATACGAACTTCAATGGGCTCACGAATTTCATAAGAGCGGTGATAAACCGCATTCACCACGGCTTCTTCAATGGCTGCCAGCGGAAAGTTCCAGAAACGCTCGGCCTGTGGGCGATCAGCGTGTTTTGTTACGCCCTCTTTCAGATAGTTGCGATTAATGTAGTCTAATGCATCGCGAGTTATGCGACCCAGCGGTCCTTTGAAGACTTTTTCTTCAAAATGGTCGCCACCGGCACCATCTGGAAAATACACCACGTCTATCTGAGTCGCGGGGAAAAACTGCTCGGGTTGCTCGTTGAAGAATAAAAGCCCTACATTTTTAGGAAAAGCCATTTCGCTTGGCCCACCCACCACATTCATGCGGCGGCCCAGGGTTTCAATATCCAAGTCTCGGGCTTCACCCACTAACTCGCTGCTAATGTCGTGCAAAAAATCACGCATCAAATAGGGAGAAAGATCGCTTAAATTCGCCGTTTGGCGATAGCGATCATCAAAGGGTACGGTTGCCGCCAAACTTAGTAGCTCGCGCTCATCCCGCCCCGATGCTTTCACCGTGCTGGTATGTTTGCGCAGGTAATAGACCCAATCACTCTTCTTACTCAAGCTGGTTTTAGCTTTATAGGGGCGTGTTTCACCGCCCGGAGCCCATAGCACCAGAATTGTTTTGCCCTGGATCTCATAGGTCGCGGTTAACGGGTGATAGTGCGGCGCAATCGCTGAGTGCCCAAGATTTAACAGCTCTTTTTGAATAGCATCGATTTGCTCCGGTAATAAACCGGCAGGCGGTAGCTGCGGTTGGCCATTCTTTTCAGCAACACCCACCAGTACATAACCACCACCCAAATTGTGAAAGTCATTAGCGAAAGCACACAAGGTATGCAGAATGGACTCAGGGTTCCAACCTTCCTTGTATTCAATGCGTTCGCTTTCCACCGTGCGGTGATGGAGCAAGTCATCAATGTTGATGGGGAGTTTAGGTGTCATGCCGCCTGCTCAAGCGTTTGGTTGACGTCATACAGCACGTGTAAGGCCTTATAACGTTTAAGTTAACCTCATGATGTAGAACGGTGCACGTAAATGCAATTGTGGCGCGAGCGGCATCAGCTTTATTCAAACCGATAAGTATTTTTCTATGTTTAACACCCCACCTTATTTTACAGGCGGGGTTTTGCATTAAGGGATAGGCACACAGGGCAACGGCCTGAAAATACGATGGCTGGCGTTAACTAGTAAACTGGTCTATTCTATGCGCACTAGTTAACGACAGAGTTCAAAAGGAGCTTGATTGATGGCTTTCGAAACACTTTTTACCCCAATCCAACTGGGCAGCTTGTCCCTGCCTAATCGTGTGATTATGGCGCCCCTAACCCGTGCGCGTACGCCTGATAGCGTACCCGGCAAAATGCAGGAGGCTTATTATGGCCAGCGCGCCGGTGCCGGGCTGATTATCAGCGAAGCGACCAATATCTCTGCCACTGCCCGTGGCTACGTGTATACGCCTGGCATTTGGACCGATGAGCAGGAAGCCGGTTGGAAGAATGTCGTCAACGCGGTGCACGCCAAAGGCGGCCGTATGGCGCTGCAGCTGTGGCACGTTGGGCGCGTTTCTCACGAAATGGTTCAACCCAACGGCCAACAGCCCGTTGCACCCAGTGCGCTGAAAGGCGAAGGTGCGCAGTGTTTCGTCGAGTTTGAAGACGGCACCGCCGGGCAGCATCCTACCAGCACGCCGCGAGCGCTGGAAACTGACGAGCTTCCCGGCATTGTCGAGGACTACCGTCAAGCGGCCATCCGCGCCAAGCGCGCCGGTTTCGATATGGTCGAAGTCCACGCGGCTAACGCCTATCTGCTTAACCAGTTCCTGGCCACGGGCACCAATCAGCGTACCGACCAGTACGGTGGCTCACTGGAAAACCGGGCTCGCTTCCCGCTGGAAGTCGTCGACGCCGTGATTGACGTCTATGGCGCTAACCGGGTCGGCATTCGCATGACGCCGTTTATTGAGTTGTTTGGTTTGACCGACGACGAGCCGGAAGCCATGGCTTTCTACATGGCCGAGCAGCTTTCCAAGCGCGGGCTTGCCTATCTACACCTTAATGAACCCAACTGGGCGGGCGGTGATACCACCTTCCCCGAAGGCTTCCGCGAGCAGATGCGTGAACGCTTTAACGGCAGCCTGATGTACTGCGGCAACTACGACGCCGCGCATGCGGAAGCCCGCATTAGCGAAAACACCACCGACACGGTGGCCTTCGGACGCCCCTACATCGCCAACCCTGACCTGCCTGAGCGTTTCCGTATTAACGCACCGCTCACCGAGCCGAACCACGAAACATTCTATGGCGGTGACGAAAAAGGTTATACCGACTACCCGTTTATGAATAACGGTTATGACCGTATGGACTAAGTCTGGGAGACACTGGCGTTTCTTAACGTTGAAAAGCATCACTTCGGTGGTGCTTTTTTTATATCTGATCGTTACAAAACGCTGTTAGGCTATTGATTCTTACGTTTGAAACACAGGTGATGAATGCTAAATTCGCTATTCGCGTTACTGGTATCGTTGGTGCTAGTAGGTATTACAGCCAGTACCGGGGCATGCTTTCGTCCCGATGGTTGGTACCGCACGCTCAGCAAACCCACCTGGACACCGCCGGATATTGCATTTCCCATTGCCTGGGGCATTCTCTATCTATTGATGGCTATCGCTGCATGGCGGCTTTATATGGCCGACGACTCGGCATGGCGCACAGCAAGCCTATGGGTATATGGCATTCAATTGGTGGCGAACGCAGCTTGGTCTTGGCTGTTTTTTGGTCGTAAACAAATCGCTGCGGCGCTTGGCGACATTGCGCTACTACTGATACTGATCATAGTGGCGATCATCCTATTTGCTAAGGTGAACAGCTTAGCGGCGTGGTTAATGGTGCCCTACGCGCTTTGGGTAGCACTGGCGCTAGCCCTCAATGCCTCTATTTTTCGGCTAAATAAAGCCTGAGCGCTGATTAAAAAAACAAAGGATTCTGAAAGTATGGATCGCACCACTACGATAATAATACTCGCCTTCGCATCGCTGGTATTAGCCGCAATGGCAACAGCGATATTTATTTATGTCATTGTGCCCTGGCGCCGCCGACGGCGCGCCGCGAAAGCGAAAGCCGCTGCTCCTCGTCCGGTAAACGTAGACAGCTCTGAAGAAGCTCAAGAACCTGACACCCATGCACCTTCAAAGCAAAATAAAAAAGTTAAGCAGCATTCGCTTTTTATAATCTTTGATCAGCCTAGTAAAGATTCAGACGAGCGCCTTACCCAGTGGCTAAGGGAGAAAGACGCCCACTACGACGCTCTCAAGAAAATATTTTTAATCGACGGCCAACAGCCGTCTAACCCCGTCACTATCGCCAACGCTTTTCCACCGGGGGAAATGCCTGACCTGCTGCGTGGGGAAAACCATGACCCCATCAAGGGTATTAGCTTATTAGTGAAACCACCCCTACGTAAGCGACGTAATCAACAAATGCATGTCTACGTAGAACTCGCCAAAGAGATGCAGACGGTGTTTCGCGGCAAAATGCTCAATGAGCAGCGCGAACCCGCCACCGACAGCAACTTTGAGAAAATTATCGGCGAGTAGGCTTGCAGTACTATTCTTACAAAGAACCATGCTAAAAAAACAGCGTTACACAACCCCCTGGCTGCGCAGGTAATCGTCATAGTTACCGCTGAAATCGACAATGCCTTCCGGCTGCATATCAATAATGCGCGTAGCGAGTGACGAGACGAACTCACGGTCGTGGCTCACAAACAGCAACGTGCCGGGATAGTTTTCCAAGGCCAGGTTCAGCGCTTCGATAGACTCCATATCCAGGTGGTTGGTGGGCTCATCCATCAGCATTACGTTGGGCTGAGTAAGGATTAACTTACCGAACAGCATGCGCCCCTGCTCACCGCCGGAAATCACCTTCACCGACTTGTCGATATCGTCGCTGGAAAACAGCATTCGACCTAGCGCACCGCGCACCACCTGCTCGCCGCCTTGGGTCCATGCCGACATCCACTCAAACAGTGTCGCGTCGACGGCAAAATCGGCGCTGTGATCCTGAGCAAAAACACCGACGTCCGCGGCTTCGGTCCACTTAACTTCGCCAGCATCTGGGTGCAACTCGCCCGCCAGGGTTTTAAGCAGCGTGGTTTTGCCAATGCCATTGGGGCCGATAATGGCAATTCGCTCCCCAGCTTCTACCGTCATGGAGAGACGTTCAAAAAGCGGTTTCTCGCCATTATAGCCCTTGGTAATACCATCCACATTGGCAGCGTTACGGTGGATTTTCTTGGCCTGATCAAAACGAATAAACGGACTAACGCGGCTGGATGGCTTAATGTCTTCCAGCTTGATTTTATCGATTTGACGCGCCCGCGACGTGGCCTGTTTGGCCTTTGAGGCGTTGGCGGAGAAACGGCTAACGAACTGCTGCAACTCGGCAATCTGGGCCTTTTTCTTGGCGTTATCCGAGTGCTGACGCTCACGAACGGCGGTAGCGGCGGTCATGTAATCATCGTAGTTACCCGGGAACAGGGTAATTTCGCCGTAATCCAGATCCGCCATATGCGTGCATACGCTATTAAGGAAGTGGCGGTCGTGGGAGATGATGATCATCGTACTGTTGCGCGCTTTAAGCATGTCTTCCAGCCAGCGGATAGTGTTGATATCCAGGTGGTTGGTAGGCTCATCGAGTAGTAGTACGTCTGGGTCAGAAAATAGCGCCTGGGCCAGTAGCACGCGCAGCTTCCAGCCGGGCGAAACGTCGCTCATTGGACCGGTGTGCTGTTCAATAGGAATGCCCAAGCCTAATAATAGCTCGCCTGCGCGGGGCTCAGCGGTGTAGCCATCCAGCTCGGCAAAGCGCACTTCCAGATCCGCAACGGCCATGCCGTCCTCTTCGCTCATTTCAGCAAGCGAGTAAATACGCTCACGCTCGGCAGCGACTGACCAGAGCTCAGCATTGCCCATGATAACGGTGTCGATGACGCGCTCGTTTTCAAACGCAAACTGATCTTGGCGCAGCTTACCCAGCCGCGTACTGCTGTCCAGCATCACCTGGCCGGAAGTGGGCTCCAAATCGCCACCGAGAATTTTCATAAAGGTGGACTTGCCGCAGCCGTTCGCGCCAATCAGGCCGTAGCGGTTGCCGTTATTAAATTTAACGGAGACATTTTCAAACAGGGGCTTGGCCCCAAACTGCATGGTGATATTGGCGGTTGCGATCACAAAAGGAGCCCGGTTAGCGTGTCATTGACAGTAATAGAAAGGCTCGCGATTCTACGCGCTATTGTGCAACGTTACACCCATTGCTTAGGACGGCGCGTCGCCAGGGGCCGGCAAGTCCAGCAGAAACCTTTCGCCATCAAGCGCTTGGCGCAGGCGAGTGTGCAGAATATCGACAATCCCCGGGTGCTCGCCCACCAGGGCGGTGGTGGTGACGGTCATGCCCGGATGGCGCTCGCGCGCGGCGTGGCAGATCTCCGCAATGTCCCCGCCTTCACCGGCATGACGCCCCGGCGAGAGAAACAGCATGGCCAGAATCACCGGCCCGGTATGGAAATCGGGCTTGGCCAGCAGGTGTTCGAGCAGCGGTTCGTTGAAGCGATATTCATCACCCTCGCGGCGCTCCATCGAGGCGGCGGCCACGCAGGTGGCGTCACTGCCTAGCAGCACGCTTAGCTGCCCGGCCAGGCGATTGCGTACCGCAGTCACCTCGGGAATCGGGCTGCCGTGATCCACCAGCGCGACGCGGGGCGTCGTCCCTGGGAGCCACTGCTCGCGGACGTTATCGGCCAGCAGTTTGGCCAGACGTAGGTCGTTATCGCCCAACTCATCGACCAGCGGCATGGCCACGCGCACCTTGACGTCGGGAAAGCGCGCCTGCAGCTCACCCATTCGTTCGGGCAGGTAGCCGGTCAGCGCCTTGCTGGAACCGAAGAAGAACGGCAGCACGATGATCTCGGTCGCCCCCTGTTCGGCACTGCGTTCAGCGGCCGGCCCCAGGGTGATCGCCTTGATATCATCGACTTGTTCAGCCGGAATTTTATTGGAATGCAACAACGAGGCCGCCTGCACGGTTTCGCCCAACAACTCGCTAAGCGAAGCTGCCACGCGGCGCAAGTTGCGCGTCGCTTGGGGCCGTAAGGAGCCGTTATCCACCAAAAAAATCGCGCGCATACTTGTCTCCGTTTCGGTCATGCCTGCCTCCTTCTCATTAGGCTACTAGCCGATGCGCTCAAGCACATCCGCCGCTGCTCGATGAAGCTGTGCGTGTCGGTCAGCCAGCAAAACAATATCACGGTCGTAACCACCGCCAATCACCGCGGCGACGGGAATACCTGCTTCGCGGCAGCAGGTCAGCACATAGGCATCCCGCGCGTAAAGCCCTTGGCTGCTAAGCGCTAAATAGCCCAAGCGGTCGTCACGATGCACATCCACGCCAGCATCGTAAAGCACCACGTCAGGCTGATAGGCCGCCAGCAGCCCTGGCAATCGCGATGCCAGCACCGCTAGGTAGGCCTCGTCTTCCATCCCATTGGGCAGGGCGACATCTAAATCGCTTTTGGCCTTGCGCGCGGGAAAGTTGCCGCCAGCATGCATGGAAAAGGTAAACACCCCCGAGACCCCTTCAAACATCCGTGCCGTGCCATCGCCTTGGTGAACATCGCAATCGACAATCAGCACCCGCTCCACCCAACCCAGGGCCAGTGCATGGGCCGCTGCCACGGCAAGGTCGTTGATTAAACAGTAACCACTTGCCGCATCGGCATGGGCGTGATGCGTGCCGCCGGCTGAATTGCAGGCAAGACCGCTCGCCAAAGCGGCTTCTAAGGTCATCAGCGTGCCACCGGTTTCTAGCCGTACGCGTTCAACTAACGCCTGAGACCACACAAACCCGCTGCGACGCTGGTCGGCCCGATTAAGCGCGCCGTGCAAAAAGGCATCCAGATAGGCGCGGGTATGCACGCGCGCCAAGGCGTCAATACTCGCGGGTTTTGGCGTTAGCCACTCAATGGGTGTCGCCAAAGACTGCTCACCGAGCCGTTGGCGAAGCACGCGAAATTTCTCCATCGGAAAGGGGTGGCTGGCTGGTAAATCAATCGTATAACCAGGATGATGGATAATCGTTAACGCCATTGCGCGCTGCCATTCGGGTAAACACCTAGATGCCTTATGTTGCTTGATACCACTGCTATAAACCAGCAAAGAAACTTCTTCGAAGGCCATGCGGCTATATGGTTATTCGGCTACGGCTCGCTGATCTGGAAGGCTGATTTTGCTTACTTAGAACGCCAGCCCGCCTACATTACCGGCTGGGCAAGGCGTTTTTGGCAAGGCTCCCACGACCACCGCGGCACACTGGAATCACCGGGGCGTGTCGCCACGTTAATTCGCGCCCAAGGCGCAGTGTGCCATGGCATGGCCTATCGCATTACGCCAGAAATACTGGCACCGTTAGATATACGTGAGAAGAACGGCTATTTGCGAGAAAAAGTACCGCTGACCTTTCTTGCCCATAATGGCAGAGAGGCCGGTCAGAGCGAGGGGCTTATTTATTTGGCCAGCGAAGACAACCCTGCTTTTCTTGGCGAGGCGCCACTTGCCGATATCGCCCAGCAAATTGCTAACGCCCATGGCCCCAGCGGCTCTAACCGCGAGTATTTGGTCAATCTAGCCAAGGCGCTACGCGAGCTAGGTGTGGAGGACGCGCATATTTTTGCGCTTGAGAAGCACTTGGAATCAGCCTGAACGACGCGCCTTTACATCATCAGCCACGAGAGAATAAACAGCCCCAGCAGGGTACGTAAAACACCGCCTATCAAAGATCCGCGCAGAAACGCACGCAAACCACCCCATAGAATCAACAGCCCAATCACTAAGACGGCAATGCTAAAAAACGAATCATTGATTCCCAGCGAACGGGTCAAGCCGTCGATGAAATCGCCGAATGCGGCGAAGAAGTTGGTAAAAATACCTAACAAAAAATCCACTACCACGCGGATGGCTTCGCCGATGGACTCGCCGGTTTCGTCAAAAAAGCCGTTTGCCTGCATTGCGTTTGCTTGCATCAATAGTATCCAAGGGTGAAATGATAAGCCCAGCATTGTCGGTCAAATAGGCTGGTTGAGCAAAGCAGAAGACGCTCCCCCTACTCTATGTATTCATCTATTAGCGTCCTCCCTGCCAAGCAACTACTATAATAGTTATAAAACGATCGTTTAAATAAATACAATTATCTGACATCAGGTTCTCGCCATGACGAATGACTACCCGCTTGCCGAACAACTTCAAGCCAGCACCCATCGAGTGGAAAACCAGCCGCCAACGCTGGAAAATTACAATAGCTACACCGCTGATCAAGCCCTTCAAGAGGGCGTCAAACGCGAAGGTGCCGCCGACGCCGACAAACGCCTACAATCGTTTGGCCAGTGGGCCGGTTCAGCCGAAGCCATTGCGCTCGGGTTTGAAGCCAATCACCACGCACCGCAGTTATTCACTCACGACCGGCAAGGGCATCGGGTCGACCTGGTCGAGTTTCACCCGGCCTATCATAAGCTCATGCAAACGGCGGTGGAGCAAGGCCTGCACGCCAGCCCCTGGCGCAGCCCTCAGCCAGGGGCGCACGTAGCCCGAGCCGCCAACTACTTTCTGCACACCCAGGTGGAAGCAGCGCACGGCTGCCCGATTACCATGACGTTCGCCGCCTTGCCAGCGCTGCGCCATCAACCCAACCTATTCGCCGAGTGGGGGGATAAAATCACCGCGCCTCATTACGATCCGCGCAACGTCCCTTATTTCGAGAAACAGGGCGTCACCCTTGGCATGGCGATGACCGAAAAGCAGGGCGGCTCCGATGTGCGCCTGAACACCACCCGCGCCTACCCGATTGATCAAGGCGGGCCGGGAGAAGCCTATGAACTGGTGGGGCATAAATGGTTTGTCTCGGCGCCCATGTGCGACGCCTTCTTGGTGCTCGCCCAGGCGCCCGGCGGCTTAAGCTGCTTTCTGTTGCCCCGCTGGCGGCCCGATGGCAGCAAAAACCCGCTGCATATTCAGCAGTTGAAACGCAAGATGGGCAACGTAGCGAATGCCTCCAGCGAGACCGAGCTGCGCGGCGCCTTTGCCTGGATGGTCGGCGAAGAGGGCCGCGGCGTACGCACTATCATTGAGATGGTCGCCATGACTCGCTACGACTGCATGATCGGCTCTGCGGCCGGAATGCGCCAGGCCACCGCCCAGGCCATTCACCACGCCTCACATCGGCAGGCCTTTGGTGCGCGCTTGAGCGAACAGCCGCTGATGCAAAATTTACTTGCGGACTTAGCGCTTGAGAGCGAAGCCGCCACTACCTTGATGCTACGTATGGCCCGGGCTATGGATCATCAAGACAACGAGCATGAGCGCCTGCTTTCTCGCATTGCTACCCCCGTCGGCAAGTACTGGATCTGTAAGCGCACGCCCCACCACGCCTACGAGGCAATGGAGGTGATTGGCGGAAGCGGCGTCATGGAGACTCATATCATGCCGCGCTTATTCCGCGAGTCCCCCATCAATGCCATCTGGGAAGGCAGCGGTAATGTGCAGTGCCTTGATATTCTACGCGCGATTGAAAAACAGCCCGAGGTGCTCGACGCCTACTTTGCCGAACTCGGCCTTTCACAGGGCGCCAATGGGCATCTTGACCGCTTTATTCACCAATTAAAGCGGGATATGCAGGATACTCAAGCACTTCAGTACCGTGCCCGCCAACTGGCAGACGGCATGGCTCTGGCGTTACAGGGCGCCCTGCTGGTACAGCATGCCCCCAGCTACGTTGCTGATGCGTTTTGCGCAGGAAGGCTTGCCAATCAAAACAGTCCGAATAGTGGCACGCTACCCACCGGGCTGGATTGCGCGGCGATCATCAAGCGCGCACAGCCTTTGGTATAAAGCCAGTGGAATAAGCGTTCATGACCTTGGTCGACTTCCGTGTTAAAAATGGTTACGTTTAAAATAGCGAATCACGTTTTATTAACAACTAATTATTAACAGCAAAGTAATAGCGGGAGAGATCAGCGCATCTGATGACGCTGGCGCCGAAGGAGCAACAACCCCGGAAACTCTCAGGCAACCGGACCGCTATCACACTCACTTTCCGAAGAGCGGCTGATGACTGCGTCACTCAGCCCACCGAAGGAGCAAGCGCACCCAGCGGTGCGTGAATCTCTCAGGTTCCATGACGGAAGGGGTACGCCCAGCAGCTACACCGTTAGGTGGGATTCCCGACGCTCATACAATCTGGAGAGAGTTATGCAACGCATTGCCGTTATTGGTGGTGGTATCACGGGTATTACCAGCGCCTACGCCCTGGCCAAACGTGGCTATGACGTTACCGTCTTTGAAAAGCATCGCTACGCGGCGATGGAGACATCGTTTGCCAACGGCGGTCAGCTGTCAGCCTCTAATGCCGAAGTGTGGAACCATTGGCCTACCGTCATCAAAGGCCTGCGCTGGATGTTCAAAAACGATGCTCCGCTGCTGGTTAACCCTCGCCCCAGCTGGCATAAGCTCAGCTGGTTCGGCGAGTTTATGGCCGCGATTCCCAAGTATGCCGACAACACGATAGAAACAACGCGCTTGGCTATTGCAGCACGCGAACATCTGTTTCAGTGGGCAAAGGACGAGCAGATCGGTTTCGACCTCAAGCAGAAAGGCATTCTGCATATCTACCGCGACAAAGCGGGCTATGACCACGCGGCCAAGGTGTCAAAACTGCTCAGCAAAGGCGGCCTGGAACGCCAACCGGTAACCCCTGAAGAGATGCGCGCTATCGAACCCACCCTGGCGGGCAATTACTACGGTGGCTTTTTCACCGAAAGCGATGCCACCGGCGATATTCATAAGTTTACCCATGGCTTGGCACAGGCCGCCGATCGCCGCGGCGTCACCTTTAAATATGGTCACAGCGTGCAGGATATCGGCGCCGATCAACAGCACGCCTGGATCACCGCCACGCTTGAAGGCGAGGCTAACGCTGAACCGGTGCGCGAAACCTTTGATAGCGTGGTGATCTGTGCAGGCGTAGGCAGCCGCGCCCTGGCCGCCAAACTGGGCGACCGCGTCAATGTCTACCCCGTAAAAGGCTACTCAATTACCGTGCAGCTTGACGACGAAGCCTCTCAACAGGCCGCCCCCACCGTTAGCCTGCTTGATGACGAAACCAAACTGGTGACCAGCCGCTTAGGCGACGAGCGTTTTCGAATCGCCGGCACCGCCGAGTTTAACGGTTATAACCGCGATATCCGCGACAATCGCATCCGCCCGCTGATCCGTTGGGTGGAAGAGTGCTTCCCCGGCGTCAGCACCCGCCGCGTGGTGCCCTGGGCAGGCCTGCGGCCAATGCTTCCCAATATGCTGCCCAAGGTCGGCCCCGGCAAATTACCCACGGTGTTCTACAATACCGGCCACGGCCACCTGGGCTGGACCCTTTCCGCCATCACCGCCGATATGCTCGCGGATGCGGTGGAGAATAGAAACAGCCGCGCTCAGCAAGCACCCAGCCGCTGAGCTAGTTGGCGGCCTCGGCGGCGATTAGCTGGCTACTCGCCTATGCGCAGATGCCGGCTCAGTTTGTTTCGCTGCTATCGCCCTAAGTGGACAATGGCATCGTGATCTTGCCCCTGCTTAGCGCCATCACTTTCATCACGGGCATGTCTATGGAGGAGGTATCGGCATTGATGCTCCTGACGCCGATCTTTGCGCCGGTGGCTATGGTGGATGGTATCGACCCGATACATCTGGGCGTCATCAATTTTGATAACCAGCTTGGATAACAAATGCCTTTGAGCACACTATTGAAGGCCTTACCGCCTATACCTAGCCACCCAGCCCCCTGCTGGGATCAGCTGCGCCGTGCGCCGATTGAAGATAACGGCGAGCGCCTGGTACCGATGAGCCTCGCCCCGGCACCGATCAGCGTGTTCCCCGCCTATGCTCGGCTGGGTATTCCAGGTGCGGTGCCGGATTGTTTCGTTCGTGAGGGGGTTTATCGGGCGCTACTCGCTGCAGCACGCAGCTTACCCGAGGGTATCGGGTTGATCGTACTAGATGGCTGGCGGCCATGGCGGGTGCAGCAGTACTTGTTTGATACCCTGCAAGAAGCCATCCACTACCACCATCCAGATCTCAGTGAAGCGGAGCTATTGGAGCGTACAAGAGAGTTTGTTTCGGTACCCAGCCGCGACCCTTTAGCCCCCAGCCCGCACCTCACCGGCGGTGCCGTCGATGTCACGCTCTGTGATGCCGATGGCCTGCCGCTGGATATGGGTACGTTGTTTGACGAGGCGCTACCGGCTTCTCACAGCGACTATTTTGAAAAGCTGGAAATGCTTACCACACAGCAACATAAGGCGCGGGACCACCGCCGCCTGCTGTATCACACCCTGCATCAACAAGGCTTCACTAACCTGCCCAGCGAATGGTGGCACTTCGATTATGGCGATCAATTATGGGCCTACTACGGGCAGCATGATCATGCGCAGTACGGCCCGGCAGAGCTAGATACCATAGAGAACCGCTGGCGCAGGCAGTTGGGGTAATGATCTAGCTAAGGGTATTCCTAGCGTGCGTGCAGGACGTTAACTACCTCAATACAGCCTGATGCTAAGCAGTAAGCCACAACATATAGTTAATGTGCACCACAGCTTCTTGGGTATCGACAACGCGACCGGGGCCATACAGGTAGGAAGCTGGGGGTAGCACCTCAGTCGCTTCTTCAATGGCTTGCACGCGCTCGCGGAACCAGCGTTTGGTAGCTATCTGCCTGCTCCTGAATTTCAAATTCGCTGACAATCGAGTCCAGTGGGGTCCTCATAAAGCGCCTCCTGTGTATGTTTATCTCAGCCTAGTGCAACGCTGCCCCATCTTTCAGCCTCGATGCCAAGTTAGCCAATCACCATCGGGTCTAAACTGCCTTGCTGCGCCCAGGAGTGGAACACATACTGACGGTCTAAGGTGTGTACGTAAGCATTATCCACATCGCTTTCAGGTGGATGTGAAGCGGCAATATTGGTATTCATAGCTGACACCCTAATTAATTCATTAAGAAATAGTGTGCTTGCCAGCCTAGTGAGTTCTACCGTTTAGGCTGTAGGGCCAGTCGTTACGTAGCAAAGGGACAGACGAGTGATGTCACAACGACAGCCACTAACTGGCTCTAAAGGCTTGAGCCAGCGTTGCTTACAGTAATGTAAAAACATGGCTCATCTCCTTTTAACTGTTTACTTTTAATTAATTGAATAACATGGAGAAATTGCAATGCCTAGCGTACTTATTACCGGAGCGACGTCAGGGTTTGGCAAAGCGGCTGCCCAGCGCTTTGCCAAAGCGGGCTGGTCGTTGATTTTAACCGGCCGCCGCCAGGAACGTTTAGATGCCCTGGAAAAAGAACTAAGTCAGCAAGTAAATGTGCTGACAATGCCGCTGGATGTCCGCGACAGTGACGCTGTTACGCAATCTATTAGCAACTTGCCGGAAGCGTTTTTGCCGCTGACGTGTTTAATCAATAATGCGGGGTTAGCCCTGGCACCGGAACCGGCGCAAAAGGTGGCGCTGGAGGATTGGCACACCATGATCGACACCAATATCACCGGTTTGGTCAACGTAACCCATGCAGCGTTGCCGCTACTGCTTAAAAACAGCGAAGGCGCGAGTATTCTTAACCTTGGCTCGGTAGCCGGGCAGTGGCCCTATCCGGGCGGGCATGTGTATGGTGCGTCGAAAGCCTTTGTTCAGCAGTTCAGCTACAACCTGCGCTGCGATCTGTTAGGTACTGGCGTGCGAGTGACTGACCTAGCGCCCGGCATGGCGGAAACCGAATTCACGCTGGTCAGAACCAGAGGCGATCAGGCCGCTTCGGATGCGCTTTACGAAGGCACCACGCCACTTCAGGCCGAGGACATTGCCGAGCAGCTTTATTACCTCGCGACACTGCCGCCGCATATCAATATTAATCGCTTGGAAATTATGCCGGTGCGTCAGGCTTGGGCACGGTTTGCGGTTGATCGCGATCAGGCTTAAACCTGTTTCGTTGATTTTAATAAACCACCCGTTGAAACATGATCGCGCCCTTTTTCTTTGGCTAGATAGAGGGCGTTGTCTACTAGCCCAGCCAATACCTTGCTGGCACACCATTGCCTGAACGCTTCATCAGCGCGACTTGATAATCCCCTAGCCGTGGCAGCGACTCGTTGTGGAGACGCTTGAGCAGGGGTCGAATCAAGCTTTTTGGAAAAGCCGTCACGGCTAGGTCAACCAAGCGTTAGAGGCTCGTCATCAAAAAAGCGTCGAACCTGGGTGGGTTCGACGCTTTGGTTATAGATGAGATAACGACTGGTTATACCTAGCTTTTACACCCCGACCGGGCCGCCGTCGCGCTTCTGAATAACAACGGTAGATGCCCGAGGGCGCACCTCGCCGCTCGTGGCGATAGTGGCATCTTGCACAAGTGCATCACCATCAGCGGGCCAGTTACCGGGGTGCTGAATATTAATAAACAGCGCGGTTTTATCCGGCGTGGCAAAAATACCGGTGACTTCGCAGCCGTTCGGCCCTACCGCAAAGCGCTTAAGTTGCTGCTGGTTGCTGCTGTTAATCACCGGGCCGGTTCCCTGAATGTCGTCTAGCCCATTAGGTACCACGGCAAGCAGCTGGTCGTTGGTGTACTCGGTTACCCCTTCATAACCGTTGTCGGTCTGAATCCAGAGGATACCCTGACCGTCTTCTCGCTCGTCGAACCAGAGCCCATCGGGGCTGGCGAACTGATTCATTTCTGTCAGGCCAGAGTGGTTATCCGCATCGTCAGCGGCCGCGCCAAACACAAACACCTCCCAAGTAAAGGCATTGGGCAACCGGCTTTCTCGCCAGCGAATAATATGCCCCGCTTCGTTATTGGCGCGAGGGTTGGCGGCATTGGTGGGCGCTAAATCGTAACCAACACCTACTTGTTCCAAGCGCTCACCGTTGTTGGTGTAGGTTGGCTGTGTATCTTCAGCGATGCGCTGTGAGTTATTGGTCAGGGTGAGATACACCTCGCCCGAGGCGGGATCAACAGAAGCCCACTCTGGGCGATCCATTGGCGTGGCGCCCAACAAATCCGCTGCATCGCAGGTATTGATGATGATACCTGCCGCATCGCCGTCTGCTAGCCCCAAGGCCGCCGCCAGCGTTCCGCCATCGCGCGTTTGAGCAGTGGGCGTTAGCGGCAGCCATTCGCCGCTGCCGTCAGCGTGGAAACGGGCCACATAGAGTGTGCCGTTATCCAAATATTTGTTGCCAATGGCAAGACGATCATACTCTTCACCTGGGCGGTTGGCATCGGCGGGATCCCAGGCAACATCAGAAACATACTTATATACGTACTCGTTGCGGGCATCGTGCCCCGAGTAGTAAACCACTGGCTGACCGGCTTCCAGTTTGCCTAACCAACACCCTTCATGGCGAAAACGCCCAAGTGCCGTACGCTTAACGGCCAAGGCATCACTGTAGGGATCGACTTCCACCTGGTAGCCGAACGTGCGTGCTTCGTTGCGGTAATCATCTTCAGCACGCTCGCCGCGCGGGGTAATATCGAAGCGAGCAAATTCATCATTCTGTTCGGAGGCATCGCCTGCCGAAGTATCCCAACCATAGCGGCTTTTATCGGTGGGAATACCAATCCGCGCATCGTCCTGGAAGCGTTCACCGCGGTTCACAAAGATATCGGGCCAGTTCTCTTCACAGGCAATATAGGTGCCCCAGGGCGTTACCCCGTTACCACAATTATTGTTGGTACCACGGGTTTGAGTGCCCGCTGGCGAAAAGCGCGTTTTAGCGTAGTCACTTCCCGCCACAGGGCCAGCCAGATCCATTTCCGTTGCGCTGGTAAAGCGGCGGTTATAGCGCGAGCCCAGTACATGCGCCCATTGGCCGTTGGCGTCTTTTTCAACCTCGACAATGGTAACACCGTGAGCATTGATCTCGGTGCGCGACTCCTCCGCCGGGCGTTCCCCCTCATCCGCGTTAGTGGGTCCGCCTTGGGACGCCCACAGGGCGGCTTGGTCGATATACTCATTGTTGAGCGCCAGCACAAAACGCCGTGAGGCGTTGTCGGTATCCAGGGCAAAACCGGCCATGCCGTCATGGTGCATGCCCACACTCTCCGCCTGACGCTCAGCGGTCATCGGCTGTTCGGGCTGCCAGGTAACATTTTGGTTCAGCGGCGTACCCCACGGCACCAAGACTTGTGCCACATAGCCTTCCGGCACCACCACGGCATCGGTACGTGAGCCATTAACCGCTTCAAACGCCAGCGTGAGCGGTGTTTTTTGTGACCCGTTTGAGGCAAGTGCCTGAGCGGCACCACCAAAACTAAGCATCGAGGCGGCCGCCACGCTCAAGCCACCGCGCATTACATCACGCCGGGATACATGGCGCGCCAATACCTCGGCAAAAGGTTGGTTGCCGCTGTGGTTAAACAGCCGATGATCTTCGATCTCTTTACTCATTTTGGTCTCCCCCTGATCGTTTGTAGGTCAACGATTGAACGTAAGGAGACACTAGAGAAGCTTAATGACAGCACGATGACGGAGTGCCTGCAGTTAGATGAAGAACGGTCGAATGCTAGCCACCTTTACTACCCAACCCTATTGAGCGATGCCTGCAACCCTGCTAATCTAACGCTAATAGTTATCATTAACATAGGAGTTACTCTCTCATGCAGTCACCCGATAAGGGCACTGGCCAGGGAGATACATCGACCTCGACGCCACGCGAGGTGGATAGCAGCGAATTACTTGGCAACGCAGGCCAGTTGGTTATTCACCATGAACAGCGCCGCTACGTGTTGCGCCTTACGAAAAGCGGCAAGTTAATCCTTAACGCCTAAAGCTCTTAATATTTAGATTTTTGATTAATTTAAAGATGTATAAAGTAAAGCCAGCCAGGTAGCCCATCGCACCCAGCCAGCGATTTCTTCCACTTATCCTTGTTGGAACTCTCTGGCTTATGAACCACACACACGCTTTTGGTGGCCTCTGTTTAACGCTGCTCCCACTGCTAGCCGCCCAAGCAGACGACGCCGAACTTAACCCTGTGACGGTCACCGGCACCCGAGCGCCGACTGACCTTTCCCGGGCGCCGCTGATTATCGATATTATTGATCGCGATGATGCGGTGCTGGCCACCGCCAGCCGGGTTGAAGACGTGCTTAGCCGCCAACCCGGACTGCACGTGGCGGGCCAAGGGCGCCGAAATGGCCAAACCTTGAGTATGCGCGGTTTTGGCAGCAAAGGAGTGCTGGTGCGGTTAGATGGGGTTCGCCAGGATATATCCACCGGCCACATCGGCAACTTCTTCCTCGACCCAGGTTTGATTCAAGAAGTACAGATAGCGCGCGGAGCACTATCTAGCCTGTATGGCAGCAATGCCATGGGCGGCGTGGTCAGCTTCACCAGTATGGATGCCAACGACCTGCTTGCCCCGGGCGAAGATAGCGGCGTACGCCTTTCCGTAGGCGGTGCGACGGCCAGCGACGAACTGCGCGGCAGCCTGACTGCCTTTGGTCGCCGCGATACCGCCAACGGCCAGGTGGATGGCCTGTTTTCAATCGGCCGCAGTGAATCCGGCGATATTCGCCGCGCCGGGGGCGATGAAGCCAAAGAGGATGCAACGCTCAATAGCCTGCTGTTAAAAGGCGGTTGGGAGCCAAGCGACGATCAGCGGTTATTTATGAGCTGGCAGCATTACGACGAAGACGCCACCCAGCCCGCCAACCCACAACAGCTTTCCACCGATGCCAGCAATCCGCTGCGTGACCGCGATGTGGAAAGCAACAACGTCCAGTTGGGCCACCGCTGGCAGCCCAGCGCGGCCACCGAAGTCACTTCGCAGCTTACCTTTAGCCAGCAGGATATCGACGAGCCCCAGGCCAACCGCACCCTAGAGCGGGTCGGTCTCCAGAGCGACGGCTTCCACACTATGGATCACGGCTGGCTCTCACAAACGCTGGTGTTCGGTGCCGAATTGGAGCAGGCACGCCAACAGCCAGATGGCGAAGCGAATGGCTTTCCTAAAGCCGATATCGACACCCAGTCAGCCTATCTCGACACCACCCTTACCGCTGGGCGCTATTTAGCCGATGGCGGCGCCGGGCAGTTTGATGTTGGCTTGGGAGCCCGCTACGACCGTTACGACGCCAGTGGCCAAAACGGCGCTGATAGCGTCCACGACCAAGTGTCACCGCGCTTTCGCCTTGCTTGGCGGCCCGACGATGCCCTGATGCTGTTCTCCGGGTACGCCGAAGCCTTCCGTGCCCCTAGCCTTTCCGAGCTTTACGCCAACGAGCGCCACTTTGCCGGTTTCTGCGCTGGTCCCTTCTTTTGTACACCGGATAACTACTGGATTCCCAATCCCAATCTCTCGCCTGAATCCAGCCACACCTGGGAAAGCGGCGTGGTCTGGCATCAGGGCGATTGGCAGGTTCGTGCAAGCTACTTTGACACCCGCGCCGACGATTTTATCGACACCCAGGTCGATATTATGGCGGGCACCACCCAGGCAGTGAACGTTCAGCGCACCCAGCTATGGGGCTATGACGCCCGGGTGACTTGGCAGCCTAGCGCTTTCCCGTTACTCACCAGCTTTGTGGGCCTTTCGGAAGTCTCCGGTAAAGACCGCGATTCTGGCGAACCGCTGGGCAGTCAAACACCGTTGGAAGCCACCCTGGGGAGTGAGCTAGCACTTAGTAACAGCAATGTCCGTGTGGGCTGGCAAGCGCGCTTTGCCCAATCCTTCGATAAGCAGGGCGATGACGAGCGCCTGCCCGGTTACGGCCTGCACGATGTACATCTCGCCTGGCAACTCACCCCGGCCGTGGATACCTCGCTGCGCCTTGCCAATATTGGCGACAAGGTGTGGTACCGCCCCGACGGCAGCCTGGGCGATGGGCGCAGCCTGTTCGCCACCCTCAACTGGCAGTGGTAAATCCATGCAGTCAACCCGATAGAGGTGCGTCATGATTCCATCCCAACAGATCGCGATTATTGAAGCCTTTGACGCAGCGCGCGCCGCGCAGCCGCGGCTACCTGCGATTGAGATTGCCGAGCGCTTATCGATCAGTGAAGGCGAGCTGCAGGCCGCCCGTTTAGGGCGCGACGTGTGGACACTGCCGCTCTCGCCCAGCGATATCGCCGCCTACCTGCCCCAACTGGGGCGGGTGAAGGCGTTGACCCGCTCCCGGCTGGCCGTGCTAGAGCAAACCGGCGATTACCCTGAACTTAGCGGCGGGGAACATACGGGCCTGTTGCTCGACCCTGGCGGCCTGGATCTACGCTTGCTCTACACGAACTGGCACTGGGCCTGCCTGATTCGTGATCCTATGCTGGCCACCAGCGCGCAAGAGGCGCATTGGCGCTGGAGCCTGCAGATATTCAATCAACATGGCTGCGCCGTTCACAAATGCTTTGCCCTGGAGAACCCGCTGCCGCGCCCCTGGGGTGCCTTAGCGGCCTTGGGCACCCGGGATACGCCGGCGTTTACCCAGAGCATGCCCCGCCTAAAGCGCCCGCTGCCCGAAGCGCCGACCCTCGCTAGCGAGTGGGGCGCGATGCGCGACGTACACCAGTTCTTTGCCCTCCTCCAGCGCCATCATCTGGAGCGTATTGAGGCCAACCAATTAATGGAAGGCCGCTATACCCGCGCGCTGCCCGTTAATGCCCTTGAAACGGTGCTTGAGCATGCCAGTCAACGCGCGCTGCCATTGATGCTGTTTGTCGCCAGCCCCGGCTGCGTGCAGATCCGCACCGGCAAATTACCCATCCCGCAACGCGCCCGCGGCTGGCTGAATCTATTTGGTGAGCAGTTCACCCTGCACCTTGATGACACCGCTATCGACCAAGTGTGGCAAGTCAGCAAACCCAACCGCGACGGCGGCGTGACCAGCATTGAAGCCTTCGATGCCCAAGGCTCACTCGTGCTGCAACTCTACGCCGAGCGTCAGGAGGGACGCACGGAGCGGCGCGAGTGGCGGCAATTGCTGGATGAACTCGGCAGCCAAGAGGCAGTAGCATGACGTCCTACCATGTAAAGACGCGGTTGTTGGGGATAGCCTTATTGGGATGGCTACTGGCTGGCGCACCTTTGGCCCATGCTGACGAGCGCTGGGTGGTGCTGGGCGGCGATATCGCCGAAACCCTGGCCGCCCTGGATGCCGATATCAACGTCATTGCTCGGGATGACACGGTCGTGCATCCACCCGCCATGGCAGCGCTGCCCTCGGTGGGCTACCTGCGCCAGCTCTCCGCTGAAAGCGTCCTGTCGGTTAAACCTGACCAGGTGTTGGCCGCCGGGCACGCAGGCCCCAAGGAAGTGCTGGAGCAACTAGCGGCTGTCGGTGTCAGCGTAGAGATTATCAGCGCCCCACCCACCCTCAATGCCATTGCCGATAAAGTCCGAGCCGTCGGCCAGCTGACTGACCGTCGCGACGCGGCAGAGGCCTTGGCAGATGCCTTGAACGACAAACTTGACCGGCTAGCCAACCTGCCCGCCCTGCCGACGACCCGCGCCATGTTTATCATGCAGCATAGCGGCTTAACACCCCGTGCAGCGGGCAGCGATACCGCAGCGCATAGCGCGCTCGAAGCGGTGGGCCTGGCCAATGCCTTTGCCGAGATGCAGGGCTACCACAGCGTGGGCGCCGAAGCCCTGGCCCGGCAAGCGCCGGAGGTGGTGATCGTCTCCGAGCGGGGTCTGGCGGCAATGGGTGGCGAAGCCGCGCTGTGGCAGTTACCCGGTATGGCGTTAACCCCCGCAGGCCGGGAGCAACAGCTGATTATCATTGATGACCAGGCACTGCTTGGCTTTGGCCCGCGCACGCCCGATCAGCTACTCGCCTTGCGCCAGGACGTTGAAGCGCTACTTGGCGCACCCACTAGCACTCAAAACAGCACCGCCCAGCTAAGCCCATGATAGCCCTACCTAACACTGACCGTTTCCGGGTGTGGCTACCGGTTAGCCGCACTACCCGCGTGCTCGTCGGATTGACCGCGGCACTACTACTGGCCTTAGGCTGGTCGGCCGCCTCTGGCGCGCTGGGCATCTCCCCGTGGGGAGTACTACGCGGCCAAGCCGATCCGCTTAGTGTTCAGGTGTGGTGGCAGCTGCGCCTGCCGCGCTTACTGCTGGGTGTGGCGGTGGGTGCAATGCTGGCCGGTAGCGGCGCCGCCATGCAGGGGCTGTTTCGTAACCCGCTGGCCGACCCCACCCTGCTCGGCCTTGCCAGTGGTGCCGGGCTTTTCGTAGCAGTGTGGATTGTGCTCTTTCAAGACAGCGGCGCAGGCAGCCTTTACGGTCAGTTTGCGGCAGGCTTTCTGGGCGCCTTATGCGTCTGTTTGATTGTTTTTGGCATCGCCAAGCGCCAGGGCGGCGGCAGTGCCGCTGTGATGACCCTGCTGCTGGCTGGTTTGGCCATCAACACCCTAGCCGGGGCTGGCGGTGGGGTATTAGCCTTTATCGCCAGCGATGAGCAGCTTCGCCAGCTTAGTTTATGGGGCATGGGTACGCTCACTAACGCCCTGTGGCGCACCACGGCGCTCGCCCTGGTACTCATTGCCGCTGCTCTGTGGCTGCTAATGCGTAGCGCGCGTGAACTCGACCTGCTCCAGCTAGGCGAAGCGACCGCCCATGCCGCAGGGCTGGATGCAAGCCGCTTAAAACGCCGGGTGGTGGTCGCGACCTCATTAGGCGTCGGGCTGTGTGTGGCGCTTACCGGGGTGATTGGCTTTTTAGGCCTACTGGTGCCCCACTGCCTGCGGCTTTGGTTAGGGCCTGGCCATCGGCTGCTGCTGCCCGCCTCAATGATCGGCGGCGCGCTGCTGCTGGTCGTTGCTGATACCTTGGCCCGCACCGTTGCTGCCCCGGCGGAAATTCCTGTGGGTCTGCTGACCAGCCTGCTCGGCGGCCCCTACTTCCTGTACCTACTGATGCGCAGGAACCGAGCATGCTAACGCTCCATCAGGCTGGCTTAACCACCACCCCCACTATCGCTCCCTTGGATGGCACGATTCGCCCTGGCGAGCTGCTGGCCATTGTCGGCCCCAATGGCGCGGGCAAGAGCACGCTGCTCAGCATGCTGTCTGGCTTTCGCCCTGCCGAGCTGGGCGAGCTACGGTTAGATGAAAAATCCCTAAACGAGTGGCCCATCGCCGAGCTTGCCAATCGCCGAGCACTGGTCGCCCAGCAGGAACTCCCCGGCTTTGACTGGCAAACCGACGAGCTGGTGAGCTTGGGCAGTAATCCTTCCAAATCACTGGTCGCCGCGCTACTCGACGACCTGGACTTAACCCACCTCGCCAAGCGTAGTGTGCTCTCGCTCTCCGGCGGCGAACGCCAGCGGGTGATGATCGCCCGAGGCGCCTGCCAGCTACTCTCAAGGTGTTCTTCCACTGCCAAGGATGGCGGCATCTTATTGCTGGACGAACCGACTAGCGCCTTGGATATCGGCCAACAGCAGCGTTTGATGCGCCAACTCTGCGGCTGGGCTGCACAGCACCGGATGGCGATTGTTTGTGTGCTCCACGACCTTAATCTCGCCAGCACCTACGCTGACCGGGTATGGTTGCTGCATCAAGGGCAGCGTATTGACCATGGCTTACCCAAACAGGTGCTCAACCCCGCAACCATCGCGAAAATTTACGCGGCCGAGCTACAGCACATTGAGGGCAGCCCCCAGGGCAAGCCCCTGCTCGCCCTGGCGCCTTAAAGTAGGCGGCATCCTCTCTTGCGCATTAACCTGTTGGGTGGCAAAGCCTTCATATAAGTCCATACTTATCCATACGTAACGGGCTATATATGTGTCACTGTGTGCCAATTTTGGAGCAAGAATGAGACTGATCAGCCTCTTATGGGTAGCGCTGGCAGGGATAAGTTTTAGCATCGGTGTGCTGGGGATTTTCCTGCCCCTGCTGCCGACCACCGTGTTTATGCTCATGGCGGTCTACTGTGCCTCCAAAGGCTCACCGCGCTTTGAGGCCTGGATTCGTTCCCGACACTATGTGGGCCCTTTGCTGGTTACCTGGGAGCAAGAACGTGCGATCCCACGGCGCGCTAAGTTGGCGGCTGTTAGCGTGATCGCCTTGAGTGCACTGATCGTTGTTTGGTCGCTCGGCCCCGGCTGGCTGCGCTGGGCGGTGGTTGCATTACTGCTTGTCATTGCCCTTTGGCTGGCAACGCGGCCAGAGCCAGCTTCCTCACCTTACTCTAACGACTAGCCTTTTCACCGCGTTCGTTTTCAAGCGCTATCTAATTAGCTAAACCAGCACCTTATGAGTCGAGACTACCTGACGCAGCCCCATAAACGAGCGGATCTGGCGCACGCCGGGCAGGTAGAGCAACTGCTCAGCATGCAATTTGTTGAAGCTTTGGCTGTCTCGGGTGCGCACCAGCATAAAGTAGTCAAACTCCCCGGTAACCACGTGACACTCCATACAGCCTGATACCTTCTGAGCTGCCTCCTCAAAGGCGGCGAAGGATTCCGGCGTCGAGCGATCCAGCACCACACCAATCAACACCACCATACCCGCCTGTAGCTGCTCCGGGTCTAAATGCGCCACCACCCGGCTGATTACCCCATCTCGTTTGAGCTTCTCCACCCGACGTAAGCACGCCGCTGGACTCAAACTCACCTGCTCTGCCAGCGCCACATTTGAGAGCGTGGCATCTTCCTGAAGCAGTTTAAGAAGTCGCCGATCTGTTCGGTCTAGTTCAGCCGCCTGTTCATCAGACTCAGGGCGTGACCGGGAGGTTTTTGAGCGCACTATTATTTACCTTTTAAGTCTATAAACACCATTTAAAGCCATATTTTTTACTTTAACTCATCGGTTATTGCTTATAAATCAATAAATTTGCAACACAAAAATATTGGCTAGCACTTAGTATAAATAGCAGCGTTTGCTAAGACATCGCATTCAATATCTGAACAGCAGGAGCCTGTTATGAACCTAGAACGCTTTCCTCGTTACCCGCTCACTTTTGGACCCTCTCCCATCACGCCCCTCAAACGGTTAAGCGAACACTTAGGCGGTGAAGTGGACCTCTACGCCAAGCGCGAAGACTGCAACAGCGGCCTCGCCTTCGGTGGTAATAAAACCCGCAAGCTGGAGTATTTGATCCCCGAAGCGATTGAGCAGGGCTGCGATACGCTGGTATCAATTGGTGGCATCCAATCCAACCAGACACGCCAGGTTGCCGCGGTGGCCGCTCACTTGGGTATGCAGTGCGTACTGGTGCAGGAGAACTGGGTCAACTACTCCGATGCGGTGTATGACCGTGTGGGTAATATCGAGATGTCGCGCATCATGGGCGCCGATGTACGCATGGATGACGCGGGGTTCGATATCGGCATTCGTCCCAGCTGGGAGCAGGCGATGGAGGATGTTCGCCAGCGGGGCGGCAAGCCCTTCCCGATTCCGGCTGGCTGCTCCGAGCACCCTTACGGCGGCTTAGGCTTTGTGGGCTTTGCAGAAGAGGTGCGCCAGCAGGAGAAAGAGCTAGGCTTCACGTTTGACTATATCGTGGTGTGCTCGGTCACCGGCAGCACACAGGCAGGCATGGTGGTTGGGTTTGCCGCCGATGGCCGTGCCCAGCGAGTGATTGGCATTGACGCCTCTGCCAAGCCTGAGCAAACCCGTGAACAGATCCTGCGCATTGCGCGCAATACGGCAGAACTCGTAGAGCTGGAAGGCGGCATTGACGATGACGATGTCATTCTGGATACCCGCTACGGCGGTCCAGAGTATGGATTGCCCAACGAAGGTACGCTGGAAGCCATTCGCCTGTGCGCCCGTTTGGAAGGCGTACTCACCGACCCCGTTTACGAAGGCAAATCCATGCACGGCATGATTGATATGGTGCGCAACGGTGAATTCCCAGCGGGCTCTAGAGTGCTCTACGCCCACCTGGGCGGCGTACCGGCATTAAATGCCTATAGCTTCCTATTTCGTAATGGATAAGGAATAAAACGCCCACCTCGAAGCGTCTGATCCAGCGCCTCAATAACGTGGATCAGACGGTTACTGCTGTACAAATAAGGCACACCCTTTAGTCTTGGCGTATAAGATGTTCACTCATGAGGATACGCCATGTCTTCAATACTTCCCGCCCACCTCACCCTTGAGGATCTTGCCCAATGTGCAGCACCACTACCGGCCGTAGAAGTACACGGACTCGATATGGGCTGGTACATCGTGCGCTTCCACCGCCAGGGTACCGTCAGCTTATTGGTCAACGCCGACGGCGAGACACGACGCTTTACCGGCACACAGTGGGTTGGCCGCGCGCTGGCGCCGCTGGGTTTCACCCATGGCACACTGACCTGGGCTGACGCAGCCGATGAAATGATCGGCACCGATGTGCCCTCCGTTTCCGCACAGCAACGCTTAGCCTATGGCGTACGCGTAGCTTTCAACCAAGCCAGCCTATAAACTTAACAAAGCGAGCCGCCAAGAGTTTGCAATTTTATTGCTTTAAACACCTAGTACCTAGTTTCCAAAAAGGACGGACGCTATGCGCGATGATGAAAAATATACTAATAACGAAGAGCAGCTCTTATATCTTCAGAAGCTTTTAGACACCTCAGACACGGCGGCTCTAGAGGCTTTTTTCACCGAAGTCGATGTTTTAGGCATTGCGCGAACACTTGAATCTTTTCCTGCCAAAACACGAGATTTCCTTTGGGAATATATTCCTGGCGATTTAATCGGCGAGGTTCTTGCCGAAGTTGACGAAGATATACGTGCTGACTACATCGAAGATTTATCGGCCAGCGACGTAGAGGAAATTGTTAAAGGCTTGGATGCGCAAGAAGTTGCTGAAGTTTTAGATGTTGCTGATGAGGCTATAAAAACTAGTGTTTACGCTAGCTTAGACCAAGAGATCCGCGCCCAGGTTGAGAATCTTCACGCCTATGAAGATGACGTTGTTGGCCGTTACATGGATCCCGAGACGGTCAATGTAAAACAGGGCGTGTCGTTAGAGGCTGTACAGCGCTATATTCGAATCCACCATCTGCTCGACGATGATTCACAGCAGATCATGATTACGGATAAGGACAAACGCTTACTCGGCACTTTGACCCTGATTGATTTAATCAAACAACCACAAGACGCCGTGGTTGATGATTATATGGACGACTTTTTCACCCTAAATGATCAAATGAAAGTCAGTGATGCAGCGGCGTTATTGCGTTCTAAAGAGCTGCCTTTTGTGCCCGTTTGCGATAGCGATGGGTTATTGGTCGGCCAGCTAAACGCCGCGGACGTATTAGAAATTACCCAAGACGATGCTGACATGACGTTAAAACACATGTCAGGCGTCAGTAACGAAGAGGAAGTTTTTACCCCCATTAGCCGCAGTGCGAAAAGCCGCGGCATCTGGCTGGGTATCAATTTGTTAACCGCTTTTTTAGCGTCCTTCGTGATTGGCCAGTTCGAAGCGGCATTGGATCAAATAGTGGCGCTGGCCATTTTAATGCCGGTAGTAGCAAGCATGGGTGGTATTGCCGGTAGTCAAACCCTCACCGTGGTGATCCGCGGCCTGGCACTGGGCCAGCTTGCGGGTAATAATATAAAATGGCTTTATAACAAAGAGATGTGGGTGGGTATGAGTAACGGCTTGGTCTGGGCATTAGTGGTCGGCTTGATTTCCCATCTTTGGTTTGGCGACGCCATGATTACGCTCGTCATCACCATGGCCATCTTTATCAACATGAGCCTTGCCAACTTATCCGGCGTACTCATTCCCCTGGTATTAAAAAGGCTGCAGATTGACCCCGCGTTATCGGGCGCGGTGATTTTAACCACTGTTACCGATGTGGCCGGCTTTCTGTCGTTTTTGGGGCTCGCGACGCTGATTATTCTGTGACTTTTCTTCACTGGCAGGCACCTGGGCGTTTATAGAAAGGCCCAGGCGCCAGGGCAGTAGCAACTACTATTTAGTAACTACTATTCAGTAACTACGACACCCTCACCCACTGCCTGATCTTGTCTGACCTTTCTATAGCATCGATCAAGTGATTAACACGGGCCGCTTCGCGAAAGTCCGGATAGAGGGGGCGGTCGTTGATGATGCCTTCGACTAGATCGCGCACCTCAATAATCTTTTGATCATTATAGCCCAAACCATGACCCGGTGCGGGGCTGAACGCCGCATAGTCGGGATGTTCAGGGCCCGCTAACAGGGTGGTGAAGCCGCGCCTGCCGTGGGCATCGCCGTGGCGGTATAGCTGCAGCTCGCTCATGCGCTCCTGATCAAACACAATGGCGCCTTTGGTGCCCGTTAGCGTGTAGGCCAAGCCCATCTTGCGGCCGGCCGCGACCCGGGAGGTTTCGATATTACCGATTAACCCCTGGTCAAACCGCAGCATGGCCTGGGCTTGATCATCGTTCTCTACCGCCGCCATACCGTTGCCGTCGGCCATGGGGCGCATGGGAATGACGGTTTGTAGTTGGCCACACACTTCGGTAATGCGCTGCCCGGTTAAAAACTCGGCCATATTGAGAATATGCGACCCTACATCGCCTAGCGCACCGGCGCCTGCGGTCGCCCGCTTTGTATGCCAGTCGTGGGGCTTGTGCGGGTCGAGCAGGTAATCCTCGTTGTGCCGACCACGAAAGTGAATCAACTCTCCGATGTCGCCGCTGGCAACAATCTGGCGGGCCAACTGGGTGGCGGAATTGCGAATATAGTTAAAGCCCACCAGGGTTTTAACGCCCGCCTTCTCAGCCGCAGCGACCATCTCATCAGCATCTGCCGTGCTCAGTGCCAGCGGTTTTTCGGCGTAGACATGCTTGCCCGCCGCAATGGCGGCCAGTGCCATCTCTTTATGCAGGAAGTTGGGCGCGCAGATATCCACCACGTCCACCTCCCTATCTTCTACCAATTCGCGCCAATCGTCGGTGGCGCGGGCAAATCCCCAGGCCCGCGCCCGGCTCTCCGCGGAGGCAAGGTTAACGTCCGCTAGCAGCTCGCAAACGGGCTTAGCGGGCAACTCAAAAACACTGGACGCCGCATTAAAGGCGATAGCGTGGGCTTTGCCCATAAAGCCGGTGCCAATTAGTCCAATTTTGAGGGTTTTCATTGTGATTATTCCTGTTTGAAAACAATAACACCGGGCTGGGCCCGGCGTTGAATGATGTCGTGCCCCGTAGACTGTTTACATGGTCGGCATGGTGAAGTGGTTGGTCTCTTCACGAATGCCGCTGGGCCAGCGCTGGGTGATGGTCTTCATGCGCGTGTAGAAACGTACACCGTCGGGGCCGTGCATATGCAGCGGGCCAAACAGCGAGCGCTTCCAGCCACCGAAGCTGTGGAACGCCATAGGTACCGGGATCGGTACGTTAACGCCGACCATGCCGACCTGGATCTGCTCACAGTACTGACGCGCCGCATCACCATCCCGGGTAAAGATCGCCGTGCCATTGCCGTATTCGTGGGCGTTGATCATGCTGACCGCCTCGTCGAAGCTCTCCACGCGAGCAATGGCCAGCACCGGGCCAAAAATCTCCTCGGAGTGAATACGCATGCTGGGCGTCACATGGTCAAACAGACTGCCTCCGATAAAGTAGCCATCACCTGCGCCATCGACCGTGGTCTCGCGACCGTCGACCACGAGTTCTGCGCCTTCATCCACGCCAATCTGGATATAGCCTGCCACTTTCTCAAGATGCTCGCGGGTGATCAGCGGCCCCATATCATTATCCGGGCCATCGACCAGGCCAGGGCCGACCGTCAGCTTATCCAGTTCGGCCACCAGTTTTTCACGCAGACGGTTGGCGGTTTCTTCGCCCACGGGCACCGCTACCGAAATCGCCATGCAGCGCTCGCCTGCCGAGCCATAGGCCGCGCCCATCAGGGCACCCACGGCTTGATCGAGATCCGCATCGGGCATGATTACCATATGATTTTTAGCCCCGCCCAGGGCCTGAACACGTTTGCCATGGGCTGATGCCGTTGCGTAAATATATTCAGCGATGGGCGTGGAACCCACAAAGCTCACTGCCTGGACACGCTCATCGGTGAGCAGCACATCCACTGCTTCTTTATCGCCATTGACGACATTGAAGACGCCATCCGGTAGGCCCGCTTCTTTAAGCAGCTCGGCTAAGCGCAGCGGCGTGGAGGGGTCTTTTTCCGAAGGCTTCATGATAAAGGTGTTGCCGCAGGCAAGCGCAATGGGGAACATCCACATGGGCACCATGGCAGGAAAGTTGAACGGCGAGATACCTGCGCACACGCCCAGCGGCTGCATCATTGAGTAGCTATCAACGCCGGTGCCGACGTTCGTGGAGTGCTCGCCCTTCTGCAGGTGCGGAATGCCGCAGGCAAACTCGACCACTTCCAGGCCCCGGGTCACTTCGCCTTTGGCGTCAGAAAACACCTTGCCATGCTCGCTGGAGATCAGACGCGCCAGCTCATCGGTGTGTTCCTCGACCAGTGCCTTGAACTTGAAAAGAATACGCGCGCGCTTCAGCGGCGAGGTTTTAGACCAGGCGACGAAAGCTTCATCGGCGATGCGCACCGCTTCGCGAGTTTCGTCAGCGGTGGCCAGCGCTACCTGGGCGCTTTGCTCACCGGTGGCCGGATTATAGACCGGCGAAGTGCGTTGGCTCTGACCGGCAAAGAGCTGACCATTAAGATAGTGGGATAACGTTTGCATATAGGCTCCTGATTAAAAGGCTACGGCTGTGGTGCTGTTTAGCTAGCAACGTCGAAACCTGCCTGCTCGGCAAGTTGACGTAAGTTGCGATAACCCAGGCGGGCATAAGTCAGCGGATGGGCAACTTCCGGGTCTTGTTCGGCCTCAACCACCAGCCAACCCTCATAGCCCTGTTCGCACAGGTGGGTTAAGGCGGGCAGGAAATCCACATTGCCATCCCCCGGGACCGTAAACAGGCCGTCTAACACGCCGTTTAAAAAGCTTTTGTCGCGGTTGCGTACTGCGTCCAGTACTGGGAAGCGCAGGTCTTTGCAGTGCACATGATGGATGCGCCCGCTGTAGCGTTTGGCGATGGCGAGCGGGTCGCCGCCCGCACCGCGCAAATGACCAAAGTCGAGTAGCAGCCCCACGCCTTCGCCGGTGTTGTCCATTAAGCGTTCAACGTCCGCCTGGCTTTCGATTACCGTGCCCAGGTGATGGTGATACACCAACTGAATGCCCTGGGATTTCAGGTAGTCGCCCACGACATCCAGGCCATGCAGCAGGCGCTGCCACTCTTGCTCGGAAAGGTGCGGACGCTGGGAGAGCGGGCGCTCCTGATCGCCGTGTACACAGTGGGTAACTTCACACA
Organism: Halovibrio sp. HP20-59; assembly: GCF_033052795.2. Taxonomy (NCBI): domain Bacteria; kingdom Pseudomonadati; phylum Pseudomonadota; class Gammaproteobacteria; order Oceanospirillales; family Halomonadaceae; genus Halovibrio; species Halovibrio sp. HP20-59. Next base: position 115,154 of record NZ_JAWJUW020000003.1, read on the forward strand.
GCACCATTACCTTCGCACCGCATTCCTTGAGCAGGTTCATATGATCCTGAATGGCGTCAATCTCTTCTTCCGGGCTGCGCTCCAACAGCTGCGCGGAGTACCAGCCCGACACAAGCGCCAGGTCGTGGGCGCTCAGCACCTGACTCAAGGCGTCGGGCGTGCGGGGAAATTTGTTGCCCAGTTCAAAGCCGCTAAAGCCTGCCTCGCGGCCTTCTTGCAAGCAGGTTTCCAGCGGTGTTGCGCCGCCCAGGCTGGGCAAGTCATCGTTCGTCCAGGTGAGCGGGTTGATGCCTAAAGTAACCGTTGGCATAGCGTATTCCTTATGATTGTTTGAGCATTCTCGGCGTTAGGGTGCTTTAACCTATTGCCGACTATATGATGTACTGCATTCGATTAGCGGGCCTGGCGCTGCTTAGCCTCACGATAGCCTTGATAGGCTGACTTAACCTGCTCACGCTCGGAAACCTCGGGCACGGCGACTTCCCACCAAGCACCGCCTTCCTGGGTGCTGGGTAACGGGTCGGTATCCAGGGCAATCACATAAGTCGAGGTGGCGCTGCGAGCGCGCACTAGTGCTTGCTCTAGCTCCGCGATACCGGTGACCGATTCAGACTCGCAGCCCAACGCTTTGGCATGGGCGGCAAAATCGGTTTTGGGAGCGCCGGCTTCCACAGTGCGGCAATCTTGCAGCAGGTTGTTGAAACCCGCCCCGCCGGTAGCCTGCTGTAAGCGGTTGATGCAGCCATAGCCGCGGTTATCCAACACCACCACAATCAGCTTATGGCCCAGCATCACCGAGGTCGCCAGCTCCGAGTTGTGCATCAGGTAGCTACCATCGCCCACCATCACCACCACTTCTCGCTCTGGCTTGGCCATCTTGACACCCAGCCCGCCCGCAATTTCATAGCCCATGCAGGAGAAGCCGTACTCCACGTGGTAGCTGCCAGGGCCCGAGCATTGCCAGAGCTTATGCAGCTCGCCGGGCAAGCCACCGGCGGCGCATACCACGGTGGTATCGTTGCCTGCTTGGCGATTAACCGCACCGATCACCTGGGCATCGGTGGGCAGCGCCAGCCCTTGGTCGGCGGTCACGTTGCGCACTATGTCGGCCCACTCGCGCTTGAGCGTGCCGGTCTGCTCGCGCCATTCATCGCCGCCGCGCCATTCACCCAGCGCCGCGTCGAGTTGACCCAGCCCGACCAAGGCATCGCAGCTTAGCGGCAGCGCTTGATGCTTGAGGCTGTCGAAGCGGCCAACGTTGAGGGCGATCAGCGTTTTATCGCTGCCTTCAAACAGCGCTCGGGAGCCAGTGGTAAAGTCCTGCAACCGAGTGCCCACAGCCAGGATGACATCCGCCTGCTCCGCCAATTGGTTAGCGGCTGCGCTGCCTGTCACCCCAATGGCACCTACCGCGCAGGGATGGTTATCAGCTAATGCGCCTTTCCCCGCCTGGGTTTCGGCTACCGGGATGCCGCGTGCTTTAGCAAACTCGGTCAGGGCATCGCAGGCAGCGGCGTAATGCACGCCGCCACCGGCGATAATCAGCGGGCGCTTGGCCTGTTGCAACGCGGCGATTGCTTGGCGAAGCTCGTATGCATCCGGTGGCGAGCGGCGAATGCGATGCACCCTGGGAGCAAAAAAGGCCTCCGGGTAATCGTAGGCAAAAGTTTGCACATCCTGGGGCAATGCCAGGGTCGCGGGGCCGCAGTGCTCAGGGTCAAGCAGGGTAGCAATCGCCTGGGGCAAGCTGGTCAACAGCTGCTCGGGGCGATTAATACGGTCGAAGTAGCGCGACACCGGGCGAAAACAGTCGTTGACGCTAATGGTCGGGTCACCAAAATGCTCCACCTGCTGGAGTACCGGGTCGGGTTCGCGGGTGGCAAAGGTGTCCCCCGGCAGCAGCAGGATCGGCAAGCGGTTGGCGTGGGCGAGCGCTGCGGCGGTGACCATATTGGTCGCCCCGGGGCCGATCGAGCTGGTCGCGGCCATCAACCGCTGGCGATTATTGGCTTTGGCAAAGGCAATCGCCGCGTGGGCCATGGCCTGTTCGTTGTGGGCGCGAAAGGTCGGCAGCGTGTCTTGCACGTGATAAAGCGCTTCACCCATTCCGGCCACATTGCCATGACCAAAAATCGCAAACACGCCTTCAAACAGCGCCACCTCTTGGCCATCAACCTCTATACGTTGTGCGGCGAGGTACTTGACCAGCGCCTGGGCCATGGTGAGTCGAATGGTGCTCATTTTACGCCTCCTGTGTATGGGCTAGCGTTTGCGGCAGCTTTAGTTGCCGCCACGCCTTTATCAGTTCGGCATAGTTCTGGGCGACCCGCTCTACCAAGCTGGCGTCGTCGATACGCCCGGCTAGCCAATCACGACTCGCACTGGCAAATAGCGTGCGCCCAACGGTGAAGCCTTTACAGCAGGCATGATTGGCCGCTGCTTCAAAGCCGCGCTTCATGTCGTCCATAGGGGCGTCGAGACCGAGCAGCACGACTCCACGGCAGTAGTTATCTTCCCGCTCAATGGTTTCACCCACCGCCTGCCAGGCTGCATCTGACATGGCAGGTAGTTTCCACCAGTCTGGGCGAATGCCCAGGTTGTAGAGCCGCTGAAGGCTACGCGGCAAGGTGGTGTCATCATTGGGCATGTCGGCGGGAGGGATGATTTCAACCAGCAGCTCCAGCCCATAGGCACAAGCCGCCTGGTAGAGCTGGCGTAGCCGCTCTTCCTGCTCAAGGCGCAGCGAGATTTCATCGTCGGGGTGGTAGAACGCCAGGCATTTAATGATCTGCTCTCTAGGCCAGTTGCGCAGGCAGGCACCTAAATCATCGCCATGCTGGAAGCGCAGCGGTCTTGAGCCTGGGAGCTCCACCGGCCGACCAATCCACCAGCCTTTTCCACTGGCTTGATTGAGCGCGTCTTGCCCCAGCACGTCGTCAACCAGGATCGCGGGCGTGGAAATACCGCCCAGCTTGGCGCCCTCTTCGGCGGCCGTGACCAAGAGTTTTTTGAGTGCTGGTAGCCGCGCGCTGTCGGCATACTCGTCGCGGGCCATATCGGTGAGCTGGCGGCGGTGGTCAAAGGCCAGGCCCAACACTTCGGGCCACAGAGCAGGCACTCGGGTAGTGACCCGGTGCAGATGGTTCAGGCGTTGATCGATATCCGGACGGGGTACCTCATCGCGGCGTTCCAGGTAATCGAATAACTCATCTTCGGTGGGCATAGCCGGGGCACAGCCGTGGCGGGAGACCACCAGCGCACCACAGGCATTGGCATAACCGGCGCTGGTTTGCCAAGGTTCATTGCGCAGCCAGCCGCGTAGTAAGCCACTCATAAAGGCATCCCCGGCACCCAGCACATTGAGCACCTCGACCTGTACGCCCTTAACTAAAATGCCGTCTTCAATACGGTCAGGAATGGCGCCTTCAAACACCACACAGCCCATGGGCCCCAGCTTACATACCAGAGTGGCTTCGCTAGCCTCACGTACCGCACGCAGGGCCGTTAAGGTGTCCGTGCTGCCGCCGGCAATATGAAACTCCTCTTCGGTACCTACAATCAGATCAAAATCTGGCAACCAGCGCTGCAGGTCGGTGGTCACTTTATCATCGGCGATAAAGCGGGTTTCACCATCGCCGGGGTTGGTCAGCCCCCACAGCACGGGGCGATAGTCGATATCCAGCACCCGCTTCACGCCATAATGGGCGGCGGCGTCCAGTGCTTTGCGGCAGGCTCGGCGAGTGGTATCGGTAGAAAGATGGGTGCCGGTGATCGCCAACGCCTTTGCCCGGGCGATAAATTCAGGGTCGATGGCGTCGGCGTCGATGGCCATATCGGCACAGTCGCGGCGATAAAACAGCAGCGGGAAGCTCTCGCGGTCTTTTAAGGCTAGCAGCACCAGGCCGGTTTGGCGCTCGGGGTCGGTTTGAAGCGCGGAGGTATCCACGCCTACCCGTTCCAGCTCTTCGCGCACGAAGTTGCCCATCTGCTCATCGCCGACTCGCGAGAGCATGGCGGATTTCAGCCCTAGCCGCGCAGTACCGTAAGACACATTGCCAGAGCTGCCACCCAGGTACTTGGCAAAGCTGGCCACGTCTTCTAAACGGCTGCCAATCTGTTCGGCGTAAAGATCAACCGCCACGCGCCCCAGGCAAATCAGGTCAAACGGTCGGTGTTGACTATTGTTATTCAGCATAAATGTCTCCCCACGTCACAAATTCGTGGTACTAGTCACAAGGTCACAAGATGGCACTGGGCATAAAAGCGTCTTGGGTGGCAATCGATAAGGCGTATCAACCGCAGCTTAAAGTGAGAAAGCAGCACGGAATCGGTCGAGCGCGAGGTCGTCGTCACCAGAGGCCCAGCCTTCCAGCCCTACGGTGCCGCGATAGCCCATGTCATTCAGCGCTTTGGCAATGGCTGGGTAGTTAATCTCGCCAGTCCCCGGTTCGCAGCGCCCAGGCACATCGGCCACCTGCACTTCACCAATGTAAGGCCCGCAGCGTCGAATCAATTCGATCAGATTACCTTCGCCAATCTGGGCGTGATAAACGTCCAACATAATGCGTAAGCTAGGCCGGTCGACACTCTCCACCAGCGCAAGCACATCCTCCAGGCGCGCAAACGGCACGCCAGGGTGGTCAACCTCAGTATTAAGGTTCTCAAGCACAAAGGTGACGTCGTGCTGCTCGCCGAGATCCGCCAGCCGATTGAGTGTGTCTCGGGCTTTTAGCCACATAGCGCCAGTCATCTGCTGGCAAAGCTGAACGGGCAACCCATTACCATCTAGCCCGGTGCCGTGAAGATTAAGGCGCGGAATGCCAAGACGCTTTGCTACCTCAACGGACTCAGCGGCGGTGCGAAGCAGTTCATCTGACCCGGCTGCATCCGCCAGGGTGCCGGTGACATAGCCGGTCATGGATGAAAACGTCGCACCGCTATTGGCCAGTGCGTCAATGTCATGCTTGGTCCAGTCCCAGATTTCGACTTGAAAGCCCAGTTCAGAAATGCGCTTAATGCGTTCCAACACCGGTAAATCGCGGAAAATCATTTCAGCGCAGACGGCCAGCGTGAACGGAGATGATAGGGTTGGTTTATTCATCATGGCTCCTTAATAGCCGCTCGCAGTTCGCGGTGAAGGCTGCTCACTGCTGCTTGTTGCATCGGCAGGCGGAGTGTCTTGTTCGGCTAAGTTGGCCTTCTTGGCTTTATCGTCCCGCTGGAATTCCGCAAGCTCCGCATCCAGGCTTTCAAGCTCAGCGCCACCCGCCATCATGTTGAGCACCTCTTCGCGGCTGACTTCTTCTTTGCGGAAAGAGCCCAAACTTCCGCCGCGTGACAATAGGGTGAACGCATCAGCCACTGGGTAAGCATGGTGGACGTTGTGGGTAATAAAGATGACCGCAAGCCCATCCGCGCGGGCTTTGGCAATGTAGCGCAGTACGACAGAGGCCTGCTTAACCCCAAGCGCTGACGTAGGCTCATCCAGAATCAGCACTTTGGCGCCAAAATAGACAGCACGGGCAATCGCCACACACTGGCGCTCACCGCCAGAAAGCGTGCCCACAGGCTGGCTTGGGTCGCGTACATCGATACCGATTTTAGCCATTTCCTCTTTGGCAACCCGGTCGGCATACTTCCAGTTAATGCGCTTTAAAGGCCCCCACCCCACCGTTGGTTCGCGGCCCATAAAGAAGTTACGGGTAATCGACATCAACGGTACCATCGCCAGATCCTGAAAAACGGTCGCGATACCGGCGTCGAGCGCGTAAGCCGGGGACTTGAAACGAGCGGGTTTGCCATCCAGTAGCATCTCGCCATGGGTGGGCTGGTGAACACCGGAAAGAGTCTTGATCAACGTTGACTTGCCAGCACCGTTATCCCCCAGCAAGCACATAACTTCACCGGAATAGACCTGCATCGAGATATCACTGATGGCGATGACACTGCCGAAGTGTTTGCTGACACTGCGCATTTCAATCATTGGAGTGCGTGTAGTCATCTTATTTAGCCTCCATCGCCTTTTTGCGCATGTAATTGTTGAATAGCACCGCCACCAGCAACATCACACCCAGGAAAACCTGAAACCAGTCAGTGTTAACACCTGTGTAAAAGATGCCCATTTGCACCATACCGAAGATAAGCGCACCCAACGCTGCACCTATAGCGGACCCATAACCACCGGTCAGCAAAGCGCCACCGATTACTACGGCAATAATGGCTTCCAGCTCTTTTAACAGGCCGCGAATGGTGTCCGCAGAACCGGTATCCATCACTTGAATGCAGGCAAAGATAGTCGCGGAGAAAGCAGTGAACATGAACAGTGAAATCTTGACGCGATGGACGGGGACGCCCGAATTGCGCGCCGCATTGGCATCGCCACCGCTGGCGAAGATCCAATTGCCGTAAGGCGTGCACAGCAGCACCCAAGTCGCTACAGCGGTTAAACCCAGCCACCAGACAATTGAGACGGGAATACCGGTGACCGTGGGGTTGCCCGCAAAGTTGGTCGCCATCCAGCCATTTGCCGCCATCCAACTAAATAGTCCCGTAGCAACTTCTCCAGAGAAAAGCGCCGCGAACCAATCTCCGGGGATATGATCCTGCACTCCCCCCACCTGAGTACGCCCCGTCAACAACCGGCTGGTACCGATAGCCAAGCCACGCAGAATGAACAGGAAGCCTAGGGTAACGATAAATGACGGCAACCCCGTTTTATTGACTAGATTGCCGTTAATCCAGCCCACCAGGCCCGCACAGGCGAACGCCAATAAAATAGCGGCCCATAGCGGCCAGCCATACTCCACCGCAGGGATGGCAATCAGAATGCCTGCCAAGCCAATCATCGAACCAATCGAAAGATCAAACTCTCCGCCGATCATCAGCAACGCAGCCGCCGTGGCGATAATGCCCAGTTGAGCAGCCACTTCGAGGAAATTAATGATGCCTGCGGGGGTAAACATACCCGTGCCACTGGAGACAGTGATAAAGAAGGCAAGCACTAGCACGGTGCCAGCTAGAGCCCCAAGCTCTGGGCGATTGAGTGCCTTCTTCCAAAAAGACACTTTCTGGATCCGCTCGTCTTGGGGAGGGGCTGCTGGTGCAGCAGTTTGGTTTGTTTCATTGGAACTCATGGCGATCGACTCCAAAGGCTCGATAGCATCGAGCCTTTTCGATTAAGTATTATTTCAGCGAATGCCCTGGCTACTCAGTTCAATGACCTGTGCCGCGTTGTCTTGAGTCACAAACCCTGGGCCGGTGGCAACATCCCCTGCGGGCAGCAGACCATTTTTGACGAACTGATCTAGGAACATGACAGGTAAGTAGCCCTGCATGTACTGCTGTTGGTCGATCGCGAAGTCCAGCTCACCCGCATCCAATGCTTCCAAAATACCGGGTGAAAGATCAAAGGTACCGAGGGTGAACATATCGGTAGCGCCCTGCTCGCGCATGGCCTGAATCATAGGCTCGGCGGCTAGCGTCCCCAGGGTCAAAACACCGCGCACATCGCTGTTCTGATTAAGGTAGGCCACGATGGCATTGCGAATTGATGTCGGATCGTAAGTCGTTGCCAACTGCTCGGCATTGCCGTCAAAGCCCTCTACGAAACCGTCACAACGCTGGTCGAGCCCTTGGTTGCCTTGCTCGTGGTTAACGCAGACACCTTTCTCAACGCCCAACTCTTGCATGCGTTCGGCGGCCTGTCTCCCCGCTTCGTACTCACTCTGACCAACATGCAACCGGGCGCCATAATCCCTGGCCACATCACCACCCGAGTTAATCGTGATTACTGGGATGCCGTTATCGACTGCATTTTGGACAGCGCTGCCCAGGGCATTTTCGTCGGTAAAAGAGAGGATCAAACCATCCGGGTTAGATGCCACCGCCGCCTGAACGAGTTGCTGCATCTTGGCCATGTCAAAGGTGGAGGGCGCTCGATACTCCAGGCTAGCCCCGACTGTTTCAGCAGCAGCCTCCGCGCCATTTTTCACCACCGACCAAAAAGGATCAGAGGGAATGCCATGGGTCACCATGACAAAGCGACTCTCTTCTTGTGCCGGTTCTTGTGCTTGTGCGGCGCCTGTCATTATCGCCGTGGTGGCAGCCGAGGCTAGAAGCCAATGAGGTAGACGTGTCATAGATTAATTCCTCTTCGTATTATCATTGTTAGTTGGTGATGCGGCATCGCATACGATGACGTTATGAAATATAGATTCCAAATAGCCAATCAAGCAAATTATTTATTCTATACTTTGGTATAAATGGAATATTTATTTCAAACAGCTAGACTGCATAGCAACCAGCCACGTTGCTTATGAGTTCATGAGTCAATGAGTGGTACATAAGTTAACGCTAAGGAATTTGTATGCCACAGCCACCACAAAGCTACCGCGAGCTGGAAACGCTGATCACCGCCGAGTACGCCACGCTAAGCAAACGCTTACAGCAAACCGCGCGTTTTGTGCTGGATCACCCCCAGGAGGTTGCACTGGCGACCGTGGCCAAAATTGCGGAGCAAGCAGAGGTCACTCCCTCCACTTTGATCCGCTTGGCCAATAGCCTGGGCTTTAAGGGTTTTTCCGAAATGCAGCAGCTGTTTCGCAGCCGCCTAGTCGATGAGCTGCCTAACTACACCGAGCGGATTCGCGCGGTACGCAGCGCCACCGGGGAAACCCCAGATAGCACCCAGCTGCTGTGGGAGTTCGCCGATGCCAATCGCGCTGTTTTGGAGCAGCTTCCCAGCCGTATCGACCCCGAGAGCCTGGAGAAGGCGCTGGATATTTTTGAAAAGGCTCATGCGATTCATGTGATGGGCGCAAGACGAAGCTTCATGGTAGCGAGCTACATGACCTATGCCCTGGCGCATGTGGATAAGCCTGCGCTGCTGGTCAATGGTTTGGGCGGGATGTACGGCGAGCAGCTGCGCGCCATGAGCCAACACGACGCCTTGCTAACGATTAGCTTTTCTCCCTATGCCGAAGAGAGCCAAAAAGCCTGCGAAGACGCCCATCAGCGCGGTCTACCTAGTGTGGTGATTACCGATTCGAATCTCAGCCCGCTGGCCCGCTTCGCGGATGTCGTCTTCGTGGTCAACGAAGCCGAAGTAAAAAGTTTCCGTAGTTTGACCGCGTCGCTCTGCTTGACCCAGACCTTGGCAATTGCCCTGGGCGTGCGGCAAGACAAAAAGCGCAAGGCCTAAACAACCAAAGCAAGCCAACAGCAAAAACAAAACAGGAGAGCTTATGAAACTCGCACTCATCGGCGCAGGACGCATCGGCAAGGTGCATGCCCAGGCCATTTATTCACACCCCAACGTCACCCTGGCCGCCGTGGCCGATTTTCATCAGCCTGCCGCAGAAGCGTTGGCCGAGCAGTACGCCAGCCGAGCGGCCTCTGTGGATGAAATCTTCGCGGATGACACCATTGACGCCGTACTGATTGCTTCAAGCACGCCCACCCATGCGGAGTATCTGGAGCGTGCCGCCCGTGCGGGTAAGGCCATTCTATGCGAAAAGCCCATTGCCCTGGATTTAGCCCGCACTCGCGATGCCCTTCAGGTGCTTAGCGAACATCCGGTGACCTGTGCGTTAGGCTTTAACCGCCGCCACGATCCTCAGTTTGCGGCACTTAAACAGGCCCTTACCCAAGGGCGTATTGGCGCGCTGGAGACGCTGACTATCATCAGCCGTGACCCGTCTCCCCCGCCTGCCGAGTATGTGGCTGAGTCGGGCGGCCTGTTCCGGGACATGATGATTCATGATTTCGACATGGCTCGCTGGCTGCTTGATGAACCGATTGAAAGCGTCTATGCCGTCGGCAGTAGCATAATCGACCCAGCCATTGGCGAAGCGGGAGACGTGGATACGGCGATGGTCACTCTCACCACGGCAAGCGGAAAGCTATGCCAAATCAGCAACTCACGACGCGCCAACTACGGCTACGACCAGCGTATCGAAGCCTTTGGCAGCCTAGGTATGCTGCAGGCCCAAAATGAGAGCGACACGCGGCTGCGCTACACCAGTGAAGCAGGCCAAGTGGAAGACAAACCTAAGTGGTTCTTCCTGGAGCGCTACGCCCAAGCCTACCAACTTGAAATTGGCGACTTTGTCGCCGCCTGGCAAGAGAAACGTGCGCCACTCGCAGGTGCCCAGGATGGCCTAGAGGCGTTGCGCTTAGCCGATGCAGCGGAGCTTTCATTGCGTGAAGGACGCAAAATTCTGCTCGACGCCTCGGTCTAAACAGACGCAAATGGGTCTTTGGAGACCCTTCATATCGTAAACGGTTAGCTGCCAACAGAGCAGCTAGCCATCAGAAGGAGCGACATATGGCTTCCCTACTGGTACGCCCCACCGCCCCAGATGCCCAAGGCACCGTGATTGACGTTACCCCAGCCTCCGCTGGCTGGCAGCACGTGGGCTTTCGGGTGCACAAACTTGCCAAGGGTCAGCACCTGGAGACCAGCAGCGATGACCAGGAAGTCTGCCTGGTGCTGCTCACCGGTCGCGCCAATGTGGTCTGCGGCGAGCACCGTTTTGAAGATATTGGCCAGCGCATGGATATCTTTGAGCAGATCCCCCCCTATGCGGTTTACCTGCCTGACCATGTTAGCTACTCGGTGGAAGCGACGACGGACTTAGAGCTAGCAGTGTGCGCCGCACCTGGGCAGGGCAATCACGCCCCCAGGCTGATCGCTCCAGACAGCATCAAGCAGAGTACCCGTGGACAGGGCACCAACACGCGCCATGTTCACGATATTCTGCCGGAAACCGAGCCCGCCGATAGTCTGCTGGTGGTCGAAGTATTCACACCGGCGGGTAACTGGTCGAGTTACCCGCCCCATAAACACGATGTGGATAACTTACCCCACGAATCACTCCTGGAAGAGACCTACTACCACCGCATTAACCCTGAACAAGGCTTCGCCTTTCAGCGCGTTTACACTGATGACCGCAGCCTGGACGAGACCATGGCGGTAGAGAACGGCTGCTGTGTGTTGGTGCCCAAAGGCTACCACCCAGTGGGCACGGCTCATGGCTACTCGCTCTACTACTTAAATGTGATGGCGGGGCCCAAGCGGGCATGGAAATTCCACAACGACCCCGACCACGAGTGGTTGGTGAACGCTTAAACGAGCGGACACTTCGCCCGCTAATGTCTCTCCAATGCTATGCTAACGAGCCTCGCTTAATGCGGGGCTTTTTATTGACCGCTAATATCGAGAGAGGCTCATGCTCCCCGAATACTCCGTCATCGCTTGGTTGTTGATCGTATTTTCCGTTTACCTGACCGGCGTTTCCAAAGGTGGCTTTGCAGGTGGCTTCGGCACGCTCTCGGTGCCGCTGATGGCACTGGCAATTAGCCCAGCTCAGGCGGCGGGCCTTTTATTACCGCTGCTACTAGTGATGGATGTGTTTGCGGTGAAGGCATGGTGGGGTAGGCAGTCGGTGGCCGAGGTATGGCGCTTTGTGCCAGGGCTGTTTATCGGCGTGGCGGTAGGGACGCTGCTATTCGACAGCCTGAGCGAACAGGGCTTGCGCTTGACGCTCGGCGTGATCACCCTGCTGTTCGCCGCCTACATGCTGCTCAAGCCCGTTGCCAAGAAACCGATCTCCACCCGTTGGGCATTGCCAGCCGCAAGCATCTGCGGCTTTACCAGCTTTATGGCCCATGCTGGCGCGCCGCCGTTAAACGTGTACCTGCTGCCGCGCAAGCTGTCGAAAGAGACGTTTATCGCCACCTGTGCGGTGACCTTTGCCGTGGTCAACGTGATCAAACTGGCGCCATACATGTGGCTTGGCGAGATTAACGTGACCAGCGCCTGGGCCTCGCTGGTGCTGGTGCCCATCGCCTGGATCGGCGTGCGCAACGGCCTGTGGCTGCAAAGCCGCGTCAACGAAGCGTTGTTTTACCGCCTGGTGATTTTTGCCATGTTTTTAGTCGGCTTTAATCTGATATATCAGGCGCTGAGCTGATTAGCGCTGGCGAAGGGAAACCGCGGGTTTAGTGATGCGCCAGTCTAAGCGCCGCCAACCTTCAACGCTAGCCACCTCAGCGAGTACTGGATCGGGGTTAACCGCCACGGGGCAGTCCACGTACTGTAGCAGCGGGAGGTCGTTGCGGGAGTCTGAGTAGAACGTGGTATGGCTAGGGATAACTTGCTGTTCGGCCAGCCACTGTTTCAAGCGCAGCACCTTGCCGCCACGATAGGAAAAGATACCTTCGCTGCCACCGGTATAGCGCGCGTCCTCATTGACACCGTTCTCGACACTTAGCTCGACCGCCAGCACATGTTCAATGCCCAGAGTGGTCGCTATCGGCTCAACCAGATGGCGTGACGAGGCGGAAATCAGTAGCAGTGTATCGCCTGCCTGGCGGTGCGCTTCCAGGCAGGCCCAGGCTTGTTCAAAAATACGCGGCTGAAGGTGCGTGGCCACAAAGCGCTCGACCTCTTTTTGCACATCTTTCACCCGGCGCCCTCGCAGCGGCGCCAGGGTCATGGCCAAATACTCTTCAAGCTTTAGCTTCCCAGCGTGATAGGCCTGGTGCATTTGCTCCGCCCGCGCCATAAAGGCGTCGGCATCGCTGATCCAACCTTGCTCTATCATCCATAAATTCCAGCGGTCGCTGCAGTCTCCGTCCAGGAGGGTGTCATCAAGATCAAACAGGGCCAGACGCATGGGAGCACTCCTATCATCGCGGGTTGGCGGTGCGTAGGGTATGCCAAAGGTGATGACAGGACGATGACGCTAAGTCGTTAACCACACCGCCGCAAACTCATCCGCCGGTAGCGGATGGCCAAACCAATAGCCCTGAGCTTCATTACACCCCATTTTAGCCAGCAAACGGGCCTGCTCTGGGGTTTCGACGCCTTCTGCCACGGTCTTCATATCAAGTGCCTTTGCCATGGCAATAATGGTTTGTACGATCGTGCGGTCATTGTGATTTTCGAGCATTTCACGCACAAACGAGATATCAATTTTCAGTGTGTCAGCGGCAAAACGACGCAAATAGGCGAGCGAAGAATAGCCGGTACCAAAGTCGTCAATAGCGAGTAGATAGCCTGCTCGGCGCATGGCGTGAGTAATCTCAACGGCTTGGTCAGGATCACGCATAAACTCGCTTTCGGTGAGTTCCAGCCCAATAGCACTCGGCGGCACACCGGCCGTGAGATAGCCAATACGCGCCGTCAACTGGGGGTCTGCAAACTGCTGAGCGGAAAGATTAACCGATAGCCGTCCGGGCAACGGTGTATTGCCTGTTTGCCAAACGCTTAACTGCCTTGCTGCTTCTGTTAACATCCAGTCACCGTGCATGCGGATCAAACCACACTCTTCCGCTAGCGGGATAAATTCACACGGGCTAACCCAGCCCAACTCGGCGTCGTACCAGCGGCACAATGCTTCGGCACCGGTAAGCCGTCCGCTAACCAGGTCTATCTGAGGTTGAAAATAAAGCTTTAGCTTGTGCTCAGTGATGGCAGCGCTGAGCCGTTCGCTCATCACCTGGCGACGCTGAAGCCCATGGCGCATGGCTTGGGTATAAGGACAGGTGCTATTTTCGCGCTGTTTGGCGTGATGTAGGGCAATGCTGGCGGCGTTAAACAACTCGCTGGTATGGTTTACCTCTTGCGGATAGCAACCAAAGCCGATACTCACCTCAAGGTGAAAGATACGCTGCTCAATAGTGATCGGGCGGCTCACCTCCGCCCGTAGCTGCGTCACAATACGGTGTACATCGCTTTCAGTAGCGCCCGCCACCAATACGGCAAACTCATCGCCTGATAACCGCGCCAATTCACCGCCTGAAAGGTCTACCTGCCGCAAACGAGCGGCAACCGTCATCAGTAGTTGATCACCCACGTGATGGCCGTGCAGATCGTTAACTTCTTTAAAACGCCGGATATCCAATAACAGCAAACTAAGCGTGTGCTTTCCCTGCTCTGCGTCATTGCCCAGGCGTTGCAACGACTCCAGAAAGTACGCCCGGTTGGGTAAACCGGTGGTGCTATCCATATAGGCCAGTTGGTGCATATGGCGGCGGTCGCGGCGGCGCTCAAGCTCTGCAGAGGCGCCGGTAGAAAGGATTTTCAATACGGAGGTGGCAAACGCATTGGTCGTCAGCGGTTGACGGTAAAAAACCACCATCACACCGATGGCCTCGCCGTTTATATTATCTAAGCGACGCCCAATCCACGCTCTGGCTTGTAGTGAGGTGCCCGGCAACGACAATAGAGGCCCATTACGCACCACTGCCTCGCGATCGCGGACGATTTGCTCGCTGGAGGTTGACGCTAAGGCAAACGATTGCTGCTCAAGTTGAACAGTGTCTACCACCATACTAACGGTCGTCGCCTGCTCACCTACCTGATCGCCTTGCTGTGGTGGCTGATCCAGAAGGGCAATAAAGCCGGCGTCGGCTTCCAGCACCTCAACCAGGGTGCCTATCAGTTGTTGAAAATAGCCATCGCCATCTTGAATGGTGACTGAAGAGGCTACCTGCACAACGGCGTTTTGCACCCGCTGAGCCTCTTGCTGATCGGTGACATCCGAAATAAAACCTTCCAGACAAACGACCTCGCCGGCCTCATCCAAAACCGCTTGGCCCTGCTCCCACATCCACCGGTCGCTGCCATCACGGTGGTGTAACCGGTAGGTCACTCGATAAGGTCGCTGGCGGGCAATCGCCGACTGCACCTCACGAAATAGAGTGTCTTGATCGTCGCGATGAATGAGCGCTGCAAAGCTGATCAAGCGATTATGTTGCAGCTCGTCAGGCTGATACCCGGTCAACTCCTCGGCCCCCTGGCTAACCAGTTGCATGCTCCAATTGCGGTCATTCAAGCAGCGATAGGCCATCCCCGGCAGATGGTTCAGCAAGGTGTTCAGGCGGCGCTCACTTTCGTGCGCGACTGCTTCACTTTTTCTTAATGCCTGCTCGGCCTTTTGGCGACTCAACTCAGCACCCGCTTGGGCAGCAGCGATTTGCAGTATTTCATGGGCTAACTCGCCCAACTGCATGGGTGAGTTTTTAAGCACGGCTAATAAACCAATCAGCGCCCCATCTGGCGCATAGAGCGCCCGCCCCAGATAGCTCTCGGCACCCAATTCAGCAAGCAGCTTGTCGTCAGGAAAGCGAGATTGAACATCACGCGCATACAGGCAAGGCTCGCGCCCTAGTGCGGTTTCACAAGGCGTACCGGCTAGCGAGTAAGTAATATTGCTGAGCAGGCCAATCTGTGACCAAACCGCCAGCGTCTCCACTTGGTGTGGCTGAGTCACATCGGCCACTAGCACATGGTCAACGCCCAGCACTGTGGCTAAGCGTTCAACCAGGTTGGCATAAAAGCACGGCGTGCCACTTTGCGCGGCTCCCTCGGCCAGCTGGCGAAAAATATCTGCCGCTTCGATTCCTATCCGCATCAGTGCTCTCACCCGTCAATAGCTGTTTCCAGCTTAACTTGAAAATGGCCCGGTAAGGAAAGCCTCTGAAACATCTAAGCATTGATACAAAAAACTTAAATACGGAACAGGGGTTAATATAGTGGGCGTTTAACGATTCATCGCCTCCGGCAGGTAGAGGGCGATACCTGGAAAGGTATGCATGACAGCAATCGCCAGCAGCATCAGTAGGAAGAACGGTAGCGTGGCTTTGGTAATGGTCAGGATATCCTTTCCGGTTAGCCCCTGAATCACGAACAGGTTGAAGCCAACCGGCGGCGTGATCTGCGACATCTCAACCACCACGACCAGATAAATACCGAACCAGATCAAATCGAACCCCGCAGCGCTCACCAGCGGCATGATAATCGCAGTGACCAGTAGGATCAGCGAAATGCCATCGAGAAAGCAGCCCATCACCAGCAGCAGTAAGGTGAGCGCAATCAGCAGCATGGTGGGCGATAGCCCCATTTCGCCAATCGCCTGTGCCAGCTTCATGGGTACTTGGGTAAAGCCCATGGCCGACGTCAAAAACGACGCCCCGGCGATAATAAATGCGATCATGCAGGCGGTTCGCACGGCGGCAAACAGCGAGCTTTTGAATATTTCGCGATCAAAATGGCCGTTAAAGCGCGCAATCACCATCGACAGCACCACCCCCACCGCCGCGGCCTCCGTGGGCGATGCCAAGCCGCCATAAATCGAAAAGATAATCCCCCCGATCAGTAGCAGAACAGGCAATAGCGACCAGGTATTACGCAGCTTTTCGACAAAGCTCATGCTGGATTCATCTTCACCGGTTAGCCCTTCGCGGTTACCTTTAAATAGCGCCCATAAGATGAGATAACTCATGAACATCGCCAAAATCATCAGACCAGGGCCGATACCCGCCATAAATAGCCGAGAAATTGACTGTTCAGTGACCACGCCGTAAACGATCAGCATGATGGAGGGCGGAATTAACAGCCCCAGGGTCGAGGCGCTGGCCAAAGTGCCAATCGCCATATTGCTGTCGTAGCCCCGCCGTTCAAGTTCCGGCAGGGTCATTTTACCCACCGTGGCGCACGTCGCCGCCGATGAGCCGCACACGGCGGCAAACATCCCGCTACCAATGATATTGGTGTGCAATAAACGTCCTGGCACTCGGTTTAACCACGGAGACAGGCCACGAAACATATTATCGGCAAGCCCTGAGCGAAACAGAATCTCGCCCATCCAGATGAACATCGGCAGTGCGGTAAGATCCCAACCGTAGCTAGCCCCCCAGAAGTCGGAAGCCAGAATCGCCCCGGGTGAGAAGGCGCTAAAGAATGCTAACGCTATCCAGGCAGTGCCGATTAACGCAAAGGCGATCCACACGCCGCTTCCCAGCAGCAACACAAGGGTCAATACAGTAGCGAGACTGAAGGTTAGCACGAGGGCATCTCCAGAGAAAACGGCATAGCCTGAGTGGCTATTGGCTTAGCTGACATAGACCTGGCTGACATAGACTCACAACCCCTCACTGTCGTCGGGGGAGGCAGTTGGCTGAGCAGGGTCTTGAAAACTCGCTGGGTCACGAATAGCAATCCGTAGCGCCATGAACAAGGCTTCTGCCAGCGCCAGACACAGCAACCCAACGCTGGTCACGAGTACGAGCTGGGGAATCCACAGAGGAATCGACACAAACCCTGAAGACACATCGTTGTACTCCAGGCTTTCTCTCACCAACCCGATCAGGCCGTAGCTGAGCACAATACTGATCGCCAGAGCGATAGTGAGACCAAACACCTCGAACCAGACCCGGGCGGCCGGTGGCAACCGGGTAATCAGCAGTGTCATTCGAATATGGGCGTGGTGCACAAAAGTATAGGCCAAGCCCAAAAAGGTCGCCCCGACCAATAGATAAGAGGCAATTTCCGACACACCGGTAATTCGCAGACCCAAACGGCTCAATCCCACCAGCACCATCAGCGCGTCTACCGCGCGAAAAGCCACTTGGAGCGCTATTAGCGCACAGATCGCCACCATGCACACCGCAGCACCCCACGCCCCGAGGCGATAGAGTTTGTCGAATTTAAATCGCATGTTCGCCGCCTCACGAAGTGCATGGAAAAAGCAGAGGCGGGGCTACCACCTCTGCACAGACAACACGATGGCGCTTAGTTGTCACGCTGCTCGCGGTAGGTTTCCAGCGCCTGTTTGGCGTCGTCATCGGCGCGCGATTGCCAGTCTTCAAACAGCTCATCTCCGGCTTCTTGCAGCGCCTCTGAAATCGCCTCGTTAGGCTCAGACACCGTGATACCGTTCTCCTCCAACGCGGCCAGGCTTGCTTGGTTATCTTCGCGGCTCATCTCCCAGCCACGCTCTTCAGCGCGTTCGGCAGCTTCCATCAGCGCTTCTTGGGTGGCTTCATCTAGGCCATCGAAACTACGTTGGTTAATAAACACAATATTTTTCGGCAGCCACAGATTAGCCTCGGTATAGTCGCTGACGTAATCCCACGCGGCCATCGCATTACCGGTAGAACTTGAGGTAATCATGGCATCCACCCGGCCGGTGCTGAAGGCGGTGGGAATGTCTGACTCTTCGGTTTCCGTCGGGCTGCCGCCCAGGTTCTCGATGAAACGCTGGGTATTAATATTCGGCGCCCGGACGCGCAGGCCCTCGAACTGTTCAGGGTCGGTGAGCGGCTCAGCGGTATAGATACCCTGTGCCGGCCAGGCAACCGCGTAGAGCGGCATCAGCCCCTCCTCGGCAAACAGCTCGGTGATCATCGGCTTGGTCGCTTCCCACAGCGCGTAAGCATCGTCATAGCTGCCTGCCACCCCCGGCAAGGTATCGATTTCAAAAATAGGGTCCTCGTTGGAGAGCACTGACAGGAAGATTTCCCCCGCATCGATGGTGCCGCGGCGGACAGACGGCTTGATTTCACCATGCGATACCAGTGAACCACCGCTATGCACGGTAATGGTGAGTTCTCCATCGGTGGCTTCAGCCACATCTTCCGCAAACTGCTTGTTGTTCTGAGTATGAAAACTGGCATCGCCGTAAGGCGTCGCCATGGCCCACTCGGCGGCCTGGGCCGTTAGCGAAAAACCGCAGGCGGTCGCTAGCAAAAGTGTGGAAGGGAGCAGTGTCGACGTTAGTGTCTTGCGCATGGTGAGAACCCTCTTGATGGCTATTACCTTGTCTATTGATAGTGTTGCTGCCGTTATGCCAGCGTAAGCCTTGAGCGGCCTACATTCGCTAACGCTAACCAACGCTTTTATCACGCCGATGCATAACGTCATAAGTGGCTAGTGACTATTTCCCCAAACGATTGGCACTGGGCAAGCCCTGTTTATATATTTAGGGTGGATGACAATTCAGCTTCAGCCAAGTAAAAAAGATCAACCGCCTCAACGATAGGAATCGCTATGGCCATCCCCCTGCTTAATTGCGATATGGGCGAAAGTTTCGGCAACTGGCACCTTGGCCTGGATGCCGATGCGATGCCTTATGTCGACTGCGCCAACATCGCCTGTGGCTTCCACGCCTCCGACCCCCATGTCATGCGCCGCACGGTCAAGCTCGCTGTGCAGCATGATGTGCGCATTGGCGCCCACCCTAGCTACCCTGATTTGATGGGCTTTGGGCGCCGCTCCATGGCCTGCTCGCCGGAAGAGGTGGAAGATATAGTGCTTTACCAAGTCGGCGCTTTGGCGGGAATCTGCCAAGCCGAAGGTACCCGGCTGAGCTATATCAAACCTCACGGGGCGCTATACAACGACATGGCCGCCAATCCGGCGCTGCTCGAGGGCGTTATGCGCGCGGTACGTGCTTATGATGCCAGCCTGCCGTTAATGATGATGGCCACCGCCGACCCCGACCCGCACCGCGAGCTGGCCGCCAAAATGGGCATTACCCTGTGGTTCGAGACCTTTGCCGACCGTGCTTATGATGGAAACGGCCACTTGGCCTCGCGACGCCTGCCTAACGCCGTGCACCACGACCAGAACACCATCGTCAATCAAGCGGTAATGCTGGCCAAAGGCGAGCCGCTCACTGCGCTTGACGGAACGTCGCTACCGTTAGCCTGCGATACGCTGTGTGTACACGGCGATAACCCCGAGTCAGTGGCTGCCGTACGCGCTATTCGTGAGGCCTTTCAGGCGCTGGAGACGGTGTGAATCCCATTACTGAAAGAAGAACTGAAAGAAGCGAAGTGCGCGCTGAGACCGCCGCCATGGACGCCCTGATGGTGCGATTGTTCGACGCCATCGACGAAGCCAATATGGGCTGGGTGATTGCCGCCGACCAAACGCTACGTAAGGCCTTTGGTTCAGCATTAATTGATCTGGTGCCCTCCTACACCACGCTATTGGTCCATTACGACTGCCAGCAGATGGATCACACTGAGGCTCTCACGCTGATTAACCAGGCGCTTTCCTGCCTCAAACCCGTCGACACGCAAGCCGGTGAGTTGCACGACATTCCCGTGTGGTACGACGAAAGCGTGGGCCCCGAACTGCCTCTCGTCGCCAAACGTGCTGGTTTAAGCGTTGATAAGCTGATTGAGCAGCACTGCAACCACGACTACTGCGTGTTCGCGCTGGGGTTTGCCCCCGGTTACGGCTTTATGGGCTTGGTAGATGAAGCGCTCGCTACGCCACGCTTGAAAACGCCGCGCCGCAAGGTGGCGGCAGGCAGCGTGGGCATTGCTGAGCGTCAAACCGCGATTTATCCGCTGCTCTCGCCGGGCGGCTGGAACATTCTGGGTCGCACCAATGTGCCGCTATTCGAGCACGCCAAACGCGGCGAGCCACTGCTGCGCCCCGGCGACAAGGTGCGCTTTAGAGCGATCTCCCGCGCAGAGTTTGAAGCCGACGGTGGCGATACCACGCCCATGGAGGAGCGCCCATGAGCCATGCAGCTGCCAATGAAGCACAAACAGGGCTGGTGGTTAAACAGACAGGCCCACTGGCGCTGATTCAAGACGCCGGGCGCTTTGGCGTCGGCCATTTAGGCGTTACTCAGGGCGGCGCTGCCGACTGGATCGCCTTTCGCTGGGCCAACTGGCTGCTGGGCAACGCCTTAAACAGCGCCGCGCTGGAAATCGTGATGGGCGGCGGTTTGAGTTTTGAAACCGAGTGCGAGGTGCGCCTAGCGCTGACCGGCGCAGACCTGGATGCCCAGGTGGATGATAAACCTCTTCCCCCCAATACCAGCTTTAAGCTACTGCCGGGCCAGCGCCTGGTATTCCACCAACCGCGCCATGGTTTGCGCGCCTATCTCGCCTTTCCCGGTGGGCTGAATGCACCGGAGGTGCTGGGCAGCCGCGCCTGCACTGCTCGTGAGCAATTCGGCGGCCTGCACGAAGATGGCAAACCACTAAACGTGGGCGACCGTTTAACCTGGAAAGGCACCGCCCCTGCTGTACGCCGCATTCCTGACAGCCAAGGCCCGCGCCTACCTGGGTCTAGTTGCCGCTTACCCATCGTGCTCGGTTCGCAAATCGCCTCATTCAGCGGCCGCGCGCTTTTTCAGGCGTTCAATCAACCCTGGACAGTGGATAACCGCGCCGACCGAATGGGTGTGCGACTCACCGGCCCGGCCCTATACGGCTCGCTGACGGGGATTATTTCCGAAGGCATTCCGCTGGGAGCGGTGCAGGTGCCGCCAGACGGCCAGCCTATCGTGTTGATGAACGACCGCCAAACCATCGGCGGCTATCCGCGTTTGGGGGCGCTCACACCGATCGCCTGCGCTACGCTGGCCCAGTGCCTGCCTGGCACTCAGGTGTGGTTAACGCCGGTCAGCGCCAGCCAGGCCCAGTATGATTACCGACATCAGCTAACGGTTTGGGCCCATAGGCGCTAGGTGGCTAACGGCGCTTTTTACCCAGCTCTTCGGCGATGGCAGTTAAGAAGGCATCTCTCGAGGCTTGATGCGGCTTGGTCATTAGGCTAACGCCGACAAAAAGCACGCTAGCAACCACGATACCCCACACGCCGGCGGGCAAGCCCAACAGCGAGTTACCGGTGGCGTACATCAGCAACACAAAAATGCTCGTCCCCACTACGCTCGCCAGTGCTCCGGCAGAGGAACCGCCTTTCCAGTAAAAGGCCCCGATAATCGTGGGCACCATGGCCACCAGGCCAGAAGAGGCCGCCACCGACAGTATCGCGATAAGGTCCAACTGCAGCTCGGCAAAGCCCAATGCCATTAGCGCAATCACCGGCACCACAAACTTACCCACCAGCAATTGGCGCTTTTCACTGGCGTTGGGTTTGACGTTGGCATAAACATCACGGGACAGCATAGAAGCCAGCGTCAGCATAATCGAATCAATGGTGGACACCGCTGCAGCCATGATGCCGATCATCACGATCACACCGAGCACCGGGGGAACAAACTCCGACCCCAATAACGTGGGGGTGGCTAAATCCGAACTTTCAAGACCGGGGAACGCGACCAATGCCGAGAACCCCCATAACACCGACACGATAGTGTAGATAAAGCCAAACACTAAAAAGCCAAGCAGCATCTGACGCATTGAGCGCAGCGAGGCGGGCATGAACAGGCGCTGGCTAACCTGCGGATTAGACAGGCTAAAGAAGAACCAGGGGATGGTCAGTCCCAGAAAGGTCACAACGCTGAAGAGACCCGGCCCAGGCACTGTTAGCGACTGCGGATGCTCGGTTGCCAGCGTATCGAATAGCACCCCAAAGCCACCCAGGCCTTGAATCACCAAAAATGCCACTAGCGTGGAAGCCACGATCATCATGATGGCCTGGAGCGAGTCGGTCCACATCACCGAACGAATCCCCGCCACATAGGAGAAGAAAATAGCGATCACCGTCGCCAGCACTACCCCGGTGGTAAAGTCAATCGCGCCATCGGTCATGCCTTGCAGCAGGTAGCCAACGCCTGCGAGCTGAACCGCCGAGTAAGGAATCAGAAAGATGCAGCTGGCCATTGAGACCGCCATGGCGACATGCTTGCTATGGTAGCGGTACCCCAGCATTTCGCTGGGAGTCACAAAGCCAAATTTCTTGCCAACGGCCCAGAATCTGGGCCCAAAAATAGCCACCAGGGAAACGCCAGCAAAGTAGATAATTTCAAAGCCGAGCGCCCCCACGCCACCGGCGTAGGTAAGGCCTGCCAGCCCCACCATCATAAAAGCGCTGTACGTCGTCGCACTGTAACTCAGCGCTGAGACAAACCCGTTCATTTTCCGGTTGCCCAAAAAGTAACCCGACATACTGTCAAGCTGGCCCTGCCGGGACATCAGCGCAATCACGATAGCGATGACGAAATAGATGGCGATAGACCACCAAATTAGTGTTTCAGTCATCGCTGTGTTCCTCAAAATCTCTAGTGATCAACACATTCACCGCAATGACCACAACGCCTGCAACCGCCCAAAACAGGAAGCTGCCATACCACCGCGCCACATCGCTCAACAGCGTGTAAGGCACTAAACCGCTCAGCAAGACGACGACCCATACAAGCCATATCCATTTACTGCGTTTCAATGTCAGCTCCTTTCCGCGCGGAAGTAGTGATTGGCAATTTGGGACTATTGCCCGCTTTTACCGATGATAAAAGCGAAAAATTAACCATAGCGGGTTTTAGCACCCAAAAAAACCCGCATCCTTGGATGCGGGTTTAGCTGACTGACTAACTAGTAGTGCTAAAGCCTATAGTGCTTACGCGACGTCAAAGCGATCCGCGTTCATCACTTTCGTCCAGGCAGCGACGAAGTCTTTGACGAATTTCTCTTCATTGTCGTCCTGAGCGTAGACTTCGGCATAGGAGCGCAGAACCGAGTTAGAACCGAATACCAGATCGGTGCGGGTCGCTGTCCATTTAACGGCGCCCGTTTCACGGTCGCGGATTTCATAAGCGCTATTGCTAACCGGGTTCCAGCTGTTCTTCATGTCGGTCAGATTGACGAAGAAATCATTGGTCAGCTGGCCTTCACGGTCGGTGAATACGCCATGCTTGGTGCCAGCGTAGTTGGTGCCGAGCACCCGCATACCGCCAAGTAGCACGGTCATTTCCGGCCCTGTCAGCCCCATCAGTTGAGCGCGATCCAGCAGCATCTCTTCCGGCTTGACCACATAGTCTTTCTTCTGCCAGTTACGGAAGCCATCGGCCAGCGGCTCGAGCGGCTCAAACGAAGTACCATCGGTCATTTCATCGCTAGCATCACCGCGGCCTCTGGTGAACGGCACGCGAACCTCGTAACCCGCCGCCTTGGCAGCTTTTTCGACCCCTAGGCTACCGGCCAGAACAATCACGTCGGCAACGCTGGCACCGGTGTCGGCAGAAATCTGCTCGTATACCGCCAGCACTTTGGCGAGACGATCAGGCTCGTTGCCTTCCCAATCTTTTTGGGGCGCCAAACGAATGCGGGCACCGTTGGCACCGCCACGCATGTCAGAACCACGGTAGGTACGGGCGCTGTCCCACGCAGTGGTGATCATATCGCTGTTGCTAAGGCCGCTTTCAGCGATTTTCTGCTTAACCACTTCTTCGCTGTAATCAATACTGCCAGCCGGGACCGGATCTTGCCAGATCAAATCTTCAGCAGGCACGTCAGGGCCGATATAACGTACTTTTGGACCTAGATCACGGTGGGTCAGCTTGAACCACGCCTTAGCGAACGTATGCTTGAAGTACTCGGGATCCGCCATGAATTTTTCACAAATGGCGCGGTAGGTCGGGTCCATCTTCATGGCCATGTCCGCATCGGTCATGATCGGATTGTGGCGAATAGAGGGATCAGTGGCGTCAACCGGCTTGTCTTCTTCCTTAATGTCGACAGGCTCCCACTGATTAGCACCGGCCGGGCTCTTTTTAAGCTCCCACTCGTAGCCAAACAGCAGGTCGAAGTAACCCATATCAAACTGGGTCGGATTGGTGGTCCAAGCGCCTTCAATGCCGGATGTCACGGCATTGCTCGCCTTGCCGCCCATGGTTGGGTTGCCCCAGCCAAAGCCCTGGTTTTCAACCGCAGACGCTTCTGGCTCAGCACTCAGCGCTGCCGCATCGCCGTTACCGTGGCACTTCCCGACGGTGTGACCACCGGCAGTGAGTGCTGCGGTCTCTTCGTCGTTCATCGCCATGCGCGCAAACGTCGTACGCACGTGCTCTGCCGTCATTAGCGGGTCGGGCACACCGTTAACGCCTTCTGGGTTAACGTAGATCAGCCCCATTTGCACCGCCGCCAGCGGGTTTTCCATGGTATCTGGCTTGGTTACGTCTTCGTAACGTTCGTCAGAAGGTGCTAACCACTCTTTCTCAGCACCCCAGTAAATATCTTTTTCCGGGTGCCAAACATCTTCGCGGCCGAATGAGAAACCGTAAGCCGGTAGGCCCATGGATTCGTAGGCAACTGTACCCGCCAGAATCATCAGGTCGGCCCAACTGATCTTATTGCCGTACTTTTTCTTGATCGGCCACAATAGGCGACGTGCCTTATCAAGACTAACGTTATCCGGCCAGGAGTTCAGCGGTGCAAAACGCTGACTACCGGTACCGCCGCCGCCACGGCCGTCGGCCAAGCGATAGGTGCCCGCAGAGTGCCACGCCATGCGGATCATTAGGCCGCCGTAGTGACCCCAATCAGCCGGCCACCAGGATTGACTGTCGGTCATCAGCGCATGAACATCTTGCTTAAGCGCGTCAAAATCGAGCTTTCTGACTTCTTCGCGATAGTCGAAGTCGGCATCCATCGGATTCGTTTTGCGATCGTGCTGGTGCAACATATCCAGGTTAATGCTTTCCGGCCACCAATCTTTGTTCGATGTGCCGGTCGAGGTATTGCCACCGTGCATGACAGGACATTTACCACTCATATTTCTCTCCCCTTCTTGCTTTTGTCTTGGTCACCACCAAGCCAACAAATGATGAGCGCCCTACGGTCTGTTTAGCGTTTTGCCATCCACGCAGAAAAGAGAGCGCTGCATTTACATGTCACAGTTTTAAAGCACTTCTCTTATAGTCACAATTTGCTTTTCATCAACGCTCTAATAGCTTTTATCGATCATGCGATAAAACCTGCATTTACGTATCATCATTCACCGGTGATGCTTGCTGAGAGCGGTGTCTGCTTTTATCCACCGGGCTTGTCAAATCGACCGTCCTGGGGCTGCGCCTCACTGCCTTCGCGGAGCCGCTCAATCGACGCATTTCCCTGCTGCGACAGGGTGGCAAGGCGGTCAATCTGTTCATCCAGCTGCGGCAGGGCCTCCTGACGATAGCGCGAGAGATCATCAATCGCACCCATGACCTCGCCAAAGGCCTCTTCGAGCACTTGCATGTCGAGCATCGCACCGGAAGCCCGCTTCTGGATATCCACGCCTTGCTGGCGCAGGGCTTTCGCGGTTCCGCCGATCATTTGCGAGGTGGTGTTATTAAGGGCTTCGACGCGGTCGAGCACCAGCCGCTGGTTGGCCATCGCCATGGCCACGGTCACCGCCACGGTGAGGGCTGAAACGGTGACGTTGATCGCCCGGTCCACGCCACGCATCAATTCACGGTTGTTGCGAATGATGACTTCTAGCGCCAGCACGCCCTGCTGGCTCACCGCCAGCTGCTGCTGAAGGTCAACAATGCGCTGACGAAGGGGAAAGAGCAGCTCCTCCTCGATAAATTGACGCTGGGGATCATCGCCATCACGGGCAGCGGCAGCGTCCTGTAGGCGACGGTCGATCAAACGGCCCAAGGCAATTTGGCGGTTCAGCTCGCGCAGGATGTTATTGAGCGCCTGTTGGTCATCGCTCAGGGTGAGGTTGTCACGCTGCAGCATGTCGCGCCCGCTTTCCAGCTCTTCGATGATCGCGTCTAGCGCCTGTTGGGCATTCTCAAACTTTTGGAAGTAGCGCTGTACACGACTGTCGATACCGGGAATCATCGCCAGCACGCGATCCAGCGGGCTCGGCGCCAAACGATGGCGAGCAGGGTCGAGCCCCTCCATGCGCCCGCGCAGGTCGCTCAGCGCCTTGGCGACCGGGCCGCCTTCATCGCCCTGGTGGGCAAGCTTGCGCAGCGGCGTCTGCAGCATGGCACTACGATGGGCGGCCTGCTGCTGTAACTCAAGCCCCATTTCATCCACGGCGCGGCGCTGGCTAACCAGCGATTCTTCGTCACCTTGGTCGAGGATTTCGTCGACAAAGCGGTCGGCCATGGCCTCAAGCTCGGGGTCGACCGAATCGGCCTGACGGGTACCTAATTGACTAGCGATCTCATCCACCGGCGGCAGGGAGAGGCGACGATCATCATCGGGTTGCTGCGTCATGGGCATCTCCTGTGCTATTCATAAAACCGTCGTAAAGGGCGCCAAGGGCCAACGGCCGTCGGTTTAATCTTTGCGCGCATAGCGATCCGCGCCTTCGACAAAGCGGCGCAGGTCCTCCAGCGCCTTCTCGGTGGTTACCGACGCCTGGGGGCGCGCCGTCTCGATTCGCGCCATGGAAACGGCGGTATCGTCGAGCACGGTCAGCGCCGATTCAATCCGTGCGGAGAGCTCGTTCAGCCGGTGTTCGGTTTCCACCAACAGGTCCAGACGCCGCACCAGCGCGGCGCGCTCCTCCTCGCTCAGCTGCTTGCCTTTGGCTAGACGACGCCGCACGTAATCGCCGTCCACGCTGACCACCCCGCGCGCTTGGGACGCGATGGTGGTCAGCGTATCCACCGCGCCGAGACAAACCTGAGACACTAGGCCGCGTGAACGCTCGAAGGCCAGCTCACCGGTGTGGAAACGGCTACTCAACACATCCATCACATGACGGTAGCGGCTATAGAGACGGTCCGCCAGAATCGCCAAGTCGGGCCGGTCAGCCTCCAATAGACGCTGCTTGGCCCGACACATGGCCAATACCAGATCGTCGGCGCCCTCGGGCGGTCTTTCCGGGTCAAGCACGACCACTCCCGCCTCATAGGCCTTGCGCTCTTCCTCAGCGCGCCGCTGGCGCACCTCGGCCACGCGTTGAGCTTCGCGGCGACGCGCGCGACGTCGGGCCAGCCAGCCGCGCAGCGAACGCTCGACGGGTAGCGCCACGGGAATGGCAACGATGCCTGCCAGCCAGCCCAACAGGCTGGGGCTGAAACCACCCCATAGCGAGGTCAGCCACATCAGCAGGCTGATGAAAGGAACGATCAGGCAATAGCGGAGGATCACCTGCAGCCGACCCTGGGCCACCACCGGAAGCGCCAGGGCAGGATTGACGAGGCCGACTAGCAACCACGGCAAGCAAGTCATAAACAGGCCGTAGGAAAATCCCTGCAGGAATCCCAACATCGATGCGGTTATCCTTCGTTAATAGAATACAAACACCGAGTGTAGAGCAACTGGGTAAGGACGATAAGCATTAGCCAAACTGTAACGCGGCTAAATGACGATAAAGCTCGCTGGTGTTGATCAATTCACTGTGTGTGCCCGCGGCCACAAGCCGCCCGCCGTCGAGTACCAGCAGACGATCTGCGGCAACCACCGTCGCGAGCCGGTGGGCGATGACGATACTGGTACGATCCACCATCAGCCTGTCCAGCGCCTGCTGCACCAAGCGCTCGCTCTCCGCATCCAAGGCGCTGGTGGCTTCATCCAATAACAGCACCGCAGGATCTTTAAGCAGCGCCCTGGCGATAGCGAGCCGCTGACGCTGGCCACCGGAAAGCTGCACACCACCTGGGCCCAGCGGGGTATCAAAGCCTTGGGGCAGAGCATCGATGAAGTCGAGGGCACTGGCGTCCTGGGCGGCAATGCGCAATCTATCGATATCAGCCTCGGGATCGCCGTAGCGCAGGTTCTCGGCAACCGAGCCGCTAAACAGCACCGGCTCCTGCGCCACGAGACCCATGGCACTGCGCAAGGCGGCAAGGTCTAAGCAACGAATATCATGGTCATCGAGCGTAATTCGCCCTTGGCTAGGATCATAAAAGCGCAGCAGCAGCGCCAAGAGCGTGCTTTTACCCGCCCCCGAAGGCCCGACCACGGCTACCCGCTCGCCGGGTTGGATAGCCAGATCGAACGCCTCAAGCGCTGGCGTTTCCCGACCAGGGTAGGCGAAGGTGATGTTTTCCAGCCTAATCTCACCGCGCAGTGGCTTAGCCAGCGTGTCCGGGTGAGCGGGCGATTGGATAGCGGGCTGGGTATCCAGCAGTTCTAAGAGCCGTTCCGCCGCCCCTGACGCGCGTTGCACATCCCCCGCGACTTCGGCCAGGGTGGCGATGGCACCCGCCGCCAGCACCGCGTAGAAAATAAACGCCGAGAGTTCACCGGCACTCATGGTACCCGCTAACACCGCCTGGCCGCCCTGCCAGAGCATTATCCCAACCGCCGTAAACACCACCAGCATCGCCACACCGGTCAGCCAGGCGCGCTGCTGGGTGCGCTCTACGGCGCTGCCAAAGGCTTGCTCGACGCGCTGACCATAGTGGGTTTTGTCCACCGCCTCGTGGGTAAACGCCTGGAGCGTTTTAATCCCGCTCAGTGCCTCCTCGGCATAGCGACCCAGCTCGGCCACGCGGTCCTGGCTGGTGCGGGATAGCCGTCGCACCCGACGGCCGTACCATACGATGGGCAGCAGAGTGGCTGGAATGCCAATCAGCACCATCGCCGAAAGCCACGGCTGGGTGACCAGCATCAATACCACCGCCCCCACCAGCATGACTAAATTGCGTAGCGCCAGCGATATTGAGGAGCCAAACAGGCTCTGCAGTACGCTAGTGTCCGCGGTCAGCCGTGAGGCTATTTCCCCAGCCGCGCGGCCGGAGCTTGCGCTCTCAAAAAAGCTGGGTTCTAACGTGAGTAAATGATCAAACACGCGCTGGCGCAGATCAGCGGCCAAACGCTCACCAATCCAAGTCACCTGGTAGTAGCGCAGTGCAGAGGCTAGCGCCAGCACGGCCACGACCACCAGCATTAGAACCAGCGTTTGCGCTAATGCCTGGGGATCGGCGTCAAGAAACCCCTGGTCGATCATAAGGCGCAGCCCATTACCTAGCAGTAGCACGCTGCCAGAGGCCATGAGTAGCGCAAGGCCAGCCAGCGCTAGCCGTAGGCGGTAGGGGCGAAGCAGACCCAGCAAGCGCAGCAGCACGCGAGGATTAGGGCGTTGATTCATAGTAGCGAGTGCTCAACACAGAAAACGGTTAATGACCATAGCAGGTGCCGGCGCTATGCACACAACCCAAGGAGCCCGCGATTGCTCGCGGGCTCCGTGTTTAATGAATCAGCCATCAAGGGTTCAGTACAGCATACCTTAGCGGCTTATTACGCTATCGAGACCTAATCAATCATCGGCAACAGCGTATTCAAACTATCGCGGGCATCGCCGTAGAACATCCGAGTGTTGTCTTTGAAGAACAGGGGATTCTCGATACCCGAGTAGCCGGTGCCCTGGCCGCGCTTGCTGACAAACACCTGCTTGGCCTCCCACACCTTCAACACCGGCATACCGGCGATGGGGCTATTGGGGTCTTCTTCGGCCGCGGGGTTAACGATATCGTTGGAGCCGATCACGATCACCACATCGGTAGTGGGGAAATCGTCGTTTATTTCGTCCATCTCCAGCACGATGTCGTAAGGCACCTTAGCCTCCGCCAGCAGGACGTTCATATGCCCTGGCAAGCGACCCGCCACCGGGTGAATAGCAAAACGTACCGTTTTACCCGCTGCGCGCAGCTTGCGCACCAGGTCGCTCACTGCGCTTTGCGCTTGGGCCACCGCCATGCCGTAACCCGGCACAATAATCACACTGTCGGCATCGTTTAAGGCACTGGCTACGCCAGCGGCGTCAATCGCCACCTGCTCACCTTCGATTTCCGCTGCGGGCCCCTGGGTGCCGCCAAAGCCACCCAAAATGACGTTAATGAAGTTGCGGTTCATCGCTTTACACATGATGTACGACAGAATCGCACCCGATGAGCCCACCAGCGCACCGGTGACAATCAACAGGTCATTGGAGAGCGTAAAGCCGACCGCTGCCGCCGCCCAGCCGGAGTAGCTGTTGAGCATCGAGACCACCACCGGCATATCGGCACCGCCGATACCCATAATCAGGTGATAGCCGATAAAGAACGCTAGCGCCGCGAGGACTAACAGCGTCCAGAAGCCTGCGCCGTTGAGATACAAAATTGCCAATAGCAGCGACAGCGCGGCCGCCCCAGCGTTGAGCATATGCCCGCCGGGCAGTTGGCGTGGTTTACCGTCGACTTTACCTGCCAGCTTGCCAAACGCTATTACCGAGCCGGTGAAGGTCACCGCGCCGATAAAGATGGCGAAAACAACCTCAATTTGCAGAAAGGTGAGTTCGTCTGGGGCCTTGGTGGCGACCAGCGCAGCAAAAGCAGAAAACTCCTGCGCGGCGCCCTCCACTGCCTGCGCCGCCATGACCCGGCGGCGTTCTAAGTCCGCGCTCCAGGCTACAAACACAGCGGCTAAACCCACAAAGCTGTGCAGCGCCGCCACTAGCTGAGGCATTTCGGTCATCTCGACCTTGCCCGCTACGTAAACACCGATGCCTGCCCCAATCACCATCATCGGAATCAGCCACCAGTAGCCGCCAATACCCGGGCCTAAAGCGGTAAAGAACACCGCCACCGCCATGCCCACAATGCCGTACCACACGGCTCGTTTGGCTTTTTCTTGGTTACTCAGGCCGCCCAGCGACAGAATAAACAGCACACTCGCCGCGATTGCCGCGGCAGATACGAATCCTTGTCCTAACATATCGTCTCTCCGCCGCTTAAGATTTTTGGAACATGGCCAGCATCCGGCGTGTCACCAGGAAGCCACCCACGATATTGATTGACGCGATCAGCACCGAAATCGCCGCTAGTATGCCCACGATCACGCTACTCGTGCCAATCTGCAAAATAGCACCGAGAATAATGATGCCCGAGATCGCGTTCGTCACCGCCATTAAAGGCGTATGCAGCGAATGACTCACGTTCCAAATCACCTGGAAACCGATAAAGCAGGCCAGCACAAAGACAATAAAATGCTGCATAAATGAGGTCGGCGCCACCTGGCCAAGCAGCAGCATAAGCACACCGCCAACAGCCAACAATCCGATTTGACGTTTGGTTTGTGCCTTGAACGCCGCCTGCTCGGCGGCTTTTTTCTCCTCCGGCGTGGGCTCCTTCTCTTTCTTTTTCGGCTTTGCCGCACCAATCGCTTTCACTTTAGGCGGCGGCGGTGGGAAGGTGATTTCGCCATCGTGGGTCACCGTAGCGCCACGAATCACATCGTCTTCCATATTGTGATTAATCACGCCGTCTTTCTCGGGCGTCAGATCGGTCAGCATATGGCGGATATTGGTGGCGTAGAGCAGCGATGACTGGGTGGCCATGCGCGAGGGGAAGTCGGTGTAGCCGATCACCACCACGCCGTTATCCGACACTACCCGCTCGTCTGGCTTGGTCAGATCGCAGTTGCCGCCTTTTTCAGCCGCTAAGTCGATAATCACCGAACCGGGCTTCATGGCCGCCACCATATCTTCCAACCACAGCTTGGGCGCGGGCTTGCCGGGAATCAGCGCGGTGGTAATCACAATGTCCACATCCGGGGCCTGCTCGCGGAAGCATTCAAGCTGCTTCTCGCGGAACTCCGGGCTTGAAGGCGCTGCGTAACCACCGCTTTCGGAACCATCCTGACTTTCATCAAATTCGAGGAACAGGAATTCTGCACCCATGGACTCGATCTGCTCAGAGACCTCGGGGCGCACGTCAAAGGCGCGCACCACGGCGCCCAGGCTGGTAGCGGTGCCGATCGCCGACAAACCCGCCACACCGGCGCCAATCACCAGCACCTTGGCGGGGGGCACTTTACCGGCCGCCGTTACTTGGCCGGTAAAGAAGCGGCCAAAATTGTTGCCCGCCTCAATCACCGCCCGGTAGCCGGCGATATTGGCCATGGAGGAGAGCGCGTCCATCTTCTGGGCCCGGGAAATACGCGGCACCATGTCCATGGCAATAACGGTAGCACCCTGGGCCTTGCACTTCTCCAGCAGCGCTTCGTTTTGCGCCGGCCAAAAGAAAGCGATCAAGGTCTGGCCTTTGCGCAACCGCTCGGCCTCTTCATCAGAAGGCTCGCGGACTTTAATCACTAACTCAGCGTCGTTCCAGAGCGCGTCGACACTATCGACAACGGTAACGCCCGCATCGCGATAAGTATCGTCATTAAAGCCCGCTGCCAAGCCGGCGCCGCTTTCTACTAAGCACTCGTGGCCCAGCTTCTGAATTTGCTTGGCACTCTCGGGGGTTAACGCGACACGCGCTTCCCCCGGAGCACTCTCCTTTGGTGCACCTATCTTCATTCTTATTCTCCCTATTTAAGACTCAATACAGCGTCGTCAGTGCGCTTGCTAAAAGTAACGCTAACAATTTAGCAAACCATCATCATGATGAGTTATCAAGCACTCTAGATTTATCATCTAGCGCCTGACGGCGGGTAAACAGACGTCTATACATTTTGAGATATTACCACTCTGCGACAATGCGCCCTAGCCCAAAAAGCAAGCTTTAAGTTATAGGCAAATAGCGATTGGTTTAGAATAAAGATGTCGAGATAAGCATATTCCAAAAACATAAAAATGATACCTGACGTGCTCGCTTGGGATTTACTTGTCTCATTTCCACGACACGCTCTGGGAGGTCATCATGGAGCTCGATCCGCTATTATTATCCAGGCTACAATTTGCTTTCGTGGTGTGTTTTCACGCTATCTTTCCGGTATTTACGATTGGCTTAGCGTCTTATATCGCCCTTCTGCACGGACTTTTCTATAAAACTGACAACCCGGCATGGGACCGCCTTGCGCTATTTTGGACCAAGGTATTTGCCGTGGTCTTTGGCATGGGAGTGGTCTCGGGAATTGTGATGTCATTCCAGTTTGGTACCAACTGGAGTAATTTTTCGCTGGCCACATCGAACTTTTTAGGGCCTGTATTGAGTTACGAAGTGGTCACGGCGTTTTTCCTTGAAGCCGCCTTTTTGGGTGTACTGCTATTTGGCCGGCATAAAGTTCCGGAGGGCGTTCACCTGTTTGCTGCGATTATGGTGGCCGTTGGGACGTTTATCTCTTCGTTTTGGATTCTCGCCGCAAACAGCTGGATGCAGACTCCCGCTGGGTTTGAACTGATCGACGGACGTTTTCATATTACCGCCTGGTCGGAAGCCATTTTCAACCCTTCGTTCTGGTACCGCTTCGCTCATATGGGCATGGCGTCTTTCCTCACCGGTGGTTTTGTGGTGGCGGGGGTGAGTGCCTGGTTCTTACTACGCAAGCGCGACGTGGAGGCGAACAAAAAGGCGCTTTCCATGTGCTTGTGGCTGCTGCTGTTTTTGACGCCCGCTCAGGCGGTGATCGGTGATTTCCACGGGATCAACACCCTGGAGCACCAGCCGACCAAAGTCGCCGCCATGGAAGCCAATTGGGAAGCGCAATCTAACGCACCGCTACTCTTATTCGCCTTGCCTGACCAAGACGCCCAGACCAATCGCTTCGAAATCGGCATTCCCAGCTCGGCAAGCCTAATTCTGACCCACAGTAGCGATGGTGAAGTCCCCGGCATTAGTGACGTCGCCCGCGACGAACAACCACCGGTGGCGATTGTATTCTGGTCGTTCCGCGTGATGGTGGGGCTGGGCCTATTGATGATTGGTGTGGCTCTGACCGGGCTGCTGCTGCGCCGCCGAGGCCGCGTTTACGAGAGTTCGCGCTACCTTAAAACTCTGGTCGCCATGATTGGCGCACCCTTCGTGGCCGTTTTGGCTGGCTGGATTGTGACTGAATCAGGCCGCGCGCCGTGGCTGGTATACGGCGTGATGAGCCATGCTGAAGGGCTAACACCGTCGCTGAGTGGCGGCATGGCGCTGTTCACGCTGCTGGGCTATATCGCCGTCTACAGCGTGGTGTTCTATGCGGGGATCTACTACCTCACGCGGGTGGTCCGCAACGGCATGCTACCGGCCCCGGATGAAGTCGCTGGCGAAGTTGAGCGGCCTAAGCGGCCCCTTTCCGCCGCCCACACGCCATTCGATGATGGTTTTAAAGGAGCAAACTCATGAACAGCCTTGACCTAACGTTGATTTGGGCGGTTATTATCGGCTTCGGCGTTATCATGTACGTAATGATGGACGGCTTTGATTTGGGGTTGGGGATTCTTTACCCCTTTGCGCCAGACGAAGAGTCCCGTGACGTAATGATGAACTCCATTGCACCGGTGTGGGATGGCAATGAAACCTGGCTGGTATTGGGCGGCGCCGGCTTGCTTGGGGCCTTCCCGCTGGTCTACTCGGTGTTCCTGCCTGCCCTGTATATTGGTGTCTTTTTGATGTTGGCGGGCTTGATTTTCCGCGGTATCTCGTTTGAATTTCGCTTCAAATCCAAGCGCAATCGCCACTGGTGGAACCGTGCTTTTTGCTGGGGTTCGGCCATTGCAGCCTTTGCCCAAGGAGCGGTGGTGGGCGCCTACATTCAAGGCTTTGCAGTCGAGGACTTTGTGTATACCGGCGGCGCGTTTGACTGGCTAACGCCGTTCAGCGTGCTGACCGGCCTGGGCCTGATGGCAGGCTACGCGCTGTTAGGCGCCACTTGGTTGATTCTGAAGTCTGAAGGCCACGTTCAGCAGTGGGCCTACCAGATAACGCCGAAGCTGCTATTGGCGGTGCTGGTGGTGTTTGGCATCGTCAGCTTGTGGACACCGCTGGTGAGCATGGCGGTGCGCGACCGCTGGCTCAGTCAGCTGCAGTTGATCTGGGTCTTCCCCATTTTGGCCATGGTCTGTGCCGCAGTACTCTACCGAGCAGTGAAGCGCCAGCAAGAGAACTTGCCGTTTGTGATGGCGCTAGGGCTCTTCATTTTTACCTACTTGGGCCTGATTGCCAGCAAATGGCCGGTCATTGTGCCGCCCAACTACACCATCTGGGATGCCGCTTCTGCGCCGGAATCGCAGCTCTTCCTCTTGATTGGCATGCTGTTTGTGATCCCTGTGGTGCTGGCGTATACCGCCTGGTCGTATTGGGTCTTCCGCGGCAAGGTAAAAGTGGGCGAAGGTTACCACTAAGCCACGCCCGCTGGCCCAACTGCCGCCGCTTATGCGGCGGCATTTTTATGGTCGCGCAGGCATCAAGTACCGAGTGATAGACCCCGTTAGGGCTTAGTTAATTATTACTTAGAGCTTTACCGTGGGGTCATCAAAGCCTTTGGGCACATATAGATTGTGCGGGCCCAGCCGTTTAACATCCGTTTCACCACATAGCGCCATGGTGGTATCCAGCTCTTTGTGAATGATGTTGAGCGCTTTGGTAACGCCCTCTTCGCCTGCCGCCCCAAGGCCGTAAGTATAGGCGCGGCCAATGTAAGTGCCCTTGGCCCCGAGAGCGAGCGCCTTAAGGACATCCTGACCGGAACGAATGCCCGAATCCAGATGCACTTCAACGTCATCGCCGACTTCATCCATAATGCTCGGCAGCATGCGAATGGAGCTCATCGCGCCATCCAACTGACGACCGCCGTGATTGGAAACAATAATCGCGTCGGCACCAATCTCCACCGCGCGGCGGGCGTCTTCGGGGGTCATAATACCCTTAACGATAAATTTACCGCCCCACCACTCTTTGAACAGGGCAATACGCTTCCAATCGAGCGACACGTCAAAGGCTTCCGAGGTCCAGGTGGATAGCGAGGAGGGATCCGTCACGCCTTTCGCGTGGCCGACGATATTGCCAAACGAACGCCGCTTAGTCCGCAGCATTTCAAGCCCCCAAGGTATTTTGGTGGCCATATTGGCAATGGATTTAGCGGTAAGCTTAGGGGGTGCTGAAAGCCCGTTCTTAATATCTTTATGGCGCTGCCCCAAAACCTGCAGGTCGACAGTCACGACAATGGCTGAGCAGTTGGCGGCCCTGGCGCGCTCAAACAGGCGACGCATAAAATCGTCGTCCTTAAGGGTATAGACTTGAAACCAAAAGGGCTGTGTTGTGTGCTCGGCGACATCCTCGATCGAGCAAATCGACATGGTCGAAAGCGTAAACGGCACGCCAAACTTCTCAGCCGCCTTGGCCGCCTTAATTTCACCGTCGGCCGACTGCATGCCGGTTAGACCGACCGGCGCCAACGCTACCGGCATGGCAACCTCTTCACCAATCATGCTGCTGCGCGTCGAACGGCCCGACATATCCACCGCAACACGCTGCTTAAGGTGAATCTGATGGAAGTCGCTGGTGTTCTCGCGGAAGGTCTGTTCCGTCCAACTACCCGACTCGGCGTAGTCGTAAAACATTTTTGGCGTACGCCGAACGTAGTGGCGTCGTAGATCTTCAATATTGGTATAGACCGGCATGTTGAATTCCCCAGGACAGATAGTGCAACTTACTGGATAACCGAAAATGCTACCAGTTTGTTGGCACTCCATGCCCTGTTAATACCGCACTTCTTTAGTAGTAGCTGTAATAGCCACTGGCCGTGACGAGCTCATTGGTATAAAGGCTATGCTGGCAAAGACCAAGCAGGGTCAGGGTCATTTGAACCCTGAAAGCTCCTTAGGCGGCGCCACCCAGGTTACTCCGGTTGTTCGCCTAGATAGGCAGCAAGGTTGGCGATGTCTTCGTCTGACAAATCGGTAGCATTGGGAATCATCAGGGAAGAATTGGCTCCCACCCGTTCACCGGCTCTATAGGTTTCAAGACGGGAGGCGATGTAATCAGCGTCCCGCCCGGTAAGCGACGGGAAGCTGGCCATTCCCTTACCTTCCCGACCATGGCATTGGGCGCATTCATCTGCATACAACGTTTCACCGGCGGACTTATCCGCAGCCTGAGCAGTAGCCGTCAGCGCAGTTACCACCATTAAAACAACGAAAGGCAGACATCTCTTCATTGGGCTTTTCTCAACAAATTATGGTCAACAGCTGTAGGCGGGTGTGCAGCCGCGCTGACATGCGCCAGCGCGACTACCAATAGCTCAAAGTGCCAGCAATAGCTTATTCCGGTGTGACTCGGTAAATATTACCCTCATCAACCATCGTATAGAGGTCACCCTCTGGGCCTAGCACAAGCGACCGAAAGCGCGACGACCCCATTGGCAGGGGCATTTCGGCAACGTCGTTGACTGAAAGCCCATCCTCCGCTATATCGATCATATTAATACGTTGCCCCACCGGCGTGTCTCCGAAACCGATCCCTAAAAAGCCAACCAGCAAACGTCCATCCCATTCGCCCCACTGATCACCCTGCAGAAACACAGCAGGCGCCATGCCCTGAGAGAGCTGATTGTTTTGCCAAGCCGGCTGCATGGCGTCGGGGTAGGTTTCTGTATCTGTTATCGGCATATAATCTGCACGTTTTTCCGGGTCCATCCCTTCATTCTGGTTAGGCTGGTAGCCGCAGTAATCGTCTGGGCAATCACCACGACCCGCCATGTTAGGACGCGGGTCCCAGCCGCTGTTACCACCATTAACTAGCGCATTAATCTCGTCTGAGTGCCAGGGGCCATGCTCGGTCACAATTGGCTGGCCGGTTTCCGGATGAAAGGCGATGCCCTGTACATTGCGGTGCCCATAGGTATAGATCCGTGGATCGAAGCCCTCAGGCGGATCGTTTCCCTCGGCCGCTTCACCCTCCCGGTTGATACGCAGCACCTTGCCACCGAGAAGCTCCGGCGATTGAGGTAGCTCGCTATTATGGTTGTCGCCGGTGGTCACGTATAGGTAACCGTCTTCCGGGCTGAAACGGATACGTCCGCCGTTATGGGCACCAGCGTCGCCGAACGGATGGTCGGTAGCGGCAGGTTTGTATGGAATGTCATCGACAATGTCGGTACGTTCGGAGACCTCATCAAAATCGCTGTTCACCGTCATCCGTAGGACGCGATTAGTATGCGGTTCGGACTTGTTAGACGCGGAGTAAACGTAAACCCTCCGGTTATCGTCAAAATCAGGGTCAATCGCCACCCCGTTCATCCCGGCTTGCCCCTGGCAGAAAAGGTCGTCGGCGGTGGTGGCATAGTCTTCAGTGCCCTCCATCCCGAGCAGATGTTCTATGTCGCCATCGGGAAGCCGCACCGACAATCCACGGCATCTTTCAGTGAAAAACATCGTTCCATCGGCAAGAAAGGCCATATCCCAAGGATTTTCAAGATCGGACACCACCGTCGTGTGACTAAGTTGGGGTCCATCATTTGCACTTGCCGTCGTGATGCCAGGCAAGCCAATAATCAGTGCGGAAGCAATGGCTGCGCTAAGCGGCCGCAGGGTTGGTTGTTCAGACATTGAAGGTACTCCTTCCATTTGTTCATTATAGTTTTATCAACGTCGGGGGCGTTTTATTAGTTTAGATCGACAACCAGCACGGTCAATGTTTCTGCCCCGTTAATGGCACTGATGGATCGCTGGACCACGCTCCAGGGCTTGGTAACCCCAGACCGCCAGCGATGCTTGTTTAAACGCTGTCGATGTAG
Organism: Halovibrio sp. HP20-59; assembly: GCF_033052795.2. Lineage (NCBI taxonomy): Bacteria > Pseudomonadati > Pseudomonadota > Gammaproteobacteria > Oceanospirillales > Halomonadaceae > Halovibrio > Halovibrio sp. HP20-59. The sequence goes on from NZ_JAWJUW020000003.1 coordinate 154,025, forward strand.
TGGTGGTAGACGGCACGCCCGAACTGACCTATTGGCAATGAGATTAACTCTGACCGACGCAGCAGAGCCTTGTTGAAGACGCAGTTAGGTAAATAGCACGGGGCGCTACTGGGTTAGCAAGTAAGGCGCTCGCCAATGTGCCGGCAGCATAGCGACACAACGTCAAGCCATTTGACGTGAGAGCGTTATGATCGGCTAGCGCCACCATTCTTGCGGTGGCGGTATAGATAAGTTGATCTGCAATACGGGAAAGCTCATGAGAGCTTTTTTATCTCTAAGGGGGTAGAAATCACCATGATTAATCGTGAAGACATTCATCAGCGACCAGACCAAGTGATTGATATAGTGGGTTGGGATGTTCACCAAGATTATGAAGTCTTCCCAGTAGGCGCTCGTGACAAATCACTCCGCGTCTGTCCCGACCCAGCCCCATATGATTTCTGTGTGCCTGGGCATCGCTACTTATTTAAAGAAGCTATTAAAAGCGCGAAAAGCTCTGAGCCACGATACCCCGATCAATATTGGGCGGAGGTAATCTCTTTTCATATCGGCCGATTAATGGGTCTTACCCTACCACCCGTTTTTGTTGCCTTTGATTCGTCTCGAAACGAGCCAGGTACAGTCAACGAGTGGTTTATTGGCTATACCAATAGTAGAGAAGATCGCTATGTTGCTGGTGTAGATTACTTGCAACGACTTATACCAGCTTTTGATTTAGATAAAGGTAGGCAGCATAATCTAACATCCATTATCGAACTAAGCCGCGTGCTAGAGAGAGGAGGATGGCTTACGCATGATTGGCAAAAATACTGGGGGCTTTGCCTATGTTTTGATGCATTGATTGGCAACACTGATCGCCACCAAGAGAACTGGGGATTGATTTGGGGAGAAAAAGGTCCAACTGCTCGTTACACGCCCTGCTTTGATAATGGCACCAGCCTCGGTCATGAATTGCAGCCCCAAAGAATGCAAAACATGATGCATGACTCAAACCAGCTAAATGCCTACCTCAGAAGAGGTCAACACCACATGCGCTGGGCTAAAAGCGACCCAAAGCGCCTGCCGCTGATTAAGGGCGTTAATCATTATTGTCAGCTATTCCCTGCTATTCGACCAATACTGATAGAACGATTAAGGCGTTGGTGCGATGATGACCTCAGAGAATTGTTGGGTAGTCTGACCGAATTCGACCTACCACACCCCTTTACTCAGCAACGCGCTGATTTCGTTGCATTTTTGACACTGGCAAGGAGAGAGCAACTGTTACTGGCTCTGGAGAAATAGTATGACCCGCTTAATCGAACACCTTGTGGAACCACAACGGCTACTGCTTTATTGGCAGGCGCGGGAGAGTAAAATGCGCTCTCGCTACCTAGTGGGAGAATTAGCCAAGCGGGACGACAAAGTGGTTCTAGTGTATGACCTAGACAGTCCGGAGCTAGCAGAAGCAAAGCTTCTAGGCTTTCGAGGCTACCCGGCGTTTCCGATGAGGCAAGCAGAGCACAACCATCAGGTACTGGAAGCTTTCACTCGCCGCTTGCCACCACGCAGTCGTCGTGACTTTGGTCGTTATCTTGAACTGCGCGCTATCCCAGTGGATGCCAATGTTAGCGACTTCGCTTTACTGGGCTACAGTGGCGCCAAGCTACCCAATGACGGGTTTGAACTTGTTCACCCTTTCGATAATCCACCTGAAGCCTTCGAGGTGTTAATTGAAATAGCAGGCTTCCGACATGAATCACAGCTTGATATAACAGATTTACAGATAGGCTGCAGCGTTCAATTTGTACCCGAACCTGAGAATCCTGTGGATACTGCTGCCATCCGCATCGAAAGCGCAGGGCGCAAACTGGGCTATGTACCGAGAGGACACCTCGACATGCTGCACCGCATGTTAAAAGAAGGCGCTATCCTCGAAGGGGAAGTGTTCCGCACCAACGGTACATCAGAACGCCCGCTTGTCTATATTCTGACGCGTATTTTAAAGGGCAACCTACCCCTTCAAGCGCTAAAAATGCAGGCTTAGGAACTGTTTTCACTGACTGCCTCATGCCTCAATAACTTTCCAAGTTGATAAAGGTCGTGCGTATACCTATCAAGCTTAGCGAATATAAACGAGATAAATATTAATGCGTAAATTAGCAGCATCACTAACAATGGTTCGTTAAGCCATACCAGCCAAGGCAGTGATACTGGATAATTAAGCGTATAAATACTCATAGCGCCCAATAGCTGAACCAGGAAGCAATTAACAATCACCAGGGTAATCAACGCTGCTCGTATATTGAAGTTCGGCAGCGTTGTTTTCCAAAACGGCAAGTGGCGAACCGTCACTTCACCGTTGTCGCCGTTAATATTCAATCGTGCTTGACGTCGTAACAAGGGGATCGCGTAGCTGCCCTCCTCCGCCTGAGTAAACGCTGTCAGCGCGGTGCCGTGATCAAATCCAGGTCCCAAAGCGTTACTAACCGCATGGTCAAACGCTGAATGTGCATTTGTTTGTGCCGCCGCGTTTGCCTTCGCTGATAGCTCTTTTAAGCGGCTCTTATCGGTGCTCGACAGCTTTTTATCATTGCCAACGTTAATATTGTAGTGGGTTTCATACACCTGATATAAAGCGCCTGTCACGCCCACAAAAATAACGATAAAAACAATATAGATCAGCATTTTAAACAAAACCTCTCAGACGAATAACGACCCAGACAACCGAAAGAATATTCGTTAGCCTTCAAACTAAGTTGACGACTATGCCTGGGGGCCACTCATCTGTACAGGCTCAGATAGAAAACGCTGATTCCTGCCTCAGCGTGTTTCCGGTGTTTGTACCTGCTCCAGCAGGTGCTGGTTAACACTCGATGGCGTTGACGGCTAGCCCACCCTTAGAGGTCTCTTTGTACTTATCCAGCATGTCTCGGCCGGTATCGCGCATGGTGCGAATGACTTTATCCAGCGAGATGAAATGCGTGCCATCGCCGTGCAATGCCATTTGAGCGGCGTTGATGGCCTTGATGGTGGCAATGGCATTGCGCTCGATACAAGGCACCTGCACCAGCCCGCCAACGGGGTCGCAGGTCAAACCCAGGTTATGCTCCAGGCCGATTTCGGCGGCATGCTCGACCTGCTCCGGCGTTCCTCCCATAACATCGGTCAGGCCGGCGGCCGCCATGGCACACGCCGAGCCTACTTCCCCCTGGCAGCCGACTTCGGCGCCGGAGATCGAGGCATTTTTCTTGCAGAGAATGCCGATGGCGCCTGCCGCCAGCAAGAAGTCCACCACGTTTTTCTCGCAGGCATTAGCCTGGAATTTCATGTAATAGTGCAGGACGGCGGGAATGATGCCCGCGGCGCCGTTGGTGGGCGCCGTTACCATGCGCCCGCCTGCGGCGTTTTCTTCGTTGACGGCAAGGGCAAAGATATTCACCCACTCCATCGCGGAAAACGTCGTAGCGATCAGGCATTCATTCTGTTCTGCCGCCTGAAGCCGCTGGTGAAGCAGCTTGGCACGCCGCTTGACGTTCAAGCCACCCGGCAACACCCCTTCATGTGCCAATCCATTGTCAATGCATTCGCACATGACCTGCCAGATTCGCCACAGCTCGTTTCTGACCTCTTCTTCCGTGCGCCAGACTTTTTCGTTTTCCAGCATCAGCCGGCTGACGCTCAGCTTCTCTTGTTTACATAGCGATAAGAGCTCGTCAGCCGTATCGAAGTTGTAAGGTAGGGTTACACCACCCAAATCGTCTAAAGGCCTATCCACCTGGGCCTGTTCAATCACAAACCCGCCGCCTATCGAATAATAGATGTTTTCATACAACAGCTGGCCCTCAGACGTAAAAGCCGCCAGCCTCATGGCATTGGGGTGGTGAGGCAAACTCTCTTCATGAAAATAAAGATCATTCGCCCAATCGAACATGACGTCTTTTTGTCGGCCTAGCGGCAATAACTGGCATTCTTTTAGCGCCTGGATGGCGGGGTTAATCATCGAAGGGTCGATCCTGTCAGGGCGCTCCCCCATCAGCCCCATAATGATCGCGTGATCGGTGGCGTGTCCGATCCCCGTCGCGGATAGCGACCCGTAAAGGTGGACTTCCAGACGCTCTACCTGATCAATCAGGCGGTTTTCGCGCAGCGTGGCGACATAGTTGAACGCCGCCTGCATGGGCCCGACGGTATGGGAACTGGAGGGGCCTACGCCAATCTTGAAAAGGTCGAAGACACTGATAGGCATTGGAATACCTCTTGTCGTATAAACAGGTAACCTCAGGCATTGCCTGAAATATTTTATAAGTTATTGAGTGTTTGACGTGACCATAACGACAACGACGTTATGGGCAGTTACCGCCCAGTGACGTCTGTTGTTGATCCGTCTTTTTAGCCAAGCAAAGGGTAGTTAACGCTAGCCAGCGTCTGTTAGCGGTTGCCGTCACCCGATCTTAAAACGCGCTTTTTTGACAGCGCTTTATTCGTCAATTAATTGCTGAACACGACGGTACGCCCGGCGTAAAAGAAGACCCGGCGTTCCAGATGATAACTGACCGCCCTGGCCAAGGTGAGACATTCGATATCACGCCCCTTGGCGACCAGATCCTCGGGATAATGAGTGTGGTCCACTGGCTCAACACCCTGGGCAATAATCGGCCCTTCGTCGAGGTCGTTATTGATGTAGTGCGCCGTGGCGCCGACCAACTTAACCCCTTTCTCATATGCCTGATGGTAAGGCTTAGCGCCTTTAAAACCCGGCAGCAGCGAGTGGTGAATATTGATGGCCCGGCCGGCTAATAGTTCACACATGGAAGGCGACAGCACCTGCATATACCTTGCCAGCACCACCAGCTCGGCGTCGGTTTCCGCGATGATATCGCGTACCTGAGCTTCCTGCTGCAGTTTCGTCTCAGGGGTGATAGGTAAATAGTGATACGGCAGGCCGTGCCAAGTGGCGAGCGGCTCAAGATCCGGATGGTTGGAAATAATCGCCCGGATATCGATGGGCAGCTGCCCGGTACGATAACGGTAGAGCAGATCATTCAGGCAGTGATCCGCCTTCGAGACAAGAATCACGGTGCCGGTGCGCTTGCCGGGCGGTGTCAGCTCAAACTGCATGTCGAATTCGCTTGCCCGTGCCGCAAAATCCGCATGGAAGAGCGATTCGTCGAACGCGTCTCGCTCTGGGCGAAACTCGGCGCGAATGAAGAAGCGCCCGCCGAGCCGATCGTCGAAAGAGTTGAGCTCGGTGATGTAGCACGCTTGCTCTTTGAGAAAGCGTGTAACGACGTCCACCGTACCCAAACGGCTCGGGCATTGGGCGGCAAGTATCCAGGTATCACTCATTCGGCTCATGGTGCATGCGTCTCGGTTAGCGGCAGAGAGTAGCGGCCGGAACGCCGTTCCGGCCTGCCTGCTTATTGTTGTACGTTAACGCCGTATTCTGACCCGGCATCCAGCAACCAGCGGTAGCAGTAATCGGCAAAGCTGCGGCGAATCACCAGCTCCCAGCGGTCCTCACTGGGACGGCGAATAATGGTGGTCGCCTTGGCAAAGACCGTCGTGACGCCCTTGCCCACTGGGAAGTGACTGGGGTGCACGTCGTAGGTCACCGTTTTCATCAATAGCTCTTGCGCCGCCTCGCCGGAAAGCTCGATCAGGGTCTGGCCGCCGCTGACGTCGCTGATCGCGAAGTGAGCGCTGCCTAGATGCTCGCGCAGCTTGGTCTCCAGCGGAAACTCCTCGCCGCCGGGCACGATCACCAGCCATTCATCCGGGGAAAGCCACTGAATGGAGCGCTCGCCGCTGGCGTCCTGCACCAGCGTTTGGGGCTGGCCGGGCAGGTTGAGCCCCAGCACGTCGCGCACTGCCTCGTCGAGCACAATAGCGCCGCCACGCAGGATCAAATGCCCCTGCATTGCCCGCTCGCGCAGCTGGAGCCGGCTTTCGCCGCCGGCCCGTGGAGCACCGCTGTGCCGGTAGCTGTAGGCTAACGGGGACTCTACCGGGATAGCGGTATCGGTACGGGTATCGAAGGTGGCCGCGTTAGACATGCTGGCGCTCTCCCTTAGGGTCGTAGAAAATGGTGCTGACGATTTCGGCCTCATGAGTTTGACCATCCGCCATAGGCAGGTAGACCGTCTCACCCAGCTTCTGGTGGCCGCCCTTCACCACCGCGAGCGCAAAGCCTGAATCCAGAATCGGGCTGTAGTAGCTGGAGGTGACATGACCCACCATCGGCATGGGGATCGCATGCTTGGGGTCAAGCACAATCTGGGCTCCCTCTTCGAGAATCACCTTCGGGTCTTTCGGCCTGAGCCCCACCAGCTGCTTGCGGTTCTCGCGCTTGGTGTCGGAACGCGTCAGGGCGCGCTTGCCGATCCATGAGTACGGCTTGTCGTAGCCGATCGCCCAATGCATGCCTAAGTCTTCCGGCGTCACTGAACCGTCGGTCTCCTGCCCCACGATGATGAAGCCCTTTTCCGCCCGCAGGACGTGCATGGTCTCGGTGCCATAGGGCGTCAAGCCATATTTCTCGCCATGCTTGAATAGGGTCTGCCAGACGTGCATGGCATAGTTGGCTTGCACGTTAATCTCGAAGGTCAGCTCGCCCGTAAAAGAGATGCGGAAAACTCGGGCAGGCACCCCCGCCACTTTTCCGGATCGCCAATCCATAAACTTGAAACTATCGCGGTCAAGATCGAGATCACTGATCTCAGCGAGCAGCTTGCGGGCTTCAGGACCGGTGATCGTCATAGTGGCCCAGTGGTCAGTCACTGAAGAGAAGTAGACATCCAATTCCGGCCACTCGGTCTGATGCCATAATTCCAACCATTCCAGGATTGCGGCAGCGCCACCGGTAGTGGTGGTCATCAAAAAGTGATTTTCAGCAAGGCAGCTGGTCACGCCGTCATCGGTGACCATGCCATCGTCCTTGCACATCAGGCCGTAGCGGCACTTGCCGACTGCCAGCTTCTCCCACTTGTTGGTATAAATCCGCGCCAGAAACTCACGCGCATCTGGCCCTTGAATATCGATCTTGCCAAGCGTCGAGGCATCGAGGATACCGACCTTCTCACGCACCGCCAGGCACTCGCGGGCAACCGCCTCGTGCATCGTCTCGACCTTGCTATTCACCTTTTGTGGATAGTACCAAGGGCGTTTCCACTGGCCGACGTCTTCGAACTCGGCGCCGCGCTCTACGTGCCATTGGTGAAGCGCGGTGTAGCGTTCGGGGTCGAACAGATCACGGCAGTGGCGACCGACGATGGCACCGAAGGTCACCGGGGTGTAGTTGGGACGGAACACCGTGGTGCCCACCTCGGGGATGGATCGATTCAGGCAGCGAGCCGCAACCGCCATACCGTTGATGTTGCCCAGCTTGCCCTGGTCCGTACCGAAGCCCATCGCGGTATAGCGCTTGATGTGCTCGATGGACTCAAAGCCTTCTCGGGTCGCAAGCTCGATGCCCGCGGCGGTGACGTCGTTCTGCAGGTCGACGAACTGCTTGGGTCCGCGCAGCGTGGACTTCTCGTGGGGCACTTGGAAGAGTGCCACTGCAGGCCCTTGCTGAAGATGTTCGGCGCTAGGTAGGCTAACCGCCTGGGCGGTGTGCCCGGAGGCAGCTGCCGCCCTGATTCCCGCCTCGACACCCTCGGCGAGTACATCGCCCAATGCATAGGTACCCTTCGCACCGCCACACGCCTGAACGCCCTTCACCAGCCCCGGCACGAAGCCGAGAATATCGTCGCGCCAGGTAGGTCGCGCACCGGTGTGGGAAGCCAAGTGAATCACCGGGCTGTAGCCGCCGGAGCTGGCGATGGTGTCGCAGGCCAACTCCTGAACCGGGCCGCTGACTTTGAAAGCCTCAATATCGATCTTGGCGACCCGTGCTGCGGAGACCCGATTGCTGCCCTTCGCCTCGATAACGGCACTGCTGGCAATAATCTTGATGCCCTGGGCGCGGGCAGCGTCGACCCAGTCGCCCGCCGGCGCCTCGCGGGCGTCCACGATAGCGACGACCTCACAGCCGGCCTCTTTCCAATCCAGAGCAGCGCGGTAGCCGTCGTCGTTGCTGGTGGAGAGCACCAGCTTGCGGCCCGGTGCCACGCCATAGCGACGGATGTAGGTCGACACAGCGCCAGCCAGTAGGTTGCCCGGCACGTCATTGCCCGCGTAAACCAGCGGACGCTCGTGGGCGCCCGTGGACAGGATCACCTGACCGGCGCGTACCCGGTGCAGACGCGCACGTACCTGACGGTGGCCATTTTCCACCGGCGCCGTATCGCCCAGGTGCTCGGTGCGCCGTTCATGCAGGGTGACGAAATTGTGATCGTGATAGCCGTTGGCCGTGGTACGCGGCAGCAGGGTGACGTTCTCACAGAGCGCCAGCTCGTCCAGTACCCGGGCCACCCACTGATCCGCCGGCTTGCCATCCAGGGTTTCACGACTGGCCAGCAGTGAGCCGCCCATTTCTTCCTGCTCGTCGGCCACCATCACCCGGGCGCCGCTACGTGCGGCGGCCAGCGCTGCCGCCAGACCCGCGGCGCCTGCGCCAACGACCAGCACATCGCAGTGCTGATTGAAGTGATCATAGCTGTCCGGATCATTTTCCATGGGGCTACGGCCCAGCCCCGCCGCCTTACGGATGTACTTTTCGTAGGTCAGCCACATCGAGGCCGGCGCCATGAAGGTCTTGTAGTAGAACCCCGGCGGCATGAACTGACCGCCCAGCTTGCCGACCAGACCCATCAGGTCGCGCTGCACGTTCGGCCAGCCGTTGGTGCTGGCCGCGGTCAGGCCGCCATACAGTGCCTGCTGGGTGGCGCGTACGTTGGGCACTTGGCCCGCTTCGCTGCTGCCCAGCTGCACGATGGCATTGGGTTCTTCGGCGCCAGCGGCAACAATGCCGCGGGGACGAGAATATTTAAAGCTGCGGTTGACGATATCCACGCCGTTGGCCAGCAGCGCCGAGGCCAGTGTATCGCCAGGGTGGCCTTGGTAACGCTCGCCGTTGAAGGTGAAGCTCAACGTGCGGGAGCGGTCGATACGGCCGCCCGTGTTTAGGCGGTACACTTGTTGCTTGGACTGGCTCATGCCCGCACTCCTTCTTGTTGGCTTACCGCAGCGGCCTCGCGAGGCGGGTTCTGGCTTTCGGCGGTAATCGACGGCTGCTCGCCCATTTTGTAGGTCTCGAGAATCTCGTAGCTCACGGTGTGACGCGTCATGTTGAAAAACTTGCGGCAGCCCACCGCGTGCACCCACATTTCATGGTGAACACCACGGGGGTTATCGCGGAAAAACAGGTAGTTACCCCATTCTTCGTCACTGCACGCCTCGGGCTCCTTGGGTCGCTCGAGATGCGCCTGGCCCTTGGGGTGAAATTCCTCTTCCTCACGGTGTTCGCCGCAGTAAGGGCAGTAGATATAGAACATTTGGATACTCCTCGTACAAACCCTAGTGGGCCACGCCGGCGGCGCCGTGCTCGTCGATCAGCGCACCACTGTGGAAGCGGAACATGGAGAAAGGCTCGGCGATGGGGTGCATTTCCCCCTTGGCCAGGCTGGCGGCAAACACATGCCCCGACCCCGGCGTCGCCTTGAAGCCGCCGGTACCCCAACCGCAGTTGAAGTAGAGACCTTTCACCGGTGTCTTGGAGATGATCGGACAGGCATCCGGGCAGGTATCAACGATGCCGCCCCATTGGCGGTTCATGCGCACCCGCGAGAAGATCGGGAACATCTCGACGATCGCCTGGAGCGTGTGCTCCACGGTGGGGTAGCTGCCACGCTGGCCATAGCCGTTATAGCCGTCGATGCCTGCACCGATGACCAGATCGCCCTTGTCGGACTGGCTGATGTAGCCATGCACCTGGTTGGACATCACCACCGTATCGAGCACTGGCTTGATGGGTTCGGACACCAGCGCCTGCAGCGGATGGGATTCCAGCGGCAGATTAAAACCGCCCATTTTGGCCAGTACGGAGGAGTTACCGGCCGTCACACAACCGACAGTTTTGGCTTCAATATCACCACGGTTGGTGTGTACACCGTAGATCTGGCCATCACGAATCTTGAAGCCGGTGACTTCGGTCTGCTGCAGAATGTCCACGCCGTGGGCATCGGCGCCGCGGGCATAGCCCCAGGCCACCGCATCGTGGCGCGCCACGCCGGCGCGCGGCTGCCAGGAGGCGCCCATCACCGGGTAGCGAGCGTTTTTGGAGCAGTCCATGATCGGCACCAGCTCCTGCACGCCTTTGGCGTCTAATACTTCACCGTCAATGCCATTCAGCCGATTGGCATTAACCCGGCGCTGAATATCGCGCATGTCCTGCAGGGTATGCCCCAGATTGAGCACCCCCCGCTGGGAGAACATCACGTTATAGTTCAGATCCTGCGATAGCCCTTCCCACAGCTTCATGGCATGTTCGTAAAGGGCGGCCGACTCGTCCCATAAGTAGTTGGAACGCACGATAGTGGTATTACGGGCGGTGTTGCCACCGCCCAGCCAGCCCTTCTCGATCACCGCCACGTTCTTGATGCCGAACTCTTTAGCTAAGTAATAGGCCGTTGCCAGGCCATGGCCACCACCACCGACGATGATCACATCGTACTGCTTCTTGGGTGTGGGATTACGCCACTGGCGTTCCCAATTCTCGTGGTGGCTCAGCGCGTGCTTGACCAGGCCGAAGCCGGAATAGCGTTGCATAGGGGCGCTCCTCTCAAGCAATGGCTTCGACGGTTTCAGCGACAGGCTCAGCGTAAACAGGGTGCAGGGCACACACCTCGCCCACCTTGGCTCGCACCTCGGCTTCGATGGTCGCGGTGTCATTACCGGCAGCCAATTCGTCCAGGATGTCGCAGATCCATCCGGACAGCTCACCACACTCCTGGGCATCGAAGCCGCGCGTGGTGACCGCCGGTGTGCCAATGCGCAGACCAGAGGTCACGAACGGGCTCTGGGGGTCGTTAGGCACCGTGTTCTTATTAACGGTGATATGCGCGCGGCCCAACGCCGCGTCCGCATCTTTACCGGTGATGCCCTGGCGAATCAGCGAGACTAGAAAGAGATGGTCGTCGGTACCGCCTGACACCACATCATAGCCGCGTTCCATGAACACCGTGGCCATGGCCTGGGCGTTATCGATCACCTGCTGCTGGTAGCGCACGAACCCTTGGTTCATGGCCTCCTTGAACGCCACCGCCTTAGCGGCGATGACATGCATCAACGGGCCACCCTGCTGGCCCGGGAAGACCGCGCCGTTCAACTTTTTGTACAGCGCTTCGTCGCCATCAGCAGAAAGGATCAAGCCACCCCGAGGACCACGCAGCGTTTTGTGGGTCGTCGTGGTCACCACATGGGCGAATGGCAGCGGGCTTGGGTAGAGGCCAGCGGCAACCAAGCCGGCGACATGCGCCATATCGACCATCAACCAAGCGCCCACCTCGTCGGCGATGGTGCGAAAACGCCGCCAGTCCACTACCCGTGAGTAAGCGGAGAAACCTGCAATAATCATCTTCGGTTGGTGCTCACGCGCCAGACGCTCAACTTCTTCGTAGTCGATCTCGCCGGTTTCCGGCTTGAGACCATACTGCACGGCGTTGTAGTGCTTGCCCGAAAAATTGGGTGCAGCACCATGGGTTAAGTGGCCGCCGTGGGCGAGACTCATGCCCAGCACGGTATCGCCGGGTGAAACCAACGCCATGAACACAGCGGCATTGGCTTGGGCACCGGAATGCGGCTGCACGTTGGCATAGTTGGCACTGAACAGGTCACAGGCGCGCTCAATGGCCAGGGTTTCGACCTTGTCAACGAACTCGCATCCGCCGTAATAACGGCGACCGGGATAGCCTTCAGCATACTTGTTGGTCAGCTGGGTGCCCTGTGCTTCCATGACAAGCTTGCTGGTATAGTTTTCGGAGGCGATCAACTCGATATGCGCTTCTTGGCGAACCGTTTCTTCAGCAATTGCCTCAGCGAGCAAGCTGTCGTAATTGGCCAAGCGAGCATTGGGGGAAAAATTATCTTGAAGCATTAGCGCCTCCTGATGAGTCACTTCTTTATTAAGTGCTGGACATACTCTTTAATGCTGATAAACCCAGGTCGCTATCAACCCAAGTCCCTATCAACGCGTTGTTACCGCGATACTATCGTTGGTTCCCGGCCCCAAGATGCTTGCCGACGTCACCGCTCGATGTATTTGCGACATCGGCTACATTTAGCCGATACCGCGCCTGAGGCTGCCCAAAAAAGCCAAGCGCCCTAGACGGGCAGTAGCCGTTTAGGGCGCTTGAACCTGGGTAGCCATGTGCTGGCTGGCTAGAAATCCACCACCAGATTGCCTTTCGGCCGACTGCAGCACGACAGAATGTAACCTTCTTCAACATCCTCATCAGTAATGCCGCCGTTATGCTCCATCTCCACTTCACCGGATTTGAGGGCTACTCGGCACGTGCCGCAAATCCCCATACCGCAGGCCTTGGGAATATGCAGGCCAAGCTTCGCTGCTGCCGAGTGAACCGTCTCGTTAGGCTGGATGCGGACACTTTTGCCTGACGATGCAAATTCAATGCTGTGCAAGTCGCTGGTATCGACATTTTCGGCATCGACTTCAGCCTGCTCGGCCAGCTCACGTACATCCTCACGAACCTCTACCGGCGTGGCGCCAAACAACTCTTCGTGATAATGGCTCATGTCGAAATTATGGTGTCGCAGGATACGTTTGATGGCATCCATGTAAGGTGCCGGACCACAACAAAAGATCTCCCGCTCCATGAAGTCCGGCACCATCAGTTCAAACAGCGGCTGGGTTAGGTAACCACGGTAGCCAGCCCAGGCCTCGCCAATATCTTCCTTGCTCTCGCAGATGATGTGCAGCTTGAACTCGGGGATGCGCGAAAACATATGCACCAGCTCGCGGTGATAAATCACATCGCGGGGGGCTCGGGCGCTGTGGATGAACTCAACGTCAACCGCAGCGTTGGTATCGAAAAGCCAGCGGGTCATGGACATCAAGGGGGTAATGCCCACACCACCCGAGAGAAACAGCACTTTCTCAGCGGGGTAATCGATGGAGTTGAAGTTACCTACCGGCCCGTGCACGACCAGCTCGTCGCCCACCTTCATATTGGCGTGCAGCCAATTGGAGACCTTGCCGCCCGGCACCTGCTTGACGGTGATGGAAAAGCTGTAAGGAATCGAAGGCGAGCTGGAAATCGTGTAGGAGCGCATGATCGGCTGGTTATCAATCTCAAGCTCCAGCGTCACGAACTGACCGGGCTTGAAGAAGAACAGCACCGGCTGCTCGGCCATAAAACAGAACGTGCGTACATCCTGAGTTTCCTGGATTATTTTGACGCACCGCACTTGGTGGCGACCGTTGGTCCAGGTTTGGGTCGTGACCGGATTAAAGAAATTAGTTGTCATTGTCGCCTCTGCCTGAACAGCCTTTATCACTATGCATCACCGGCCCGTATTGACGATACGTCCAGCACCTTTGAGCTGCATTCTGGGCACGCGACTCTTCGCCGACTTACCTGACAGCGACTCGCACTTACCTCATGCCCCTCTTTATCGTTTAGAAACCTCTGTTTTAGTCGCCTCTACGCCTCCTAATGTCGCGGGTAGATAACTGGCAAGGAGGCGCCTGCAACACAATCGGTCACTAACGTCAGGGCACGTTTGAATAAAACGCCAGGTTACGCAACAAAACAACAAGACTCACAATCTGGACTATCGGCCGATTCGCAGCCCTTGAGGGGGGAGCGGAGGTTCAAGAGGATACTGGTATGGAAAAAAGTGTTTCTAATCGGATGGACGACCCGCTTGCTGCGGCGCGTGAGTCAACGGTCCAGATGCTGCAGGAAAGAGGGCGTACCTTTTCGCTTCCGCAGCCGTTTTACAACGATGCCCGCCTGTTCGCGCTTGATATGCAGGAGGTCTTCGAGAAAGAGTGGCTGTTTGCTGGCATGACGTGCGAAATCCCGGCCAAGGGCAACTTCATGACGTTGGATATCGGTGACAACCCCATTGTCATCGTGGGCGGCAATGAAGGCGCTGTTCATGCATTTCACAATGTCTGCCGCCACCGCGGGTCGCGTCTGTGCGTCAAAGAAAAGGGCAAGGTGGCCAAGCTCGTCTGCCCTTACCACCAGTGGACCTACGAACTTGATGGTCGCCTGCTGTTTGCCGGCAGCGACATGGGCACTGACTTCGACCTCAACCAGTTTGGCCTCAAGCCGGTCAACGTGTGCACCGCTGGCGGCTTCATCTTTATCAACCTGAGCGATGAGCCGCCCGCGATTGATGACTTTCTGACCACGCTAGAGCATTACCTCGAACCGTACCAGATGGACAACGTCAAGGTCGCCACCGAGTCCAGCATCGTTGAGCAGGCCAACTGGAAACTGGTCATCGAAAACAACCGCGAGTGCTATCACTGCAACGGCGCCCACCCCGAGCTACTGAACTCGCTCCAGGAATTCGATGACACCGACGACCCACGCGCCACGCCCGCCTACAAAGCCCTAGTGGCTCGGAAACAGGCGGACTGGGACCGTGAGCAGGTACCCTACCAGCTGACGCGGCTGGGCCAGCAGAACCGCCTAACCCGCACGCCGCTGTTGGATGGCATCGTGTCGATGACCATGGACGGCCAGCCCGGCTGCCAGAAGCTGATGGGGCGGCTTAAAAGCCCCGATATGGGGTCGCTGCGCATCCTGCATCTGCCCAACTCATGGAACCACTTCATGGGCGATCATGCGGTCGTGTTCCGCGTGCTGCCGGTTGGTCCGCAGCAAACCGTGGTGACCACTAAATGGCTGGTTCACAAGGACGCTGTGGAAGGCGTTGACTACGACCCCGAAAAGTTGCGCCGCGTGTGGGACGCTACCAATGACCAGGATCGCCAACTGGCCGAGGAGAACCAGCGCGGCATCAATTCTAAAGCCTATCAGCCCGGCCCCTACTCCGAGACCTATGAATTTGGCGTTATCGACTTTATCGACTGGTACGCCGCCCGGATGCTTGAGAATTTGAGCCACGAAGTCCCTTCGTTGAAGCTGGCTCAAGGCTAAGCGGCATCGCGATCCATTACGTTGTCGATTAGGGGAGGCTCAGCCTCCCCTTTTTTGTTTAGCCGGGCGAGAGCCCCCGCAGCCGCTCGCCGCGGCGGCGCAGAAACTCAAGGGTGGTGAGCAGCAGCATCGAGAGCAGTACCAGCATGGTTGCTACCGCTAAAATGGTCGGGCTGATCTGCTCGCGGATGCCCGACCACATCTGTATCGGCATGGTGCGCTGTTCAGGGCCTGCAATGAACAGCACCACGACCACTTCATCAAAGGATGTAATGAAAGCGAACAGCGCCCCCGACACCACCCCCGGTGTGACCAGTGGCAGCACCACCTTGAAGAAGGTTCGCGTCGGATTGGCCCCGAGGCTATGCGCGGCACGGATCAGCGTGGTATCGAAACTCGATAGTGTGGCCGTCACGGTGATAACCACAAAGGGAATGCCCAGCGCCGTATGCGCCAGGATCACGCCTACGTAGGTCTGGGCGAGATTGACCTTGGAAAAGAAGAAGAACATCGCCGCCGCAGAGATGATCAGCGGCACGATCATCGGCGAGATCAGCAGCGCCATAATCACGCCACGCGCCGGCATGTATCGACTCGACAACCCCAGCGCCGCGACGGTTCCCAGCACCGTGGCCAGCAGTGTGGAGGCGATACCGATGATGAAGCTGTTCTTGATGGCATTGAGCCACGCGCTAGACGTAAAGAAATCCTGATACCAGCGCAACGAATAACCGGCCGGATCAAACGTCACCATCGCCTTGCTGAAAGTGAAATAGGGCTCGGCATTGAACGACAACGGTATGATCACCAGTAGCGGCCCGATCAGGAACAGAAAAACCAGCCCGCAGATACCTAGGAATATGGTGTGCCAGATGCGCTCGCCACGGGTGGCATAGGAAGGAATGGCCATCGTTTACCCCAGCTTAACCTTGTCGACGCCGATCAGGCGATTGAATACCAAGTAGCAAATAATCACCACGAACAGCAGGATGGAGGAAATCGCAGCCGCCAGCCCCCAGTTGAGCGATGTCTGCATATGGTAGGCGATGTAATTAGTAATGAAGCGGCCCGACTGCCCTCCCACCAGCGCCGGCGTGATGTAGTAGCCGATCGACAGGATGAACACCAGGATACCGCCGGCGGCAATGCCCGGAATCGTCAACGGGAAATAGACCCGGCGGAAACTCAGAAACGGCTTGCCGCCCAACGAGCGTGCGGCGCGCATATAGCTGGGCGGGATGGTCTTCATCACCGAGTAGAGCGGCAGAATCATGAACGGCAGCAGGATATGCGTCATGGCGATGATCGTGCCCATCTTGTTGTGGATCATCTGCCATCTGGCCTCATCAGCAACCACCCCAAGAAATACCATTATATCGTTCAATACACCTTGAGACTGCAGGATGGCGATCCAGGTGGTGGTGCGCACCAGCAGCGAGGTCCAGAAGGGCAGCAGCACCAGAATCATCAGCAGGTTGGAGTGACGCGCAGGAAGACTTGCCAGCAGAAAAGCCACCGGAAAACCAAGCAGTAACGTCAGGCCGGTGATGACGGCGCTCATCCACAGCGTCCGCCAAAACAGGGTGGCGTGGATCTGCATATATTCCGGCACTTGGACAATATCGCCGTCCGGGCTCAACTGGAGATCGACCGCTGCTAGATAATACGACATCGTATAGGGAGACGCCTCACGCTGGATCAGCTTCCAGGTATCGAGCTCCCCCCAGGTGTCATTGACCGCAATGAGCGACTCACGATACGGCGGTTCCAGTGTGCCGACACGGCGCGCCGTGCGGCTGATGGTCGAACGCATGCCCGACTTTTCATAGTTCAGCCGACTGGACAGCAATCCCAGGTTACGCTCTTGCTGGCCTTCGCGGAGATCCTCGGCCAAAGCGGCAAAGGCAGCTTCATCGGGTAATGACTCACCGTTCCAGCCTTCCAGCGCTGAAACGGTGCGGGATAAATGGGTAGACACTTCCGGGTTATCGACACTGCGCCACAGCATTTCGAACAAGGGCATCAGAAAAGCGATAAACAGGAATGCCAGGAGCGGCGCCACCAGCAACAGCGCCTTGATTTTCGAGCGTCGCACGGTACGACGTAGGCTGACCTTGAGCGGCACACCATCGGCCGTTGTCAAAGGAGCTGCAGGAGATTCGGACACGTAGGTCGCTCCATCAGGCGAAAGAAGTGATCAGCAACGATCTGCTATCGGCATGCCGCCGCCCGGTTTTTTCAGTGGGCGGCGGCAGGAGCTTACTGGGACAGCCAGGCGTTAAAGCGCTGGGTCAGCTCATCGTTGTAGTCGGCCCAGAACAGGTCGTCTTTTTGCAGTGCCGTAGCGAAGTTCGGCCCGTAGGTCGGCATGTGGGGCGTCATTTCGATGCCGGTTTCGGCATGGGTGGACACCAGCTCAGAGGAAGACTTACGTGCCGGGCCATAGGAGATGTACTGCGCCTGATCGGCGAGTCGCTGGGTATCGGTGGCGAAATGGAGGTAATCACTCACCTTGTCGAGCTTGCCGGTAGGTACCACCCAGCCATCCAGCTCGAACACCTGGGCGTCCCAGATGATCTCGAAAGGCTGGTCTTCAGTGACCATGGCATTGAAGATCCGGCCGTTGTAAGCGGAAGCAAAGGCGACTTCCTGATCGGCCAATAACTGAGGCGGCTGGGCGCCCTCTTCCCACCAGATAACCTCGTCCTTGATGGTATCCAACTTGGCGAAGGCACGCTGTACGCCTTCTTCGGTCTCGAGCATGGCGTAGACCTCATCACGATCGACGCCATCGGCGATCAAAGCCCATTCCATATTGTTGATCGGCTTACGCAGCAGGGCCCGCTTGCCAGGATAGTTTTCCAGATCGAAGACATCCTCGATGGTGCCGGGCTGGTCGTCTTCTGGGAACATGTCGCTATTGAAGGCGACGATATTGGAATAGACGATGGAGGCCACAAAGCAGTCACCCAAGGCACCGTCGACGAAGTCCTCGCTGGGCGGCGTACCATCCGGGGCGTCGGCCAGCAGTTCATCGTGATCGAGCGGCTCGATAAGCCCTTCGGCACAGGCGATCATGGCATCGGCGGGGAGCATGTCGACCAGATCCCAGGTGACGTTACCGGCCTGGGATTGCGCGCGCAGCCCGGCCAGCGCATTACCGCTGCGGTCGATATTGACGATCTCGTCGCCGGTCTTCTCCATCCACGGCTTATCGTAAGCCTCGTGCTGGCTCATGCTGTAGGCACCGCCCCAAGACACAATGTTCAGTGTCTGCTGGGCATGCGCACTGACCGCCACGGCGAGTGCTGAAAGTCCCACGACAGTGATACCTGTCTTGAGAACACGCTTGCGGATAATAGCCTTCATAGTAGAGTTTCTCCGTTAGTTATTGCACTTGCCGCAGGCATCGTGGGATGCCGAAAAACGGCGTACTTGACGACCGTCCTACTCAACATCCAGCGCGCGGCAATCAGCGCTCGACCAGCCGACCTGAATTTGCTGACCGGGCCGCATGACACCAACCCCCTGCGCATTGGCTGTCTTCAGTATGAAGTCATCGTTACCGCACACCGACAACCGCGTGCGCAGATGGTCGCCCAGGTAGATGACCTCCTGCACCGTGGCGGCGAACTGGTTTTCGAACTGTTCTTCAGCATTGCCGTGCAGGATGCTGACCCGCTCGGGCCTCAGTGACAGGGTCGTACGTGAGCCCACGCCGCCCACCGCCACCGGTTTGGCCGTCACGACGTCGCCGCTATCCAGGCGCACCTTGCAATTATCGCCAAGGTGCTCGATGACCTCGCCAACCAGCCGGTTGTTTTCACCGATGAAATACGCCACAAAGGCGTTTTCCGGTCGCTCGTAGAGCTCATCCGGTGAGGCCAGCTGCTGCACAATGCCGTCGTTGAAGACCGCAATGCGGTCGGACATGGTCAGTGCTTCAGTCTGGTCGTGGGTGACGTAAATCATGGTCACCCCAAGGCGGGCGTGAATACGTTTGATCTCGTACTGCATCTCTTCGCGAAGATTCTTGTCCAGCGCGCCCAGCGGCTCGTCCATCAGCACCAGTTCAGGCTCGAACACCAGCGCGCGAGCCAGCGCCACGCGCTGCTGCTGGCCACCTGAGAGCTGCGCCGGGCGACGATCACCGAACTCTTCCAGGCGCACCATAGCCAGTGCCTTGTCCACTTTTTCCTTGATCTCCGCCTTGCTGAGATGGCGCACCTCAAGCGGGAAAGCAAGATTCTCGGCCACCGTCATGTGGGGGAACAGCGCGTAGTTCTGGAACACCATGCCGATGCCGCGCTTGTGCGGCGGCAAGCCACTGATCGGCTCGTCTTTCAGCAGAATCTCACCGTGGGTGGGGGTTTCAAAGCCTGCCATCATCATCAGACAGGTGGTCTTTCCGGAGCCCGAAGGGCCCAAGAGGGTGACGAATTCGCCCTTGCGGATGTCAAGATTGAAATCCTTGACGACCAGTTCGACACCGTCATAACTTTTCTGGACATTGACGAAGCGGGCAAAATTCGACGGCGTTTCCATCGTTGCTGCCGTTTCCACCCCAGCGTCTGCAAGGGTCTCGTTCATGCACATTCCCCGTTATAAGTCCCGTTACGCCAAGGTCAGTGCACGGCTTCCACGCACCTAGCCTCACGCACCCTCTGGAACCCTGTTGATTTATATTTTTTTGCTAATGCTTGGTAACGACCATAAGGCGAGCTTACTTAGCATTACAATTTTCGTGGGGACAATTAGCGTTGAATATCAACCTGTCACAGTCACCGTAAAGTCAACTAAGGCTGGGCTCTTCTAACGTCGAGACATGGCAATGCCCATGGAGGAAGTCTCCATGGGCGGGAGGTCATGAGTGGAAGGTCGTGTCGCTATCGATCAGGCCGCGCCCGTTGAGCTCAAGTGGCAGGCGGCATACTTGAACTCCGGTATCTTGCCAAACGGGTCCAGCGCCGGGTTAGTGAGTAGATTCGCCGCTGCTTCCCCGTAGCAGAAAGGCACGAAAACCATCCCCTCTGGCATGCCCGGATCCGTCCTCACTTTGAGAGTGATGGACCCTCGCCGGGTGGCGATCGTCAGGTCATCGCCCGGTTTCATCCCTAGCCGGATAAGCTCAGCAGGCGCCAGGCTCGCCACGGCTTCCGGCTCCAAGTCATCAAGCACTTTGGCACGGCGAGTCATGGAGCCGGTATGCCAGTGCTCTAACTGACGCCCGGTGGTCAGCACCGTTGGATAGTCGTTATCTACTGGCTCATCCGGTGGCAGCGGGCGTGTGGGCGCGAATTTTGCCCGACCACTGACGGTGGGAAAGGCATCGCTGAAGACCACATCCTGGCCCGGCGCGTCCTCTGCTGGGCAGGGGTAGGTCACCGACTGCTCGCGCTCCAAACGCTCCCAGGAAATATGGTCGAGGGAGGCCATGCCTTGCTTCATCTCGGCGAAGACGTCCCGCGGATGCTGATAGTTCCAGCCCAGGCCGAAGCGCTTGGCGATTTCCTGGATAATCCACCAGTCCGGCTTGGCCTGGCCGGGTAGCGGAATTGCTGCACGTCCCATTTGCACCTGGCGATTGGTGTTGGTGACGGTGCCGTTCTTTTCGGGCCAGGCGGAGGCAGGCAGAATGACATCGGCAAACTGGGCAGTCTCAGTGACAAACAGATCCTGTACCACCAGATGTTCCAGCTTGGCCAGAGCGGCCCGCGCATGGGCCAGGTCAGGGTCGGACATTGCCGGGTTTTCGCCCTGAATATACATGCCGCGAATGGTGCCTGCGGTAATGGCGTCCATGATTTCAACCACAGTGAGGCCCGGCGTGGGATTCAGTTTCGTATTCCATAGCTCTTCAAACGCCGCGCGTACCTGATCATCGCTGACCGGCTGGTAGTCGGGCATTACCATGGGGATCAGCCCCGCATCAGACGCCCCCTGCACGTTGTTCTGCCCACGCAAAGGGTGCAGACCGGTGCCAGGGCGTCCGGTCTGGCCACAGGCTAGGGCGAGTGAAATCAGACAGCGGGCGTTGTCGGTGCCGTGGGTGTGCTGGGAAATGCCCATGCCCCAGAAAATCATCGCCCGTTCAGCGTTGGCATAAAGCCTGGCCACTTCACGAATGGTCTCAGGATCAACACCACAAAGACCGCTCATTGCTTCGGGGGTCATGTCGACAGTATGTATTTTCAGGGCCTCGAAGCCCTCGGTATGCTCGGCGATATAGGCCGTATCATAGAGTTCTTCGCTGATAATCACATTCAGGATGGCATTAAACAGAGCCACATCGGCGCCCGGTGAAAAGCGCACGCTCAGGTGGGCGTAGGCATCCAGCGACTGACCACGGGGATCGATAATCACGATCTTGGTGCCACGCTTGGCGGCCTGTTTAAAGAAGGTGGCCGCCACCGGATGGTTTACCGCAGGATTACAGCCGGTAAGAATGACCACATCAGCTTGGCTTGCCTGCATAAAGGAGGCGGTGACCGAGCCTGAGCCAATACACTCCATCAGCGCCGCGACCGAGCTTGCGTGGCATAACCGGGTACAGTGGTCCACATGGTTGGAGCCAAAGCCGGTACGTACCAGCTTCTGGAACAGCCACGCTTCTTCATTGGAGCACTTGGCGCTGCCGAATCCTGCCAGGGCATCAGGGCCATGGGCCCCTTTAAGGTTCACAAGCCCACTGGTGGCAGCCTCTAGGGCTTCATCCCAGCTCGCCTCGCGGAAATGCGTCAGCGGCTTGGCGGGATCGAAGTCCGGATCGAGCCCTTTAACGACCCCTTCGCGGCGAATCAGCGGGGTAAGAAGCCGGGATGGATGGCGCGGATAGTCATAGCCGAAGCGCCCTTTAACACACAGCCGACTCTCGTTAGAGGGACCGTCGCGGCCTTCCACATAAAGGATCTCGTCGTCCTTGACATGGTAGGTGAGCTGGCAGCCCACCCCGCAGTACGGGCATACCGACTCTACCTTTTGGTCGGCCACGGTAGAGTCGCCGCGGCCCTCTTGATCGACCAGGGTCGCGGGCATCAGGGCGCCGGTGGGGCAAGCCTGCACGCACTCGCCACAGGCCACGCAGGTGCTATCCCCCATAGGATCGTCGAAATCAAACACGATCTTGGACGCCGCCCCGCGGTGGGCCATGCCAATCACGTCGTTGACCTGCACTTCGCGACAGGCGCGCACACACAGGTTGCACTCGATGCAGGCGTCAAGATTGACGCGCATGGCAGAATGGCTGCTGTCTTGTACCAGGCTATCGGCCCGGGGAGACGCATGGTGCACGGTGGGGGTTACGCGCTCGTCACGCCGGGGTAGCGTACGGCGTACCTCAGTGGCATCAATGGCTAGCTGGTCGGCCATGGCCCAGAAATGGCTGGCGCGGTCGGGGCTATCTTGCCGCTCCGGCTGATCGACCAGCAGCATCTCCATGACCATCTTGCGGGCCGCATGAGCGCGTTCAGAGCTCGCACTATTGACCACCATGCCGGGCGTGGCTTGGCGTAGACAGCTGGCGGCCAGGACGCGCTCGCCCTCGATTTCCACCATGCAGGCGCGGCAGTTACCGTCGGCACGGTAGCCGCTGGTGTCCTTGAAACACAGATGGGGAATGGTCTCGCCAGCACGCTTGGCCACCTGCCAGAGGCTTTCACCGGGGTACGCGCTGACCTCAACGCCGTCCAGCGTCAGCGTAAAGCATTTGCTTAAGCTCTGTTCGCTCATACTCATGTTCATTTTCCCTACCCCCTGACGATGACGTTCTGAGCGGCAAGTTCACCGCGGAAGTCCTTGAGCAGCCCTAGCACCGGATTAGGTGCCGCCTGGCCAAGCCCACAAATAGAGGCATCTATCATCACTTGGGAGAGCTGCGTCATCAGCCCGGCGTCCCATTCCTCGCGCTCAAGCAGCGTCAGCATCTTTTCCGTGCCCACCCGGCAGGGGGTGCATTGACCACAGGATTCGTCGGCAAAGAAGGCCAACAGATTAATCGCTACCGCACGTAGATCGTCCTGGTCGGAGAGCACGATGACCGCGGCCGAACCAATAAAACTGCCGTGCGCCTGCAGCGTATCGAAGTCGAGGGGGATATCGGCCTTGGCCGCGGGCAGAATACCGCCCGAGGCGCCACCAGGAAGATAGGCCGCCAAACGATGGCCATCGGCCATGCCGCCGCCATATTCCTCAACCAGCTCGTTGAGGGTGATGCCCGCCGGTGCCAAATACACCCCGGGCTGCTTGACTCGGCCCGACAACGAGAAGCTGCGCAGTCCCACGCGGCCATTGCGCCCCTGGCTTGAGAAGGCCTCAGCACCGCGCTGCCAGATCATCGGAATCCAGTACACAGTCTCGACGTTATTGACCAACGTCGGCTGGTTAAATAGCCCTTTCTGGGCCACAAACGGCGGACGATGCCGAGGCTTGCCCGGCTTACCTTCCAGCGACTCGATCATCGCCGACTCTTCGCCGCAGATATAAGCGCCAGCGCCGCGGCGCAGCACAATATAGCCAGGCGCTACCAAGCCAGCGGCCTCAAGCTCGCCAATGGCTTCACGCATCACGACATGCAACGCCGGGTACTCATCGCGCAGATAGATATACAGCGCCTCGGCGTCTATCGCCCAGGCGCTGACCAGGGCACCTTCAAGAAACTGGTGCGGCGAGCGCTCCAGATAATAGCGGTCTTTAAAGGTGCCTGGCTCGCCTTCGTCGGCATTGATAGCGCAGTAACGCGGGCCGGTCTCCTGCCGCACGAAATACCATTTTTTGAAAGTAGGGAAACCCGCGCCGCCCAAGCCACGTAAATTGGCCTGCTGCATTGCCTCCATCAACGACTCTACTGTGACATCGCCGCGATAGCAGGCGTTGAGCAGTGTTAAACCACCCTCGCTGCGATAGTCCTCCAGTCGCTGCCAGGCGACGGGGTCGGGATGAAAGTGCGCCGCCTCGATCACCGACGCGATACGCGCCTGAGTAGCGAACAGCACATGATTGTGCCCTACCTCCGCCACTGGCGCGGTGTCGCATCGCCCCATGCAGGGAGCGCGCAGCACCCGCACTTGCTCGATATCCACGCTCGCCTCCAGCTGTGCCTCCAGCGCCTCGGCACCCGCCAGTTGGCAGGTCAGTGAATCACACACGCGAATGGTCACCGCAGGCGGCGGCAGTTGGTCGTCATGAATGACGTCGAAATGCGCATAGAAGGTGGCTGTCTCGTAAACCGCGGCCATAGGCAAGTTCATGTAAGCAGCCAGGGCACGTAAGTCCGCCAGTGGCAGATAGCCCCTGGCATCCTGAATGGCGTGCAGGTGTTCTATCAATAGATCGCGGCGACGCAACGAGGCGTCCTGGCGCTCATCGCCCAGCAGGTCACGCAATGCCTCAAGAAGATGGGGATCGAGTTCACGCCCGCGGGGCTTGCCGCGAAAGCGGCGCTTGGGAGTCACGGTCTGGACGGTCATGGGTTACTCATTATTATCTTGATCGGCGGTAGGCCGAATGAACAAAAACGGCACCCCGCGGGGCGCCGTCTAGGGTCGCACTAACCTGCCCTCACGCAAGGCTTAGGGCTTGCCACTCAGTGACTGAAGCCCGTCATCACGCCACGCTGCCATGAGGGTCAATCACGAATTTCTTGGCCGCACCACCATCGAAGTCGGCATAGCCCTGGGGGGCCTGATCCAGCGTGATCATCTGGACATTCACCGCATCGGCGATATTGACCTTGCCAAACAGAATAGCCTGCATCAGTGGGCGATGGTACTTCATCACCGGACACTGGCCGGTATGGAAACTGTGGGATTTGGCCCAGCCGAGACCGAAACGCATGCTTAGCGCGCCCTGCTTGGCGGCGTCGTCAGCAGCGCCCGGGTCTTCGGTCACGTAGAGGCCCGGAATACCGATCTGGCCGCCTGCACGGGTCAACGACATTGCCGAGTTTAGCACCGTGGCGGGCGCTTCTTTACCGTGGTTGCAGCCACAGGCGTGGGCCTCGAAGCCGACGCAGTCGACAAACGCATCGACCTCACGCTCACCCAGGATCACCTCGATCTTGTCGGCCATGTCGCCGTCCTGGGTCAGGTCGATGGTTTCACAACCAAAGCTGCGCGCCTGGGCCAGACGCTCTTCGACCATATCGCCGACAATCACGCAGGCCGCGCCCAGCAGTTGAGCGGAAACCGCCGCCGCCAGACCTACGGGCCCGGCACCGGCGATATAAACGGTGCTTCCTGGGCCAACGCCAGCGGTAACGCAGCCGTGGAAGCCGGTGGGGAAGATATCGGAGAGCAGAGTGAGATCCTTGATCTTCTCCATGGCCTGATCGGCATCCGGGAACTTCAGCAGGTTAAAATCAGCATAGGGAACCATGACATATTCGGTCTGGCCGCCGACCCAGCCGCCCATATCCACGTAGCCGTAAGCGGCGCCAGGACGGGATGGATTGACGTTGAGGCAGATACCGGTGCGGCCTTCCTTGCAGTTGCGGCAGCGGCCACAGGCGATATTGAACGGCACCGAGACCAAGTCGCCTGGATGGATAAACTCGACATCGCGTCCGCACTCGACGACTAGGCCGGTGATTTCGTGGCCGAGCACCAAACCAGCGGGCGCGGTAGTACGGCCACGCACCATGTGCTGGTCGCTGCCACAGATATTGGTGGTGACGACCTTGAGAATCACGCCGTGCTCACATTTGCGATTGCCGAGGGCAAGCTCAGGATAATCAATGGATTCAACGGCGACTTCACCGGCCCCCTTGTAGACAACTCCGCGGTTGGCTGCGCTCATGGCTGGCTCCTGTGGTTATTGTTCTGATCAAAATGGTTGTTTGCTCGTATCCACACTATCTCCTCCACGCCTTGAGACTTACTCCAAAAAGGCATTCACATATCTATTCAAGACACCCAACCAAGATGAATAGATAGAGGTCGCTACCATGGCTTGGAGCTGGATTCCCATAACCCCGTCCTCCCGCTTTCGGCGCTAGCCTTGCGACGACACCG
This sequence comes from Halovibrio sp. HP20-59, assembly GCF_033052795.2. Classification (NCBI taxonomy): domain Bacteria; kingdom Pseudomonadati; phylum Pseudomonadota; class Gammaproteobacteria; order Oceanospirillales; family Halomonadaceae; genus Halovibrio; species Halovibrio sp. HP20-59. The sequence continues at coordinate 180,087 of NZ_JAWJUW020000003.1, forward strand.
ACTGGTACGGTACGCCCTTGAACGCAACGGCGAGCACGCCGGAAAGCGCCACCCAGGCAGCTGCGGACGTTTGTCTTCTTTTGCCGACCTGGAGTTACAACAATGCAAGCAAACACTTATCAGCGCGGGCTAATCATGGTGGTGCTGGGCGTGGTGTTTCTCAGCTTCGACGGTTTGCTGATACGTCTTGCGCGCGCCGACGGCTGGACCATCGTGTTCTGGCGCGGTTTATTGATTTTCTGCGTGCTGGGGCTTTTGTGCTGGACAGGCAAGCGGCTGGCGACGCTGAGTAGCAACCTGTTCTCCTCACTGGCCTCGGCGCTGCTGTTGGGTCTGATATCCAGCCTGTTCGTGCTGGCGGTCATGAACGCCAACGTGGCCAATGTAGTGGTGATCCTGAGTACTGCGCCGCTGTTTGCCGCGCTGTTTTCGCGAATTTTCCTGGGCGAAAACATCGCGCTGCGAACGCTGGTGGCCATTGCCGTCTGCATGCTGGGCATGAGCCTGGTGTTCATGGGCGAGGGGGCTATGGGGATGCTGGCAGGCAACCTGTATGCCTTGGCGGCCGCAGCGGCCATCGGCGGTAACCTGACGCTGCTGCGCCGCTATCCAGCGATTGATCCCATGACGGTAATTGCCGGTGGCGGGCTGCTCTCGGCGGCGATTGCCCTGCCCATGGCCTCGCCGCTGACGTTGGATGCCCAGCGCTATGGCGTCCTGGCCCTCATGGGGCTGGTGCAGATGCCGCTTGCCACAGTGCTGATCAACAGCGCCACCCGCTACCTGCCGTCGACGGAAGTGGCGCTGTTTTATCTGGTTGAAACCGCGCTGGGCACACTGTGGGTGTGGTGGTTATTGGGTGAGACACCCACGGCCTTGACGCTACTCGGGGGTGGTGTGGTTATCCTAGTACTGGTAGTGCACGCCTGGATCGGCTTACGCCTGGAAAGACAGCGCCTGCGGCTATATCCGGGGCTTGCCGGCCAATAGCCAGACAAGCGGTGAGCCACCAGCAAGACAAAGCCCGCCGAAGAGGGCGGGCTTGAGCGGCGTTTAGCCGTGTAATTCGCAGGCACCGTCAGCGCAGCACGCCTTCTTCCTTGAGTAGCGTAAAAATCGCCTCGGCGCCCTGTTCAGGGGTCACATCACTAAGCAGTTGCCCACCGCCACCTTCGGCCTTGGCGGCCGCTGCCTTGAAACGGTCACGCGCTGAGGCTGACTTGACGACCTTGAGCCGCTTGGGCCGCTTGCGCGCTGGTTGTACGAGCCACTGTGTTTGTAGTTCGTCAATCACGCTGGCGCAGGCGCAACTCGCCAACTCTCCGCGCCGCGCCGGGCCGAACGCGCTCTGGCGAGCAGCCGGCGCACTGCTATCCACCGTTGCGATGGCTGGTAGGCGTACTCGCAAACGACGGCGCTTACCTCGCGGCAGGGCCTGCAGCACCGTCGCGACGCCCTGGTCAATGCTTTCGATTTCGGCCAGGCCACTGACCACCGTCCATCCCAGTGACTCGGCCAGCAGGTACGGCACCAGGCCCGACCCCTCCCCCGTCTCGGCGCGCGTTCCCGTCAGCACCAGCTGCGGCGCCGCGAATCGCAGTATGTTAGATAAGGCTGGAACAACATCCGCGTTTGAGGCCTGCCGAATGAGCTTGATCCCACTAACTCCCATCCCTAGATATCCACGCATGGCTTCCTCGCTGGAGGTATCATTGTCGCCCGCATGAATGAGTTGAACGGTGGCATTATCCAAGGAAAACGCCATTTCCACCGCACGGGCATCATGATCGGCACGCCGCGCACGCGTGGTCAGTGGATGACGCCCCACCGATACCAGAACGGCAACGCTGAGCCCACCGCTATTCAATGACTTGACGTTATGCGGCATCGCGATTCTCCTGCTGCTGTTCTCGATAACGCTCGACGCGTGCGACCAGCGCGGCGAGAATCTCACCGGCATCGCCAATGACGGCGAGATCGGCGCGCTTAACCATATCGCATCGCTCATCGAGGTTAATGGTGACGACCTTATCGCAGCTTTGAATTCCCTGGAGGTGCTGTATAGCCCCGGAGATGCCCACCGCCACATAGACACGCGCGGACACCCAGGTGCCAGACGCCCCTACCTGACGATCGCGGGCCATAAATCCATCGTCCACTGCGACACGCGATGCCCCCTTGGCGGCTCCCAGCACCTGGGCGGCGTGGTGATAGCCCTCCCAATCCTTGACGCCATTACCCGCCGATAGAATGAATTCCGCCTCCGCCAGCGACACACTGGCCGGATCGACGGCGACTTCGCCCATGTCCTCAATGCGCCCAAGCACGTCGGGCAGCGGTTGGGCAAGCTCAATCGGCTGGGCGGCATGGCGCGTCTCGCTAATCGGCTCGGCGCACTCGGCCAGCGCCAGCACCACGCGCGGCAGGTTGCGTGTCATATCGACCGTGCCCGCAGCACCACGTGCCGTGCAACGCCATCCGGTTTCGCTATGCTCATCCGCCTCAACCTGCCAGACCTGTGTCGCTGGACGCTCGCCCAATCGCACTGCCAAACGCCGACCCTGCTCGCCTCCGCCAAGCGGGGAGTCCGGCAACAGCCAGAAACGCGGCGCCATCTCCCGCTCGACGGCGCTTAACACCGCCAGACGTGCCTCGGGGGCAAAGCCCGCGTAGCGCTCATCCTCAAGGTGCACGACGCGATCTATGCCGGCTTCGCCCAGGGCGTCTTCCTTATGCTCGCCGAACAGGATCGCCACCACGGCGCCGGGCTGGTCGGCGTCGGCATCCGCCACGCGCCGGGCCAGCCCCAGCAGATCCTTGTCCTGACCGGAGAGGCGCCCACCGGTCATGTCGGGCACCACGGCCACCAGGAAAGCAGGGGCATCAATGGTCACCATGCGCCGGCTATCGCGCGCCGCCGTGGCAGCGGCGGCGGACTGCCCGCCCTGCTGGAGGCCGCTACGGTCAATCCGCCTGACGCCATTGGGGCCGATGAAGCCGATGGCACGCGGATCCTTGCGCACCACCCCGTTGGGGCCCATCCATTCGCTGACTGCTCCAACGCCGCCGTTTACACCAAGGGCGGCAAGCACACTAGCGTTGTCGGGATGCAGACGGTTACGGGCGATCCACTCGCGACGTGGATCGCGGCGAATAATCTCACTCATACGATCACCTCTTCAGCCGTCGTCGTTGCAGCGGGCTGCCGGGACGCGCCAGGCGCATCTCCAGCGGGACGTTCCACCAGGCCATCGGCCACCAGCTCGGCGATATCGCGCACCTCGGCGCTGGCATCCACCACGCCTTCCAGCATGGCGGTGCACTGCGGGCAGCCCACTGCGACTACCTCGGCACCGCTCTCTTTGACGTCGTTCATGCGCATGTCGGGAATCCGCCGCTCGCCGGGAATATCGGTGATCGGCGCCCCGCCACCGCCGCCGCAGCAGCGCGAGCGGGAGCCGGAGCGTTCCATCTCCTTGACCTCGATGCCCAGCGCTTTAAGCACGTTACGGGGCGCATCAAACTCGCCGTTATAACGGCCCAGGTAACACGGGTCGTGATAGGTGACGCTGCCACCCTTCCAGGGGGCAAAGGTCAACCGACCGGCATCGTACAGTTCGGCGATAAAGGTACTGTGGTGACGTACATCATAAACACCACCCAGTTCGCCATACTCATTGCCCAGCACATGAAAGCTGTGGGGGTCGCAGGTCACGATCTGCAAGAAGTGATACTGAGCCAGGGTGGCAATATTGCGCTTCGCCAGGGATTGGAACGTCGCCTCATCGCCCAGGCGCCGTGCTACATCGCCGCTATCGCGCTCTTCATTGCCCAACACGGCGAAGTCTACCTCGGCGGCCTTCAATACCTTGATCAGGGCGCGCAGGGTTCGCTGGTTGCGCATATCAAAGGCGCCATCACCCAGCCATAGCAGCACGTCGACCTGTTTAAGATCGGCCATGAGCGGTAAATTAAGATCCGCCGCCCAGTTGAGCCGCGAGCCAGGATCGAAACCGCCGGGATTGTCGGTGGCGATCAAATTGTCGAGCACCTCGGCACCTTTGTTGGGCGTTTTGCCACGCTCCAGGGTCAGGTGGCGGCGCATATCGACGATCGCATCCACGTGCTCGATCATCATCGGGCACTCTTCCACGCAGGCGCGGCAGGTCGTGCACGACCATAGCGTATCGGCGTCGACCAACGCCTTGCCTTCCAGCGCCACGATGGGCCCATGGGGAGAGCCTGCGTGTTCACCCACCGGCTTGCCGGGGTAGGGGGAGCCGGCATAAGCGGCATCGCTGCCCCCGGCCATACCCACGACCATGTCCTGGATCAGCTTCTTGGGGTTGAGCGGCTGACCGGCGGCAAACGCCGGGCACACCGCCTCACAGCGCCCGCACTGCACGCAGGCGTCGAACCCCAGCAGCTGGTTCCAGGTAAAGTCGGCGGGCTTTTCCACGCCCAGGGGTGCGGCTTCATCGTCCAGGTTGAGCGCCTTGAGGCCGGTTGACCGGCCGCCGCCCCCTCTTTTCGTAGAGAAACGCTCGGCGCGACGATGGAAGGCCAGGTGCAGGGCGCCGGCGAAGGCGTGCTTCATGGGCCCGCCCCAGGTCATGCCGAAAAACATTTCCCCCAGACCCCAGGCCACGACACCCGCGAGCACCAGCGCCAAAATCCAGCTGCCGCTCCCTTCAAGCAAACCTTCGGGCAGCAGCCCCACCGTGGGCAGCGTGATCAGGAAGACGCCCAGCGAGAACGCCATCAAACTCTTGGGCAGACGCATCCAGGGGCCCTTGGAAAGCCGGGCGGGGGGATTGATGCGCCGTCGCGCCACAAACAGGCTGCCAATAAACATGGAGGTACTGGCCAGCAGCAGCAGCCCACTCAGCACTGGGTTGGCGATGCCCAGGCCATGGACCAAAATCATCAGCACGGCGGCCGCCACGAAGCCACCGGCGGTGGCCACGTGGGTGTTGGAAATCATCTTGTCGCGCCCCACCACGTGGTGCAGATCCACCAGGTAACGGCGCGGCACTGCCGCCAGCCCCTTGAGGATATTGACCTGTGAAGGCTGCCCCTGTCGCCACAGGCGCATACGGCGTACAGCGCCGATTACTGCCAGGGCAAGGGCAGTAAAAATCAGTATCGGCAAGAGCGTATCGAGCATGGTACTCACCTCCTTAGCCGTCAAAAGTCTTTGCAGATCCGTAGGGCGTCATAGATGGCCGCATGCGTATTACGCGGCGCCGAACAGTCGCCCAGGCGGAACAGTAGGAAGCCATCACCTTCTTCGCTCAGGCTCGGCTGAGGCTGGATAGCGTAGAGCGCCTCCAGATCCACCTGCCCTTTGTTGCGAGACTGCGCCTTCAGGGTGTAGTAGAGCGCCTCATCGGGGCGTACGCCGTTCTCGACCACCACCTGATCCACCACGCGCTCTTCAAGGGCGCCGGTGTACTCGTTTTCGAGCACCGCCACCAGGCCATCGCCCTCGCGGTAGACCTTGTGCAGCATCAGGTCGGAGGACATGATCACCTCTTTCTCGTAGAGGCTGCGATAGTAGGTGGGGAAGGTGGTACCGCCCACCGCTGCACCGGGCTTGATATCGTCGGTGACGATCTCCACCTTGGCGCCCTTGTCGGCGAGGAAATCAGCCGCCGAGACGCCGGAGAACTCGCAGATGGCGTCATAAATCAGCACGTTTTTACCTGGCGCCACTTTGCCTGAGAGAATATCCCAGGTGCTGACCACTAGGCTTTCCTCGGGATTCTCGTCGTAGCCCCACTCCGGGAACTGACTGAGGAACGGCTGGCCACCGGTGGCGAGCACCACGATATCCGGGCGCAGGTCGAGTAGCGTTGCCTCGTCGGCACGGGTGCCCAGACGCAGATCGACTTTCAGACGCGCCAGCTCCAGCTGGAACCAGCGGGTGATACCGGCGATCTGGTCGCGCTGAGGGGCCTGGGCGGCAATGGTAATCTGCCCACCCAGCGCCTCAGCCGCTTCAAACAGAGTGACATCGTGACCGCGCTCGGCGGCGACGCGCGCCGCTTCCATACCGCCGGGGCCACCGCCCACCACGACGACCTTGCGCTTGACGCCCTCGGATTTCTCGATGATATGCGGCAGGCCCATGTATTCCCGCGACGTCGCGGCGTTCTGGATACACAGCACGTCCAGGCCCTGGTACTGGCGGTCGATGCAGTAGTTGGCGCCGACGCACTGCTTGATCTGGTCGACCTGACCCATCTTGATCTTGGCGATCAGGTGGGGGTCGGCGATATGCGCCCGGGTCATGCCCACCAGATCCACATAGCCGCCTTCGAGGATGCGCTGGGCCTGATTGGGATCCTTGATATTCTGGGCGTGGATCACCGGCACGCTGACTGCTTCCTTGATCCCCGCCGCCAGGTGTAGGAAAGGCTCCGGCGGGTAGGACATATTAGGGATAACGTTGGCGAGCGTGTTGTGGGTGTCACAGCCGGAGCCGACCACGCCGAAGAAATCCACCATGCCGGTGGCATCGTAGTAGGCGGCGATCTGCTTCATGTCATCTTGAGAGAGGCCGTCCGGGTGGAACTCGTCGCCACAGATACGCATGCCGACGCAGAAGTCGTCTCCCACTTCAGCACGTACGGCTTTAAGCACTTCCATGCCGAACTTCATGCGACCCTCGAAGGTGCCGCCCCACTCGTCCTCGCGCTTGTTGACGCGCGGGCTCCAGAACTGGTCGATCAGGTGCTGGTGCACGGCGGACAGCTCGACGCCGTCGAGGCCACCTTCCTTCGCCCGGCGCGCAGCCTGGGCAAAGTCACCGACGATCCGCCAGATATCCTCTTCTTCGATGGTCTTGCAGGTAGAGCGGTGAACCGGCTCACGGATACCGGAGGGCGATAGTAGCGTCGACCAGTCAAAGCCGTCCCAGCGCGAACGGCGGCCCATGTGGGTGATCTGGATCATGATCTTGCCACCATGCTTGTGCACGGCATCGGCCAGATTCTGGAAGTGCGGAATGATGCGGTCAGTGGACAGGTTCACCGAACTCCACCAGCCCTGGGGGCTGTCGATGGACACCACCGATGAGCCACCGCAGATACACAGGCCGCAGCCGCCCTTGGCCTTTTCCTCGTAGTATCTGACGTAGCGCTCGGTGGTCATGCCGCCCTCGGTGGCATATACCTCGGCGTGAGCGGTGCTGACCACGCGATTGCGGATGGTCAGCTTGCCGATGTCGATCGGCTCGAAGATTGCGTCGAATGCCATGATGTTCTCTCCTCGTAGCCGGGTTAGCGGTCGGCGTCGGTCAGCGGCTTGACGTCGAAAATACCCACCTCGCAGCCAGCCTCGGCCGCACTCTGGGTCTGCTCGGCGACGGTACGCAGTGAACTGCCCCGCGCGGCGAGGATCTGATCCATGGCGCCGGCGAACCAGCCGGTGAACATGTACTCCACCTTACGTCCCACCTTGCCCATCTGGTACACAAAGGCGCTGTGTTCGAGGCGTACCTGAGCGGTGCCCGATTCGAGGTCGATCTGCTCAGTGACGAACAGTCCCCAGCCGCGCTGGGAGAGGCGCAGCATATAGTGCTCAAAGACCGCCTCCCCGCTGATGCCGTGAAGCTCGGCTTCTTTTTCACACCAGTACCAGGCGCTCTTGTAGCCGGCGTGGTAGAGGATCTCGGCGTACTTCTCGGCGCCCAGCGCCTCCTCGACGGCCATGTGGTTGTTGATAAAGAAGTGTCGCGGCACATACAGCATCGGCAGGGCGTCGGTCGTCCAGACGCCGGTTTCGCTATCCACTTCGATAGGCAGTGCGGGGGCCAGTTTGGTCACGGTGGTATTCCTCAAATCTTGCTGATTGTTATGAAGTAGCTAAACAGCCGTTCTGCCAGGGAAGCGGCGCCGGGGATAGGTCGGAGAGGGGGTCTTTTGCCATCCATGGCAAAAGTAGCGTCCAGGGAGGGATTCACAGCGCCCCCTCGTAGGCCTATCGCCGGTAAAGCCGCGAGAGTAGAGCTCATCAGCTCCCCCACACGTCCTTGAGCACGCGCACCCAGTTCTCGCCCATGATCTTGCGCACCTGGGATTCGCTCATTCCGCGCTTCAGGAGCGCCTCGGTGAGATTGGGAAACTCCCCAACGGTGCGAATGCCTTCGGGGTTGATGATCTTGCCAAAGTCCGTCAGGCAGCGGGCGTAGCCCTTGTCATGGGTCAGCCACTCGAAGAAGGCCTGGTCGTGCCCCTGAGTGAAATCCGTGCCGATGCCGATGGCGTCTTCACCGACGATATTCATGATGTACTCGATCGCCTCGCAGTAATCGTCGATGGTGGAATCGACGCCCTTCTTGAGGAACGGTGTAAACATGGTGACGCCGACAAAGCCGCCGTGGTCGGCAATGAACTTGAGCTCCTCATCGGACTTGTTGCGCGGATGCTCCTTGAGGCCGGAGGGCAGGCAGTGGGAGTAGCAGACCGGTTTCCGGGACTCGAGGATGACTTCCTCGGAGGTTTTGGCGCCCACGTGCGAAAGGTCGCACATCATTCCTACACGGTTCATCTCGGCGACGATTTCGCGACCAAAGCCGGACAGCCCGCCGTCGCGCTCGTAGCAGCCGGTACCCACCAGGTTCTGGGTGTTGTAGCACATCTGCACGATGCCCACGCCCAGCTGCTTGAAGATCTCGACATAGCCGATCTGGTCCTCAAAAGCATGGGCGTTCTGGAAGCCGTAGATGATGCCGGTCTTGCCTTCTTCCTTGGCGCGGGTGATATCGGCGGTCGTACGGACCGGGCGCACCAAATCGCTACACTCCGCCATCAGCTGGTTGGAGGCGACAATGTTATCGACCGTGGCCTGAAACCCTTCCCACACCGAGACCGTGCAGTTGGCGGCAGTCAGGCCGCCGCGCCGCATGTCCTCAAGCAGCTCACGGTTCCATTTGGCGATGATCAGACCATCAATGACGATAGCGTCATCGTGCAGTTCGGTGGGGTTCATGGCTAAGCTCCAGCAACATTGATTAATGCTGCGAGCATAGCGCTGACGTTGCGTTTAGCTGCTATTGGAAACGACGGCGGAAATTCCAAAAGCGTCATTGTGTTGTCAACAAGACGCAACTCGCACTTCTTACCAGCATTTACCTATGGGTAACACAGAGCCAGGAAGCTGGTGGGCAATAGCGCCACAAAAAAAGCGTGCTGCCCGTCGCCAGGCAGCACGCTTAATAATACGAATTACGCCACCACTGTCAGTTCAACAGTAATACGCTGGCAAAGGTGGGTTCCCCCTGGGCGTTGGCAAGCGCTTGCTGCGCCCCCGAAGAAGGCGCTTGGACAGCCGGCTCGCCCCCCCACTGTCTGATCAAGGGAGGCGAATTGCTGCTATTTCCCTGCCTGTCGTGGCTACCCAGGCGCTCGTTTCTCGGCGGCACGCCAAAGTATTCGCGATAGCACTTCGAAAAATGGGGCGTGGAGACGAAGCCACAAACGGAGGCAATCTCGATGATCGACAGTGGCGTTTGCTTGAGCAATTGTCGCGCGCGCACTAAGCGCAGTTTGAGATAATAGCGCGACGGTGAACATAGCAGGTAGCGCTGGAATAGCCTTTCTAACTGACGACGCGAAACATCAACGTAACGTGCCAATTCATCGAGCTCAATGGGCTCTTCAAGGTTGGATTCCATCAAGGCAACGATCTCCAACAGCTTAGGTTGGGTAGTGCCCAACACATGCTTAAGGGGAACACGCTGCTGATCCTGCTCGTTACGCACGCGCTCACAGATAAACATTTCAGAGATGCCTGCCGAAAGCTCGCGCCCATGGTCGTGCGCAATCAGGTTGAGCATCATATCCAGCGGTGCGGTTCCACCAGAAGAGGTGAATCGATCACGGTCAATAGAGAATAAATTGGGGTTCAGAATAACGTTCGGAAAAGCTTCCTGCATGGACGCCAAGCATTCCCAATGAATGCTGGTTTCGTAGAAATCAAGCAGCCCTGCCTTGCCAAGCGCCCAACTTCCCGTGCACACGGACCCCAACCGTCTCAGTTGACGCGACTGCGACTGCAGCCAACGTACGTGTTCACGGGTAACGCTGTGCTGCGGGCCGACCCCACCGCAAACGACAACCCACTCCAACGACAGGGGTGCGTGCATGGAAGCGTCAGGTGTTACCTGCAATCCATCGCTGGCTCGCACCGGCAAACCGTCTTGGGTCAGGGTATACCAGCGATACAGTTCGCGGCCGGCCAGTTGATTGGCCATCCGTAAGGGCTCTATCGCCGATGCCAGGGAGATCAACGTGAAATTATCTAACAGTAGAAAACCAAGGGTCTGCGGTTCGCTTGCGCGCTGGGGATTTGCTGCCAGGTCTTTTGCTTGATGAGAATTCATCTTTCCTACCTCGGTCACCTTTGGGTCATAAATTTTTTTGTTGGTATAGGTGTCACTGGCGTTGTTTAACTGCCCTTTGCTGAGTTGAACACTTACTCAACCATGGGACACTACTCTTTAGTCGTATATTGGCACGAAACGTTTAGGTAACGGCAGACCTTATCTCGCAAATCCAGCCATGGGTCGTAAATCAGACACTCAATGTCGCTTTCAAAGCTCTGTCAGGTTACACAGATACATTTCAAAGGTGAAGCGGGATCAAGGCGGCCACGGGCGCTCGACCGGCTGGCGGGGCTGACCAACTAACCACCTCTTTTGCACCCATCGCTGAAGCGGGTGACAATGGAAAATTACCGCCATGACAGGCGTTATCGACGCAGTCCGGGGTAATTTGGAACAAAAGGGAACGCTTTATGCTCAAGGTGGCAATCTTTGTCGATGTCCAGAATGTCTATTACACCGTGCGACAGGCCTATGGCAAAAACTTTGACTACAACAAGTTTTGGGCGCAAGCCACCGCCAACAGAGAGGTCGTGAAGGCCTTTTGTTATGCCATCGATAGAGGTGATCAAAAGCAACGGGGGTTTCAAGGCATACTCAGAGGCATTGGTTTTGACGTAAAGCTGAAGCCGTTTATTCAACGTTCGGATGGTTCTGCAAAAGGCGATTGGGACGTGGGCATTGCACTCGACGTCATGGAATACGCTGAACAGGCCGATGTGATCGTGCTGGTGTCGGGAGATGGAGACTTCGACCTTCTCGCCCATAAGATTCGCGTTGGCTACGGCAAAAAAGTGGAAGTGTACGGCGTTCCTCAGTTAACCGCCGCTTCACTCATGAACGAGGCCAGCGAGTTTATTGCGATCGATAAAGCACTTTTGTTGAGATAAGACCACGGACGCCACGTGCCTAATGAGGCACTCACCGCCTAAGGTAATGCAGTGGCCGCATCCAGCTGCTCCAACCCCGCGGTCTGAAAAGCTACAGGTACTGCGAAAGAAGTTGGCGTGACTAACCAACGAATGGCTAGCCACCAAGCATGCCGAACATGCTCAACAAGTAAAGAATAGCAAAGCCGAAATAGAAGAGCCCAGCAAGCCCCATAGCGACCGTCGCAGCAATGCCTGGACGCAGGCTAGTGGGCAACCGTGACCTATTCACATAGAGTGCAGTCAGCGCAATAAAAGGTGTATGGGCGGCGGCGATGATACCCGAGACCGACATTACCTGTACGGGATCACTGAACAGCATCAGAATGATCACCGGCACCACCCCGGTCAACGTAATGATGTATAGACGCTTAAGCCAGCGGCGCTCAAACAGTGGCCAGGGTAACTTTCGATCTAGCGCATCCAGGCTTTTAAGCAGCGCGCCAGCGCCCTTTCCGTAGTTTCGCTGACTCCGAGTAAGTATCAAAGTCATGTCAGCGAAGCTACGGCCCCAACCATCCTGATTCGCCAGAATGCTGCCGCCCAAAGCAATCACGATGGCTGTTAGCAGCAGGTACCTGCCAAACTCGCCCCATACATCAGAAAAAATGCGGGTCAAATCTACCGCGACCTCAGGCCCCTCGGGCATGATCCCTTCGGGGGCGAGTAACTCGGAACCCAGCACCAAAAACGAAAAAATCACTATTAGACCACCCACAACACCCAACGCGGCGGTTTTAGACATGACCCGAATCCATCCTCTTGCGTTTGCAAGGCGGGTATCCATGGACTCACTTTCGGTACCCTGCAGCTCTTTGCGCGACGACTTGGGTAATTGATCGCCAGTCTTGTGCTCCTGTAGACCACCGCCGAATCCGCGGGTAGCCGTCCAGTAACCGAACCAAACAATGCCCATGGAACCAGCAAGAATGGTCCCTACCCATGGCAGGACAATATATAGATCCAGGTTTTCCGGCACCCCAAGGGTTAGGCCTTTGGCCACCTTCTCTGGGGCCGGAAACACAATGGCCGCCGTGACAATAGCCATTACCATTAAGGCTAGTGCCATCACTCGGCTGAAGGTTTCGATCAGTGCATAGCGGCCGGTGGCGGTAAACAGCGTTGAAAGCGCCACCATACCAGTGGCGTAGATCGTGTTGGTGCCGGGCAGGAATGCCCCTAAGGCACTACCCACCACCGCTGCCAGCCCGGCAATACCAATCGCCGCAGCAAACAGTTGAGGCACAAAAATAACCCAAACCGCCCAGTCCCGGGGGCCGCCCAGGCTATGCATGCCTTCCAGCATGGTGCGCCCGCTGACGATCGAATACCGTGCCATCTCACGAATCATGACCCACATGAACAGCACCACAACAAGCAGGATCCAGAGCAGCTGGTATTCGTAGGCGGAAGCGACGCGGGGAGTAAAGAGTATGGACCCCGTGCCTACAGCAGAGAGCATCCACAGAAGGCCGGGGCCATACCATTTGAATCGACCCCGTCCTTGCGGGGGTGAAGGCACCTTATCTCGAAAATGGGACGCTAGCTTATGGTTCGTCCTTGACACACTTCCTCCTTTATTAAGTTAGTAGCAACTAACCAAGGTAGCCGACAAAAAGCACTTTATTTGAATGCAGCATAAAAGAAGTGATAATGAGCAAATTTTTAAGAGGCATATATTATGTCTCAGCCTTATTCTATTTACCTATCTTTAACCTTCCATACTTAAGGCCGGTTTCTTTATAGCATTCTGCGCATTTGCAGAACACACGTTAAGAAACCAGCCCAAACAAATAGCATTAATAGCTTAAGCAATTAGCTATTAATCATCTAACAGCCCATCGTATCTGTCGTAGTCAAAAGCTTCCATTTCTCCTACTTCATTTTCATTGTATTGTAAGGGATAAGAAGTTTGACCGGGGCTCCAGCCATATCCATATCCATAAAAGGGGTAAGCGTATGTACCAGAGCCAAAACCAGCCCCGGTTGCTACAATTACGGCTTGAACTTCACCCTCACGCGAGAAAAGGATATTGTTGATGTAGCCATAGCCAACGCCTCCTCCGACTGTGGCATAGTCGTTAAGCAACTCCGTGAGTTTCCACCCACCTTCACCAGCTTCAATGCCTTCCTCAACTCGCTGGGGCTGGCTAAGGTCTTCTTGGGTAATATATTCGTCAGAAGCGAAAAGCCCATAATCCTCAACATTTTCTTCTGTTACCGGAACGCTTACGCCATCTTCATGTAGCTCAACCTCATCCCAAGGAACCAAGACATGAGTATCGCCAATATCCCAGAAGCCACCCACTTCGGCGATAATGGCGGATATAGTATTGTTCTGAGTAATTAATGCGTTGGCAACATTGCCAATTTCTTCCTCGTTCTCGCCAAAGACCTCTGCACCCATTAAGTTGTCGGCTCGGATACCACCCTGCTCATATATTTCTTCATAGTTCCAATCACTTAAAGGACTTATCACCTCTCCCACGGCCGGGGTTTGTTGGGCCGAGGCTTGAACAGCAATGGTAGTAGCAGTGACAGCTAATGTAGTAACACAAACATTCCGTTTGATTGGCATAGCGTATCTCCTGTCTGTCGGTGTAATTTCAAGTTAGAAAAGATAGCTTCTCCTGTAAAGGGAGGTTTTTTAGTTACAGCAAACCTATTTGACTCATCACTGCTGGCGTGCTTATAACGTAAATATATGAAGTGACTGGCTTTTAACCATGCGGCAGCACTCTCTACTCCCATCATCGTTATCCACTTTCCGCCACCTACCACTAAAAATTGGTGATGTAATTTATTTACTTATATTAGTCATGAGAGAAATATAGATAAGCTGTTAAATCAACCTATAACTTTTGTTGATTTTAGCTCTTCGAACTACATACACATCTTGGGTTCACTGGCTATATTATTTTATTAAAGGGTTATATTCGAAATATACGACAGTGCATCTAGCGCGTACCAAGGTAGCAAAACACGTGCACATCACGGGGCAAGATAGGCGACATTATGCAACATAGAGCTTCTGGGTTTCTAAGGGGGTGGCTGCTTGTTCCGATCATCATCGTGGCGCTTATCATCGCTGCCGTGGAACTGATGTCTTGGAATTTCCTGAAGCCACTCATCACCGAGCGTATTGAGCAGGCTACAGGCCGTTCGGTGGCTATTCATGACGATGTGGAGATAAGCCTGTTTCCCCACCCGCAGCTGACGCTGAACGAGCTTGAAGTCGATAATCCCGACTGGGCCGCTACGCCGCATATGCTAGAAGCTGAGCAGGTTAGTATTACGCCATCATTCAGCAACTTGCTGCAAGGTTCCGTCGTGCTGGAGAGCATCGAGGCGATCGACTCAACGCTAAACCTGGAGCAGCGTTCAAATGCCGCGAGTAACTGGGCATTGGCTGACCAAAACACCAGCTCGCCAACACAAACCGATGAAGGGTCCTCCTCGCCACTCACTATCCCCAATCTCTCCTTTACCGACTCAGAAGTGCGTTACTGGTCCGCCGAAACGGATACCCCACTCGGCGTTTCAATTTCATCCCTGCAAATGCAAGAGGCAGGCGGGACCCTGCACACCCAGGCAACGCTAACCTTTCAGCAGCAACGCTTTGAGCTGGAAGCAGATACCGACCCCATCGCCGCCTTTTTGAACGATTTGCAGGCATTTGGGGGCGATGTTGCTATCAGCTCCGGTGAGAGCCGGCTTACGGGCACTTTTGAGATACCAAAGGCGCCAGCATGGGAACGACTCCGGGTCGATGGCGAGCTCAGTCTGATCAACCTTGCCGAGTGGGCACAGTGGCTGGACCTACCTCAGGTTGAGCTGGATAACCTTGAGCTAGCAGCACAGCTGGAACGCCAAGGTAACGAGTGGCGATTACACGATATTGACGTTGCCACGCCCGAGACTCAGATTAGCGGCGAGCTGACAATGGATACCGCCGGTGAAACGCCGAGCCTTGACGGCCAATTACATGCATCACAGATTAACGTCGCGGCTTTACGCGCGGCGATGCCTGAGCCTGAAGAGCAAACGGGCCTTTCGATACCCGTGCTGCCCAATTTACGCGGGGCCATTGCTCTCTCAGTCGATAGGCTTTTGCTAGAAGAAGCCCAGCTTGAGAACGTACAAACCCAGCTACAGCTTGCGAAACACACGGTTGAGCTTGCGCCCTTCACCTTTGATCTCGCAGATGGTCGTATCGAAGCGGAGGCAAGCCTGACCAGCAGTCCAGAACAGGTTAGCGCAGAAGCGCAGATTCGCCTGCTAGATGTGGACATGACGGAATTCAACAGTGAATTACCCGCTGGCGCCACCATCCGTGCCGACCTCGCGCTTGAACTTCAACCACTCGATCAACGCCCAACGTTTGAGCTCGCTACGCTACTTGGTCATCTACGTATCAACGAGGGCCGTTTTGCTTACCGCAATGCTGAGGGTGACAGTGACCTGCAGGGGACCATCGAGACCGACGACGAAGCAGAGCCACCAGCGTTACACCTCAGTGCGCAGGGCAACTTTCAAAATAAGCCTCTGGACATGAACGTAACAGGCGGGCCGCTTCCCAGTCTGGTTGATCTGCAGAATTTTTCCGTACAGCAAGATTACCCCCTAACAATAGACGCCTCTTCAACCGGTGTGTCTGCTCAGGGGGACACCACGCTAGCGTCTATCCTGGAACCTCAGACGCTTGAAGTAGACTTGCTAGTCGACGCGGATAGTAGCCAATACGTAGAAAATTGGATTGGTCCCGTGTTGCCCCCTATGCCCAATTTTCGCCTCGCTGGCCGCTTGACCCGTGATCACGACCAGTGGAACGCAACCGGTGTGGACGGTGAGATAGGCTCAACAGATGTCAGCGGCAGTCTCGACGTTATCAGAGCCGAACGCCCTGTCGTAAACATCAATCTTGATGCCGGACGTATTGACCTTGCCCAGCTAATTTCCGCCACAGCTCAAGAGTCTGACGATGACGCCCAGAATGACTCTCTATTGGCGCCGTTACGCACGTTCGACGGCCGGCTGGCGCTAGATGCAACGTCGCTGGTACTGCCCAACGGCCTTGAACTGCGAGATTTTGTACTCGATGCCGACCTGGAGGAAGGCCAGTTAGAGACGTCCTCTATCCAGTTTCTGCTTGGTGGAGGCTCGCTTAACGCCAGCCTAGCGCTAGACGTCACTCAACCTGCCGCTTCCGGGCACTTGGATGCCGATTTCGAGGACATTTCGCTGACCACCCTGGCGGACACGTTCACGCCTATCGAAGACCGACTGGGTAGGGTATCCGGGGAACTGCATCTGGAAATGAGCGAAACGCTGCCCAGAAATAGACGTGATGACCTTCTACTGCCGTTTATCGGCCAGCTGGTGTTTGAACCTTCAGAGCTGCGCTTTAACGACCCCCAAGCGGGCACTGAATTGACCCTGAACCTTGAAACTCAAGGGGCTGCCACAGGGTCGCAGACGTTTCAAGCACGCGGCGAAGGCCGCTACGACAGTATGCCTGCCTCACTCAGCCTGCGGGGCGACCCGCTACTCAATGCCCGCGACCCAGATCGCCCGTATGCGGTGGATTTTGAAGCCGATGTCGTCGAAACCCAATTAAGGCTACAAGGGTCGCTCCTGCGTCCACTCGCTATGCAAGGTCTGGATCTTCAACTCGCGCTTGAGGGGCCCAACCCACAGCGCCTAAGCCGATTACTCGGTATCGCGCTGCCGGAACTCCCCGCCTATTCGGTATCTGGCGATTTAGATCTGGAAGCTCAGCGTTGGACCTTTAGCAATATCACAGGGGTCATTGGCGACAGCGATCTCAACGGCAATCTAGCGCTCGACACGAACGTCAGCCCGCCGCGATTAACGGGAGCGCTTCGCTCTACACATTTGGATATCCAAGACTTGGGCTTCCTCGCCGGGGCGACGCCAGAGGAAATCGAAGCCGACGACCGCTTCGTGCTGCCCGATACACAGATCATCACCGAGGCGTGGCAACAAGTATCGGCGGAGGTAAGCTACCGGGGCGAGTCGGTGAGCGCAGGCCTGATTCCATTGACCGACGTCGCCATCGACTTTGATCTTGAAGAGGGCCGTGGCCGGTTCGAGCCTGTGGGTTTCGGTGTGGGGGAAGGCAAGGTCGACCTTACACTCGACCTGGATTCAAGCACCCAACCCCCCAACGGCACGATGCAGGTGGAAGTTCAGAGAGTGGATCTTAACGATGCCTTACGCCATTGGGAGTTAGCGGACGAGAGCGTTGGTACTTTCGGCGGGCGCGGCAAACTCTGGATTGAAGGCGCATCGGTTGCCCAGCTTCTGGCTTCCGCCGATGGTGGCGTGGTAATGCTGATGACCGGCGGACAACTCGACGCCTTGCTAGTGGAGATCGCCGGGCTTGATGCGGGACAGACCTTCCTCAGCTGGCTACGTGACCGTGACCCCATCCCGATTGATTGCAGCTACGCCGACCTGCAAGTGCGCGACGGCGTCACCCAGCTGGATACTTTCGTGATGGATACCAACGACACAACGTTCACACTGGGCGGTCAAGTAGACCTGAACACAGAGCGTCTGGATATCAGCATCATCGCCCACCCCAAAGACCCCAGCGTCTTTATCGGGCGTTCCCCGCTTCACTTAGGAGGCACCTTTGATAACATCGAAACGAGCGTGCACCGCGAAGAACTGATAATACGCGCTGGTGCAAGCGCAGGCCTTGCCGCTCTCGCTGGCCCGCTTACGGCTCTTTTGCCGCTGGTCGATGTGGGCATCGGCGCCGATGTGGACTATTGCCAAGGGTTGATCAGCCGTTCTCGCGACGCCGTACAAGAGGGGGGAGATTGAATAATGCGCAAACACCACGGGTATGGCTTGCTGATAACGGGGGGATTGCTCCTCACCACGCTGCTGGTGGGCTGCGCCGACACCCCGGTCAACCAATCCGCTAGGCTTGAGCAGCAGGACTCTAGCGAAGCAGTTCAAATCAAAGCCCGGCTTCTCGAAGCATCCGACCTGGCTGGCTCAGCCATCGATGTGGACCTGGAAGGCGATACCGCTATTCTCAACGGCTTCGTCGAAACAGCGCAGCAGCGCAATCGGGCCGAGGCGATAGCCCAAGACCATGAACAGGTGAAATCGGTGGAAAACAACATCACCGTTAAGTAGGCAAGCCCATTTCACCCAGCTAATCGGAGGTTGTTATGCCACAAGCACCGGCAAAGCATGATTTTCCTGTCTCGAATGTCAGGCACTTTCTTGAACCTGGCCCGGTGGTGCTGGTGTCATCGCAATGGCAACAAAAAACCAACATCATGACCCTGGGTTGGCAAACGGTGATGGCGTTCTCTCCCTCGCTTATCGGCTGTGTGATTGCAGCAGGCAATCATTCCCACGAGCTGGTCCGCCACAGTGGCGAATGCGTGATCAATATCCCCGCGGCGTCGCTAGTCGATACGGTGGTGGGTATTGGCAACTGCTCCGGGAGCGAGGTCGACAAATTCAAGTCGTTTGAGCTGACCCCAGCCAAATCAGAAAAGGTCAGTGCGCCTCGGATAGAGGAATGCTATGCGTCTTTCGAGTGCCAGCTACACGATGACGCCATGATTGAACGCTACAACCTGTTTATTTTTGAGGTTGTTAAAGCCCACGTAGCTCCCTCCGCCGACGATGAAGAGTCGCTGCACTACCGGGGCATGGGTGAATTCATGCTGTCGGGCCAATCCATTGACCGTACGTCGCTATTCAAGCCGTCGATGCTTGTTTGAGCGGGCCGAATAGGAGCCCAAACCAGACGTCTTGGTTACGGAGCCGTGATGACATGGGTTTTGTCCCCTTGCTGTTGAGTTTCAGGCGTACGTTGATAGCGATTAAATTCACGTTGCCAACGAGCCATGAAAGCATCGCGGCGCTGAGGATCGACGAAGGCAAGCACCGACGCGTTAAGCGGGATGGGATAGAGGCGGTCGCCGACTTGATCGCGGAGGCGTTGAGCAGTGTAGGGGCCAACAATATCCGGCCGCACGCTGAAAAGCGGGGTTTGAGCGGCTAACACACGCTGACCACCGCGGCTGAGCAGGAAGTTCATAAAGGCTTGCGCAGCACGGGGGTGTGGCGCATCACGGTGGATAAAGCCGGTCCGCATCACGACTAAGGCATAGTCCTGAGGCACCTGCACGATCACCTCGGGATGCTCCTGGGCCCACACCATGGCATAGGAGCCCAGCAGATTATAACCCAGCCAATAGCGTCCCTCTGAGAGCCCTTCCAGCATCGAGCGCGTATTGGATTCGAGGTGGGCGTCGGCATCACCTAACGCTGTGACCAGGTCCCAGAACCTGTCTGTATAGCGCGCATCTTGTTGAAATAGCGTGTAGCCGATGCCGCTTTTTGAGGGCGAGTAGGTGGTTACCTTGCCCTGTAAAGTGTCACGTTGGGCGCTCAGCAACTTGTGCAGATCCGCATGGGTTTGCGGCGGTAACATATGGCGGGCTAAATCAAGCCGGTAAGCCATGACAATCGGCTCGAAGGTAAACCCAAACACCTCGTTACGCCATTTTGCCCATTCGGGCCATTCATTGGCCAGTTCAGAATCCAGCCGTTGGGCATACCCCTGATTGACGCGGTTCATCTGCCAGGGCATGGCGGAGCTAATCACCACGTCGGGGGGTGGGTCAGCCTCCGCGGTCAAGGCATTCACTTCCAGTGTGCTACGGTCCCGGTAGCTCAGTTCAATACCCGGATGGGCCTGCTCGAAAGCTGCCAACAGGGGCGCGACCACCTGCCGGTCCAAGGCGGCTTCGACCACCAAGGGCGTCGCCGCTAGACCCTGAAAAGATGCAAAACAGCACAACACCAGCGCAGTCGTCAGCCATAAGCGTTGCATCAGCTTTCCTCCCCCGCCGCCGGGAAATGCACCTCGATGCGAAGCCCACGAGGTCGGCGCTCTTTGACCTGAAGCTTAGCCGCGTGGCGTTGCGCAATGGTATCCACAATGGCCAGACCCAGGCCTGAGCCTTGGGTATCCTGACGCCCTCCGCGTTCGAAGGGTTGAAACAACCGGGGGCGTATCTCTGGGTCGACCCCAGGCCCGTTATCCTCGATATAAAGCATGATGTGATTGCCGATGGTGTTTAGTCCCAGCGTGATTTCGCTACCCGGAGGGGTATAGCGCAGTGCGTTGTCGATCAGGTTGCCCAATAGCTCGCGCAGCGCCCACGCTTGCCCTTGTATGATCATAGGCTCGACGGGCAGTTCGGCCAGCCCCAGGTCATGCTCCATGGCCACCTCGCGCTGGGCCCATTCCAGTACGCTGTCGTGCAGCGTCTTTCTTAGGTCAAGCGGCAGGCATTCGTCGGCCTCTTCCACATGGCGGAGGCGCGCAAGGCTGAGTAGCTGACCAGCCAGTCGGCTGGTGCGCTTAGCGCCATCATGCACGTCTGAAAGGGCACGATACCACTCATCGGGGTCGCGGCTTTGCAGCGCTAACTCGCTGGTGCTTTGCAGGCCGGCAAGCGGGGTTTTGAGCTGATGGCTGGCATCGGCCGTAAAGCGCAGAAGGTTATCGCGGCTCTCGCGCTGTCGGGTAAACAGGGTATCCAGCGCTTCGACCATTTCGCGCAATTCTTCCGGCACCCTAGCATTGAGTGGCCGCATATCATCGGCTTGGCGTCTCCTTAATCGATGGCGCAGCTGGCGCATCGGTTTCAGTGCCACCCGCATCGCCAGCAGCATCAGGATGCCCGCCAGCAGCACCATGGCGACAAAACGAATGATCGCGCGTTCAAATAGCTCGCTGGCCAATACCTGCCGTCCACTCATCGTATGGCCCACCCAAATTTGCACCGGGTCTTGAATGTCCCATCCCGCCGAGTCGTATTCACGCCCATGCAACCTCCAGCGGGTGCCCGCCTGCGTCAGGTCAAGCCAGGTTGGCTCGATAGCCGCTGCTGCCTGACCGGCAGAGGGAATGGAGATAGCAAGATTGGCCGAAATGCGCCGTCCGTCATGGTCGAGCACGGCATAGAAGACCCGCTCCTGGTGGGCGGTGGCCAGAATCTGTAGGGCGGCGGGAGGAATCCTGACGACGGGGGTGCTGCCTTCCCATTGCACCGAATCGGCAGTCGTCAGCGCAGCCGCTTCTAGCTGGCTATCAAAAGCACGCTCGGCCGCACGCTGAGTGGAATAATAAGCTTCCATCAGCAGCAACGTACCCAGCCCAGACACCATGACCAGCAGCCAGACAGCCAAGCGCGCCTTTAACGTGCCGATTACTTGGGTCAAGTCGGCGCTTCCTCAAGTCGATAGCCAAGGCCACGAAACGTGCGGATGCACAAACCGCTACCCTGAAGGCGCTTGCGTAACCGGCTGACGTAAACTTCGAGCGCATTAGAACCTACCTCCCCGAAGCTAAACACTCGCCCTTCCAGCATCTCGCGGGGGGCGATATTGCCAGCGTGTAGCAGGAGCCCTTCAAGCAAGCGTAGCTCACGGCGAGGTAATCCGAGCGCAACCCCATCAAGTGTGGCAGCGCCAGCAGTGGGATCAAGGCACAAAGGACCCAACGTCAGGCGGTTATCGCTACGCTGCTGGCTGCGCCGTAGCAAGGCGCGTACGCGGGCTTCAAGCTCCACCAGTGAAAACGGTTTGGCGAGGTAGTCATCCGCGCCTAGATCGAGGCCGCGGACTCGGTCTTCAATGCCGTCTCTAGCGGTCAGGATCAACACGGGCGTCCGGTCACCTCGTTCACGCAATTCACTCAGTAGCTCAAGACCATTTCCGTCAGGCAGCCCCAGGTCAAGCAGCATTAGATCGAAGTGGTCATTGCGTAGCGCCGCTCGCGCGTCCCTCACATGGGCAAAAATGTCGACGCTATTGCCCAGCGGTGATAATGCATTGTAAAGCGAGCGAGCGATCATCGGATCGTCTTCAACGATGATTAGGCGCATATGACTAAAGTCTCAGGGGGTAATAAGGGAAATGACAGGTTGATGAAAGGTTGCCTGCCTAACATGGCGCTGGTCATCTTAGTATGACCGGGTTCGGGTCTTCCCGCTCCCGAATACAACAAGAGAACAGGAGTTCGTCATGAAGATCAACTCAACCCTACGCTACGCTTCAGGCCTTGCTTTAATGGGGAGCGCCTTGCTTGCAGGCCAGGTTCATGCTCAAACCATTCCCGAGTCTACCGAGTGCATTGCGCCCGCCAAACCCGGTGGTGGCTACGATTTGACGTGTCGACTGGCAGCCAATGGCCTTCAGGATACGGGCCTGATAAGCAAGCCGATGATGGTTAGCTACATGCCCGGCGGCATTGGTGCTGTGGCTTATAACCATGTTAACGGTGTGCGCGCTGATGATCCCAGCCTTATTGTAGCGGCCAGTACCGGTGCTGCCGTGAACCTGGCGCTAGGCAAGTTTGGCGAGTACGACGCTGATGAGGTTCGTTGGCTAGGCGCCCTGGGCGTCGACTATGGCGCGATTGTCGTCAGTGCCGATGCACCTTGGCAGAGCCTAGACGAGCTGATGACCGAACTGAAAGAAAACCCCAACGAGATCGCCTTCGGTGCCGGCGGTACAGTAGGCAGTCAGGATTGGATGAAGGCGGCGCTGATCGCCCAATCTGGGGATATGTCGCCCAGGGACCTTCGTTATGTTGCCTTCGAAGGTGGCGGTGAGGCACTAGCAGCACTGTTAGGCGATCACATTCAGGTGTTCACCGGCGACCTGTCAGAACTTAAGTCTCAGCTTGATGGTGGCAAAATTCGCGTCCTGGCGGCCCTTTCCGAAGAGCGGATGGGTGGCCCCTACGCCGATATTCCGACCGCGGCCGAGCAGGGCTACGACGTGGAGTGGCCGATCTGGCGGGGTTATTACATGGGTCCAGAAGTTAGCGATGAGGCCTATCAAGCCTGGGTCGAACGCATGCGGCAGCTGGCGGAGGATCCGGTATTCGCCGAGCTACGTGAGGCGCGGGGCCTGTTCCCAATGTCTCGTTTCGGCGAAGATTTTGACCGCTACGTTCAAGAGCAGGTTACTGAGTTTAAAGGGCTGGCAGAAGAAGTAGGTCTGACCAAATGAAGATCGCCGCCGACCGAGTGCTGGGCATTGCGCTAATCGGTCTGGCGGCGTTTATCGCCGTCCAGGCCGTACAACTGGAAATTCCCTTCAGCTACGAACCCGTAGGTCCCAAGGCCTTCCCAGTGGGGCTGTCAATTCTACTGACAATACTCTCACTGGTAATGATTTTCCGACCGGGCCCCAACGGTCAATGGCCCCACAAAGCACTGGCACTTAAGTTGTTACTGGTGCTGGTTTTGCTTTTGGCCTATGCCGTTTTGTTCACACAACTGGGATTCATTGTCTCATCGTTGCTAGTGGTGACGGCCTTAGCGCGACTCTTTGATGCGACCTGGGGTAAAGCGCTGATCACCGGCATCATCATGTCGGTTATCGGCTACTTTCTGTTCACCACAGCCCTTGGGATCAGCCTGCCTTCTGGCTACTGGTTTGATACCTTCATTTAAAGGATCGCTAAGATGTTCGATTTCCTTATCGATGGGTTCGGTGTTGCGCTGACCCCTCTCAACTTGGGTCTGGCTTTCCTTGGCGCCTTGCTCGGCACCCTATTTGGGGCCTTGCCAGGTATCGGCCCAATCAATGGCATCGCCATTCTAATGCCGCTTGCCTATACCCTTGGTTTGCCTGCCGAGTCATCATTGATTTTGCTGGCCGCGGTTTACACCGGCGCCGAATATGGTGGCCGCATGTCGAGCATTCTGCTCAATGTGCCTGGCGATGCAGGGGCGGTCATGACCACTCTGGATGGCTACCCGCTGGCGCAGAAAGGACTCGCGGGGCCCGCCTTAGGGCTTTCAGCAGTGAGTTCATTCGTCGGTGCGACCATTGCCATTATTGGCCTGACATTGTTTGCACCGCTTCTGGCAAAAGTGGCGGTGATGTTCGGCCCGGCGGAATTCTTTGCGCTCATGATATTCGCGTTCTCTTCCATGTCGGTAATGATGGGCAAGGATCCAATCAAGACCGCGATTGGTGCCGTGCTGGGCGTCCTTATTGGCACCGTGGGTATTGATTCAGGAAGCGGCGTACTGCGCTATACCTTCGGCATGCCCGAGCTCTACGACGGCATCGACTTTGTAGTGATGATTATCGGTCTCTTTGCTATCAGCGAAATTTTGCTAATGCTCGAAAATTCTCACAGCACCGACAACGATGGCGAGCTGCCGCCGCTCGGGCGCGTTTTTGTTAGCCTCAAGGAAGTGTTGGCATGTAAGGGCGCCATCATCCGCTCGGGACTGATCGGCTTTATCATCGGCGTCCTCCCGGGTACCGGCGCCTCAGTTGCTGGCGCCGTCTCCTACACCACTGAAAAGCGCCTTTCCGACAAGGACAACACCTTTGGCACCGGTGACATGCGCGGGCTGGCTGCGCCGGAGTCGGCCAATAACGCGGCCGCGGTAGGTTCTTTTGTGCCCATGCTAACCTTAGGCATTCCCGGTTCTGGTACGACAGCGGTACTGCTGGGTGCGTTGATGCTTTATAACATCACCCCTGGGCCAATGATGTTTACCGAGCGGCCTGAAGTGGCCGGTGGGCTTATTGCGTCACTTTATATTGGCAACATCGTATTGCTGATGCTTAACCTGCCGCTAGCGGGTGTATTCGCCAAGGTGCTGACTATTCCACGCTGGGTGCTGGTGCCCGCTATTGCTATCCTAGCGTTCGTCGGCGTTTATCAGTTGCACTCCGATCTATTTGCTATTTACTTGATGCTTGTCATCGGCGTGTTTGGGTATTTACTGCGTAAGCTGGGCTTCTCCCTGGCGCCAGTGATTCTCGGCTACGTACTGGGCGGGTTAATGGAGCAGAACCTTCGCCGAGCACTCTCTATCAGCGGCGGTGACGTCGGGATCCTATGGCAATCGGGTATCTCACTGGGGCTGTGGGTTGCGGCAGTATTACTATTGGTGCTGCCCTGGCTTGTACCGAAGCTATTGGCTGCCCGCAAGCCAAGCGCTGGTTAACGGCGTTTCTTGCCCGGCAGCGAATAGGCAGCTCGCCCTGGCCCGTGATAACGGTCACCAGGGCTTTTATTTGCAAACCCGTGATGTTGAAAACGATGCGAGCAATACACTTGGCCCCTTTGGGCCGTTTCCTACCCACATTAGCACTCGGGCTTGTCGGGGGCGGGTTGGCTTATTGGCTACAGCTGCCGCTTCCCTGGCTATTAGGGGCTATGATCGCAACCACGGTGGCATCCTTAGCTGGCATACCGTTAAGGTCGCCGGGCAAAGGCCGCCAGGGCGTGTTGGTCATCATTGGGGTCATGCTCGGTTCAGCGTTTACCGCCGACATGACAGGAGAAGCAACCCGGTGGGGAATCAGCTTGGCGATTATGCTGATAGCGACGGCGGTGATGATGACTTTCTCGGTGTGGTTTTCCCGCCGCGTGGCGGGGCACTCCTGGGAAACGGCGCTCTACGCCGGCGTGCCTGGCGGGGTTTCGACAGTCACCGGCATGGCGCTCTCCTCGGGGGCTGATTTGCGGATCATTGGCATTACCCACGCTGTGCGCATATTGGTTCTGCTGGTGGCCATCCCGCCTGTTTTGCAGTTTATCGGCCATGTCGATATTAGCAGCACCGCGCCAGCCCTATCGCAGTGGTTATGGATGCCCTCGTCCACTGATATCGCGTGGCTGTTGGCGGCGGGCATTGTCGGCATGTGGCTGGGTAAGTGCCTTCGCCTACCTAGCCCGCTGCTGTTTGGCCCGGCGCTTGTTTCAGCGGCGCTGCACTTCTCAGGCCTCACACATGCGGCCGTGCCACCTGTGATCATTGCGCTCGCACAAGTCGTTATCGGCATTTCCGTTGGTGTGCGCTTTGCGGGTGCCCCCATTGCCGAGGTGGGAATGGCAATGCTGATGGCGGTCATCCAGGCTCTGGCACTATTGCTGCTGGCGATTTTCGCCGCCTGGATAGGGCATTTGCTTACCGGTTACTCTGCCGCAGCGGCGCTGCTTGCCTACATGCCGGGCGGTGCCCCAGAGCTCAGCTTGGTAGCGCTAAGCTTAGGCATCGATCCCGCCTTCGTTACCACGCACCACCTTCTGCGTATAACGCTTCTGGTATTACTACTGCCCCTGCTGCTCAAGTGGATAGCGTCCACGAATGTGCGATCAGCGTAGTGATGATGGTGCCGGACGAAGCATGTGGGAGACTGTTTTGTTAACCCGAACGTTGAAATCCCATGTTTTCAAGGCGGAGCCAAATTCAACCTCTTGTGCTAGCCTGATAGTTGTATAGCGGCTGAGCAATCCAAGCCATCATCCAAGAAACAGGTTGGTAAACCATGGTTAATACCAAATAGTGAGTGCCAACGATCAACATTGCTCCATCCTTCATTTCTCTACCGCTAAGAAAGCGCAAACGACTTTGCACAGGCAGTGCAGAGACACTGACCAGCTAATGAGCTACCGGCGCCAAACTCTCTCCGCAGTGAGAGACTTCTTTTAAAATTACAGTTGCTTACAGATTATTTGCCAACTGTAATGATCTCGTCTAGCTTGGTAATGTGGCGGCAACTATCGAAATACCCCACTTGCTGGTCTGCTCAATCGCCTCTTAACAATACCGATTGCTGCTTTCTTCTCAGTTCATATATGGAGCGTCTCAATATCGGCGCACTCAATCTGGGTTAACCAGACAAGGAGACTATCGAATGTCGACAACATCAGAAAAGCAATTACCCCAAGAAGTAGCAGCTTGGCGCGACCCGGAAATGGACTCGGTGAAAGGCACCGAGACCCCTAAAGACCCCAACAAGGGTTATATCGCCCTACTTGGCTGGAGCGTCAACGCGATTAAGGCAGCGCAGAAGTTTGACCGCCGCTACGTCGTGGTTGCGCCAGAATGGGCTGAGGATTTCTGCACCGCGAATAACATACCCTTTATTTCGTGGGACTTTATCCGCTTGAATGATCGGTCCATGGAAATCGCCGAAAGGCTGAAAGCGGAAGGTGTCGATGTCGCTATTCCGCTGTTTGAGGAAACCGTTGAGTGGTCCGGCGCGATCAACTCCGTACTCCTCGACAGCCCCCGCATGTACGGTCAGTCGATTCTGTTCCGCGACAAGGCCCTGATGAAGCGCCGTGCGCAACTTGGCGGTATTCGCGTGGGGATCTTTGAAGAAGCCCACGAAAAAGAGGACATCGTCCGCTTTATGAAACGCGTTAACCAGACGCTGCTCAAGCTAGACGGTGACCCCGATGACCCGATTCACGTCAAAGCATTCGATAAAGCCGGTTGCCTCGGCCACCGCATGATTCGTACGTTGGAAGAAATTGAGCACATTCCGGACGAAGAATATCCGCTGCTGATGGAAAGCCATCTGGATGGCTGGGAATTTGCCGTTGAAGCCTGGATCCACGATGGCAAAATCCAGTTCCTAAATATTTCGGAATACGTGACGCTAGGCTATTCGGTCTTCGTGCCCGCTACCCAAGAGCTTGAGAGCTGGCGTAACGCGATCACCAAGCAGATCGAGCTGTTGATCAAGACGTTTGATATCCAGTTTGGCCTGATTCATCCCGAGTACTTCGTGACCGCTGACGGCGAAATGTACTTTGGCGAAGTGGCCTACCGCCCGCCCGGTTTCAAGGCCTTTGAATTGATCGAGAGAGCCTACGGCTTCAGTGCCTATCAGGCCTCAATGCTGGTGTTCGATCCCAAGAGCACGAAAGAGGAAGTGGCGGCATTCTTCCCCAAAGAAGTGGTCGACGCGAAGGGTTATGCAGGCTGCTTCGGCGTATATCCGCGCCGTCGCGTGGTCAGCAAACTGGAAATGCCTTCGGAATGCGTTGATCACCCCTACTTCGAATCACACGAACTCGTCGCGCCGACCGAAGAAACAGTACCTGACCGGTCTGCCTTCGGGACGCATTGGGGCTTGGTCTTCTTCTTTGGCGACGACCCCATTAAAATGCGCGATCTACTCAAAACCCAGGAAGACCTGGATTTCTACGTCTAGCGCCTAGATAAACCAACGTTATACGCTTCACGATGGGCGCGTCTATCGGCATCAGGCATAATCACTTCCTGATGTTGGTAGGCGCGCCCTTTTTTATTGTCAAAAAACGCTGATGGAGCGCGGGAAGTCCCAGTTTTACAGCGTTTCTTCCAAAAGCTGGGACAGCCGCTTGTGGTGAAGTTCATCGGCAGCCGCATCGTAGGACGGCGCGTCCTTGGCCGTGAAACCATGGGCAGCGCCCTTATAGAGTTCGGTGGTAAAGTGCACCCCGGCGGCGGCGAGCGCTTCGTCCATGCGGGCGATTTGCTCGGGAGGCAGCAATTCGTCTTTATCAGCATGGCCAAAATAAACGCGCCCATCGATGGTATCGACCACATGCACAAGACTGTTTGGGTCACCTGCCACCGCCAGCCGGGCCGAGTGAAAGCCGGCCGCCGCCGCAACGCGGTTGGGGTATTCGGCGGCCATGCGGAGTGCGAAGGCTCCAGTCATGCAATAGCCGACCACACCCAGGCGGCCTTCCGCGAACTCAGCCTCGTTATTGATACATGCCAGTAGGGCAACGAAGTCACGGGATTGTGCCTCGGGCGTGAGCTGGTCAGCATACTCAACGAGCGTTGGTCGCACGTCTGGGTCACGGAATGACTTGCCCTCCGGCACCACGGGGCCGCTTGCATTGCGGTAATAGACGTTGGGCATCAACACGGCATAGCCGTTGTCCGCAATTGCCTGGGCTTTCTCGTAATAGCAGGGTCGCAGACCGCCGATATCGGTGAACAGCACCACGGCAGGAAGGGGGCCGTTGGTATTTTCTGGCGTGAAAACATGCGCGTCGATGGTGCCCCATCAGCGGCGGGAATTGTGATAGCGCGAGACATACATAGGCTCCCAGGTAAAGACGTTAGTAAAGACAAAGTCAGTGTCGTCCTGAACTCAAACATTGGGTGCGCCACCTGCCTTAGCCGCCCACCCACATAGATAAAAAAGCTAAAAACAACTGAAATGCCTTTTCTTCGCTGTATGCTAGAGGGTTCTTGATACGTAGACTTCTTCAAAAAAGCGAGGCCTGTCGGCGTCTTCCCCCTAGCTCAAACGGGCGTTACCGTAGCGTTGCCCAATAACCAATAATCGAGCTGCAGCCCCCAGCGATGCCACTCCCCTAAGGTATTTTAAAAATGTTACACACGCCAGACTACAATGACCTCTTCATTGAGCTCTTAGAGGCGCTAGAGGCGGTTTGCAAATAATGTGCAACGCTTTGGCCCAGGAAAAACGGCGCTTCCGAAGCCTGGTTCAAGCGCAGGCCAGCTATATCTGGCTGATGGATGCTCAAGGTAAGCTCATAGAAGTGCCCGAGCAATGGCTGGAGATAGCCGGTCTGTCACCTGAGAACGGCCCGCCAGATATGGCGACGATTCACAGTGCGCTGACGCCGCAGGCGGCGAAAGCATTTCGCGACGGCTGGGCCGAAGCCCTCAGCAACATAACGTCGTTTGAAGTGATCTATCAGTTGCCGGCCTCAAAAAACTCCTCTCCTCGATGGTTTATCGATCGCATTACGCCGGTGCTCGATGACGATCACCAACTCGTCGAGTGGATTGGCGCTTCTCAGGAGGTCACCGCGCTGAAACGCGCTGAGAATGACGTTGAACATGCCGCTTACAAGGACCGGCTGACCGGCCTTCTAACCTTGGAAGGCTTCGCTTGGCGCCTGGACAAGCAGCTCAGAGAAAAAACGCTACACCCAGCCAGCCCAGTGGTGGTGGTTGACATCAAGGCGTTGAGGGAAATCAATAATACCCAGAGCCACGACATCGGGGATGAGGTCTTGCAAGAGGTCGCTCAGCGTTTGACGGCGGAGTTCGGTGAGAACGGTTTAATTGCGCGTACCGGGGGCGGCGAGTTCACCGTGCTGGCGACGCACGAGAGCCAGCGCACGCGGCGCCAGTTGCACGCGTGTATGGCAGCTGTTTTTGATGTGCCGTTTAAAATCAGAGGATTTGCCTTCCATGTCGAGGCCTCCTTCGGCTATACACGTATTCGGTCCAAGGCAAGCGATGCCCGAAAGCTGATGAACGACGCCACCTTGGCCATGCATATAAGCCAGCATAATCCGACATTGACCTGGACCCAATACACCAAAACCCTTGAGCACCAAATCCGCAAGAACGTGGACATCACCATGAAGCTCCGCCACGCCCTTGCCGCCAACCAGATGGCGCTTTTCTACCAACCCCAGGTTGATCTGGCGAGCGGCCGCATTGTCTCAACAGAAGCCCTGCTTCGCTGGCAGCATCCCCAGGCTGGCTTTATTCCACCGGATCAGTTCATCCCACTGGCGGAACAAAGTCAGCTGATTGGCCCAATAGGTGACTGGGTGATACGCCAAGCTTGTCGCGATTTAAGAGCCTGGCATAACGCGGGCATCCCCGTCACCCCGGTATCCATTAATTTATCTTTGATCCAATTCCAGCTCGGTTCCATGCCAAACAGCGTCCACAAAGCGCTGTCAGATTACAGCATTGCCCCAGAATTGCTGACGCTTGAAATTACTGAGAGCGTCTTCGAGCAACACAGCCAAGCTTTGCAGCATGACCTGGAAGCCTTAAGAGCGATGGGCGTTCGCCTGTCGCTGGATGACTTCGGCACCGGCTATTCGTCACTGGGGCATTTAAAGGACTACTTTTTCGACGAAATCAAAATCGACAAAAGCTTTATCAGCCAGTTAGATGACAGCCCCGACCCCCAGGCCATCGTCAAGGCAGTGATCGTCATCGCTGAAGCGATTGGGGCGGATGTCGTCGCCGAAGGGTTGGAGTTAACGAGCCAGATAGCGATAGTCCAGCAGTTGGGGTGCAGCAAAGGTCAGGGGTATTACTATAGCCGCCCGGTACCCGAACCCCGCTGGCGCCAATTGCTGATGGAGCAAAAGTCGCTCGGGTAGATGCTCGACGCTCTTATGATCGTTTATTAGCGAATGGGCCATCCTTTGGAAACGGGTGGTAGCCTGCCAATCTAGCATTTCCAACACAAAACAATGATGCAAGCCGCCACAACGAAAACTCAATTTCTTAGAACTCAATCTCTTAGCTATTTACCATTAACGCTTTGATAACAAAGTCTTTAATAGCCACTTTTTGAGCTTTAACGCCTATCATTAAAAAAATTTCCTAACTCATCATTGGGCCGATAAAACTAAGCGACCGGTTTATTTAAAATAACTCGCCCTGCCACTATCTAGAATGGTTAAGAAAAATACTTATTATAATCAAAAGATTAAAATTATTACCTTAAACTCCTAAACATTACTCTGCCAATGCCGATACTTTTCTCGCTTACCTAAAACTTGCATCAAGCATGCTTGTAATAGCGCAACCCTTCTTTATTGCTGACTAAACTTAAGATTGACCGCCCTCTATTCGAGAATATAACAATGACTAACGTATTGAAAAATATAACTGTTAAGACAGGCTTAACGGTTGTTCTGGGTTTATTCGCGGTCCTGATCATCCTTGTCGCTGCGCTGGGTTACCACTCCAGTTCACTGGGTGCTCGTTCTATAGATGAGCTTAATCGCATTAATGTTCAGCAGTTGGGCATGCTTAACCGTGCGCAAGTTAATGTTGCGGACACTCAACTGTTTTTTCTCAATCATCTCGATGCCTTGAGCGAAGGTGATGCAGCACTGGCAAAAGCCCATCTAGCAAAAGCAAACCAAACGCTGCAGATAGCTCAACAGCGTTTTGACGCCTTCGCGGCAATACCGAAGTCGGCGCAAGGAGAGCCTTATGCAGATGCGGTTGAAGCCGCTTTCACACAATTAGTGGCGATAGGATTGGAACCCCAATACGCCGCACTGACGCGCAATAATGAAAGCGCTTTTCGGGCAGCCAAACGCGAGGGTGACCAACTGAACTTGGCCTATATGCAGGCAAATGAAGCCTTTATCGACTATGCCAGCACACGTGGTCAGGCATTGATGAGCCACTACCGAGCAACCATGGCAATGTCTAGTTATGTGGGGCTAACTGCGCTGCTCTTCGTTGTTCTCAGTATCATCGTGGTTCGCACAGGCATGATGCGGGTTGTCATTCACCCCCTTTATGAAGCCGTGCAACATTTTGAGCGCATTGCCAAAGGTGACTTATCACATAAAATCGCTGAGCGCGGGCGGAATGAAATTGGCCAACTATTTGCTGCCATGCAGCATATGCAGTCGGGGCTTTATCAAACCGTCTCAACAGTGCGCGATAGCAGCGGCTCAATTCATATCGGTGCGCGAGAAATTTCCGGTGGTAACGCAGACCTTTCCTCGCGCACTGAACAGCAGGCAGCGTCTCTGCAAGAAACGGCTGCCAGCATGGAACAGCTCACTGCAACGGTGAAACAAAACTCAGACAATGCGCGGCAAGGAAGCACGCTCGCAGGGGATGCCTCTGCCACGGCAGCACGCGGTGGTGACGCCGTGGACCAAGTTGTTGTGACAATGCATGGCATAGCGGAAAGCTCTAAGAAAATTAGCGACATCATTGGCGTGATCGACTCGATTGCCTTTCAGACCAACATACTGGCGCTTAATGCCTCTGTTGAGGCTGCTCGGGCGGGTGAGCAAGGGCGCGGTTTCGCGGTTGTAGCGTCTGAAGTACGCAATCTGGCAAGCCGCAGCGCGGAGGCCGCCAAGGAGATTCGGACATTGATAGTGACATCAGCAGACCAGGTTCGACAGGGCTCAAATTTAGTAGAAGGAGCCGGTCAGACCATGAATGAGATCATGGCCTCAGTGAAGCGTGTTGCCGATATCATGGATGAAATTTCTGCGGCTTCTGCAGAACAAAGTGATGGGATTGAGCAGGTTAATCAAGCTGTCGCCCAGATGGATGAAGTCACTCAGCAGAACGCCGCGCTTGTTCAGGAAGCGGCTACAGCAGCCGCTTCCCTTGAAGAGCAAGCAGCCCACCTTGAATCAGCGGTAGCTACCTTCAAACTGGCGGATGGAGAACTTCGTAGCAGCCTGCCCACCGGTCAACTTGCATCTAGCATTACGCCAATGGTCGCTTCCAAGCAGGCTCAGCCAACCAACCGAAAGCTGACTAGCGCCAAAGCAGCCGCGTTGGAATGGGAGGAATTTTAAGTAAGCGTTCAGCATTTAACGCCTACACGAGGGATCCAGGCGGAGGTAACGATCACCCGCAATACCCGCCGAAGCCTGGAACATGGTTAACAAGTCGTCCGTAGTGACCGGTCTTTCCCAGCATTGCGCTCTTTGTGCAGTGCTAACTGAGTGCTGTGGAAAATCCGGCTTCGCTATGGCGTACAGCGGAGATGAAAGCTCGACATTTATAACCCTTCGCTATCACAATGATCTATGCAAACTATTTAAAATAGGAAGATATCTCGAATAAACACATGAGAGCACTAAATTTACAGGAATAGGCAATCTTCAGCGAGAAATACGTCTATTGGTCGTACGCATACCCCTCTATCATTTCTCTCACGGTCTTAACGGCCACAACATGCCGCCAACTGGGCGCCCATCGCGACATATTCCATTGGAACAACGCGAACGGGCACATAGACCGAACTTCCCAGATTGCGCGGCTATGTCATTTAACGAGAGGAATTAATTCCATGAAGTACGCCACTATTATTACGCAAACCATTACCGCCAGCGCCCTAGTACTGGCCATGACCGCCCAAGCCACCGCTGCAGACACAGACCAAGCCCTGGTCGACGTTGGCGGCACAACCGAAGGCAATTATACTTACCAAACTGAGTCGCTAGATGGCCAAGCCGCACGCTATCAAGAAGACCATTCCTACCGCACTACTTTCGAGGCTGGCAGCCCGGCACTAGGCGGCACACGGGAAGGAATTCATCGTGATCGCGTTGAGGTAAAAGAAGGTCGCCAAATCACTTCTCAACAGACTGACCAGTCCGCACATGTTGGTCTCGGTGCTGGCAACCCGACAACAGGTACACGCGGTTAAAACCTGAGCTGTATATAGCGCCGGCATAGCCACTAAAGCGGCGCAACCATTACGGGCCACCCAATCGGGTGGCCCGTTCGCGTACAGGAACAACCTACAGAGATACCGCTGACACTAACTATTTGCCTGAGCATACCGCCTAGGCTGAAACTGGAACGCTCATGCGTGTTTCGGCACGCAACTTACTCACATCCGCCCGCGGCGATGCGCCAAACATGCGGCTGTATTCACGGCTGAACTGTGAGGGGCTTTCATAACCAACCCGATAGCTGGCCGTGGCGGCCTCAAGTCCCTCTCGCAACATCAATAAGCGCGCTTCGTGCAGCCGCAGCTTCTTCTGGAATTGCAACGGCGACATACACGTGACCTGCTTGAAGCTGTGATACAGCGCCGATTCGCTCATGTTCACGTCTTCCGCCAGCTCCCGCACCCGCAGTGGTTCAGCAAAGCGGTCCTTAAGGACCGAAATCACCTGGAAAATGCGGTTTGAATGGCTGTCAACGGAGACAAACTCGCGCATCCGCGAACCCATCTCACCAACCAGTACACGGTAAATGATTTCGCGCTGAATCAGCGGCGCCAGAAAGCGGGCATCGTCGGGTGAGTCGAGTAACCGAACTAAGCGGGTCATCGCATCCAGAATCCCCAGATCGACCTGGGCAACACATAGACCGCAAGCTGAATAAGGCGAGTCAATGGTTTCGCTAGCGTGAGTAGCATCGCCTAACTGCAGCACCATTTCGGCGACATCGGTGGGGTCAATATTGAGTTTGACTGCGAGGAAAGGATTCTCCGGCGTGGGGTCTAACACAAGCTTGTTAACCGGCAGGTCGACGCTGGAAACCATATAGCTGAGAGCGCCATAGACGATTTCCCGGTCCCCTAACTGGACAGTCTCGCTCCCTTGGGCGATGACGCAAATTGAGGGTTCGTAGACTGTCGACATACAACTGGTAGGAGCATCCACTCGACACAGGTTCAACCCTGGAATTTCTGTTTCGTACAGGCCTTCTTTGCTCATTCTAGCCGACACCAGGTCAGCAAGTTGTCGGCACATGGGTGCGGCAGGTAATTGAGCAGAATCGAGCTTGAAATTAGGGTGGGTGACGTTATTCATGACTGACCTCCAAAAACGTGTACACAGTATATACAGGATCAGACAAGCCATGTCCCAGGAGCGGGCTTTTTGTAGGATTAGGCAATAACCCCGTAGGAATACGCTAATCCTGACGGTTGCACTGAGCAAAACGTTCTCATTGCTAGACCGTCTCAACCATCTCAGCCGTTTGTGTTAGGCTCGATAAAGTAGCAAAGTGATCGACTAGCCATCTGCTAGGCCTCTGGCCAGCAGGTTGTAGGCAGCTTTCTCCCAACGTTTGCAGAATTATTTATCGCCCTCTGAACGATTGCACTACAGTAGTCGAGTGATGCTAACCGGATTACTCCAGCCTATGGCCGTTGACCTGCAAGCGCTTTACCCCAAACTGATTCATCTGATGTTGGACGCCGTTTTCGTGGTCGATAAAGACAACCATATTGTCTTTGTGAGTAATGCCTGCGAGTCGCTGCTCGGTTACCTTCCCAACGAATTGATCGGCACTCTGATCACTGACTATATGCATCCTGACGATTTAGCGGCCTCGCGGGACTCCATTGTCAGTATTATGGCCGGTAAGCCTCATATCGATTTCCGCAACCGCTATATCCGTAAAGACGGCGGTATCGTGCACATATTGTGGTCTGCCCGCTGGTACGAGGAAGAAGGCGTACGGATCGGTGTTGCGCGAAACGTTACAGCTCTTACACAGACCGAAGAGAAGTTACGCTACCTCGCCCACCATGACCCTCTGACCAAACTGACCAATCGAGCGCTATTCTATGATCGGCTGGTTTCGGGCCTGGGTGCGGCCCATCGCCACCAGAACAGCCTGGCGTTGCTGTTTCTGGATATTAATGACTTCAAAGCCATCAATGATGTTCATGGTCATGCGGTGGGTGACCGGGTACTTTGCACGGTAGCCAGACGGTTGGAAGGCTGTGTACGCGAGACGGATACGGTGGCTCGCATGGGCGGTGATGAATTTACGGTTCTGCTAACAGACATCAAGTCGGCGACTGGCGTTGCGGAAAAGGTGGAGCAGATACTTATGGTCATGAACGAGCCACTAGGCGCTGAATTCGGCGAGCTCAGAATGCCATCCTGCAGCATCGGGGTAGCCTGCTACCCCGTCGACGGAGAGGACGCCGACACCTTGTTGAGCCGTGCTGACAGCCATATGTATCAGGTCAAAAAATGTGGTCGTTAGCGGAAGAAGAGCCTGCGTAGAACCAATGTGGAATCACGCGGCTGACATTGCTTATTTAGTTCATGATATTGTCAATTACGAGTAAAAATTATTTTTATATGTAGAAAAATAAATATACGCAAAAATGATGGCGCCTAAGTGAATTGATATCGGCTGAGGTCACAGACACAAAAAAGGGGCCTGAGTTTTCTCGAAGGCCCCTTTTAACCGTTTGGTACGCCCGGCAGGATTTGAACCTGCGGCCCTCGGCTTCGGAGGCCGTTCGTTATAAAATCAAAATATAAATAGATTTTTAAGAATTAAAACGACCACTTCTGAACCCAATAACGACGAAGAATACCTTCTCCTGAACGTCAGCGCCTAACCAACCAGCCGCCCTTCTGGCGTTTGGTCAGGTACTGAAGCTCGTCGGCGGCGCGAGCCGTGCTGATGCGCTGACTCACCATGTCGCGATAGATCTGGTCGGCCTTGCGCCGGCGTCGCACGGCGTCCCCCACGTCGAGAAACTTCTCTACCCAACTCACGAGCATCATCCAGAGCCCACCCGTCGGATCGCTGGGCGAATGGTCTTCCTCCGCTTCCTCGGGCTTGTTTTTGGCCTCGAGATTGGCGGCAATCAAGCGCAACTCCGCCTGAAAGCTCTCGCTCTGGGCCACTGGCAGCTCCCATGCACGGCCCAGTAGCTCCTGCATGTACTCGGCTGAAAGCAGGCCGTACTCCTGGAAACTCGTCAGAAACTGCAGGCCCCGGGTGGCTTCACCGCGATTGCCGTTCAGGATCATCTCCCCAGCGGCATGGATCTTGTCCCAGGCCTGCCAGCGGTAGACCCAGTCAAGACCCGGCCCCTTGATATTCTGCATGCCGAGTATCCGGTTGGTGTAGCCAGGCGGAGTCTGATCGCAGATCAGGTTGACCAGCTGCTCACCGGTCACGAAGGGCGAGCGTACAACCTCAATGCGCGACCGAAACCAGGTCCAGAGCAATTCGCGCGCGTGCTCGTCGAGTGAATCAGACGGTGCCGGGTGCTTGGCGATCCGCTCATCAAGCTCACGAAATGCCTGCCACTCCCGATAGTAAGCCTGATGCTGGGCACGTATCGTCTCGAGATGGCGGGAAAGGACTGTTTTCTCTTGATTGCCTTCCTGGGCGAGCGTTTTCAGATAGTCACCAGGGTCGGCGAGGTGTTTCAACAGAGCCAGATGGTCGTGTTCCACCCCCAGCCCCTCAAGCATGGCCGAGAGTCTGCCGAGCACAGCCTCTTCGGTGACACAAACCCGCATCTGACGGGCCAGTCGGTGCCACTCCACCGAGGGGTCGGGATTTTCCTGAGAGCGCGGCCAGAGCGTGGTTTCCTCGCGGCGCACCTGCCAGGACTCCTCGATATAGCCCATCAGGCCTTCAAGATTGTTGCCGATGAGAAAGTGACGATCGGCGCTGATGTCGTTGACCAGGATGTCGGCGAACACCCTTGAACGCGCGACCCGATCGGCGCGGTTGTTGATCACCGTCGAGATCCAGATACCGGGCTCGGCTTCCGGATCCTGCTTATCGAAGCCCAGACGATTCCAGTTGCCAAGGGCCCCCAGGCGCTCGTTGGCGGACATGCCGTTGGTGAACTGCAACCAGCGCCCCCGGGCATGAGCCAAGGGATAGACCTTGAGCACGCCGAGATCAAGAATCACGTGATCGGCCATGGCCTTGAGCGCGAAGAGGTGGGGAATATCGAACTCGTCGGCCATGCGAAGTGTCAGCGCGATATTGGTGGGATGCTCTTCGTAAGGGAAGCGCGACAAGGTATCGCCGGGCAAAAGTTCGGACTCGATCCAACTGACGCTATGGCACTCGGTACCAAGCTTCTGGGAGGCCTGCTGCAGAATCGGCAGCATTTCCGCTTCGCTGGTGATCAGCGTCGAGTTTTTGGGGATGAACTCGGTCATGACAATGGGGATATTGATGCCCGCCGGGCCCTGAATATCCTCGTGGTCGGGGTAGGTATTGGTGATGGTGGAGATGTCGTCGCGCATCCACTGCTTCTGAAGAATACGCACATAAGACGGCGTAAGCCCCATGCACTCCCAAAGAAACACATCCGCATCAAGCTTTTTAGACAACTTCACCAGGTCCGCCTGCTCCCAGATGGTGGCCTTGTCGTAGGGTCGGAACAGGAACATCTCCTGAAGGTCGCGATGGCTATAGCCATGTAGAAACATCGCCTCGCAGCCCGTGGTCTTGGAGATCACGTGAAAGCCCATCCCATTAAAAAGCGCGGCCTTGAGGCGTTCGGTGCCCGACTTGCCCCGCGTACCCCAGCCGCCGATCACCAGCGGCAGCTTATTGCGAGCGCGACGGGTGGTCAGGTTGACATAGACATGCCGCCCGACAAACAGTGCCAGCATGCCAGCCAGAAAGAAGCTCAGTTGGCGCAGGGTGTTCTGATAAACCGATACAAAGTAGCCGGTGTAATCCTGCCACCAACCCACCAGCAATGGCGGAAAGGCGAGCACGGGAAAGAAGCGCCGCACCGCTGGATCTTCGGGCAAAGGCTTGGCATCTGGATCAGTGTGCGTGCGAAAACTGACCGTAAAGCCCAGCGACTGAAGCGCCGTCATATAGCCGTTCGCCGACCCGCCGCTGTCAGCCGACCAGTTGCGCAACCGGGCGTAGTGGGCAAAGCGGAAAGTAAGCTTCAACCGCGTGCGCAGTCGGGCGATAAGCCCTGCGGGCGGGGTGATTTCGGTGACGCCTTCGCTGGTATAGAGCTTCATCGGCCGGGTCGGCCAGGATTGATCGAGGCTGGAGATCACCTGATCCACCAGCGGCAGATAGGGCCGCCAGCCATCCTCGTCGCTCATATGCAAGGGCTCGCCGGGTACCTTGGTGGGGCTGAGCTCCGCCATCCGCGCCGAGGGCACTTGAAAGAGACCGTAATAGACCCGCCCGATAGTGTGATGGCCCGCCTGGCGCTTGTCCGGCGAGGAGTGCATCAGCTCATACCAGGCCCGCCAGAGCCGAAAGCGAAAGCGCTCCCAGCGCCGAAACACGAGTTTGCCTGATGCGCGACTGGCATCGAGACCGAAGTCGTCTTGGGTGAGCGCACTTAAAACGCGGCCGAGCCGGTCATCGTCCGCTTCCGCGGGCACTTTTAGACTGTGACGCTTATGCATCGGCGCTTTCTGAAGCCGGGTTCGAAGTTTCTCGTGCAAATCGCGCGCCTCGGGATCGGCCATGCACCAGAGGGTTTCGCGCGCCTGGGCCGCCCAACGTCTCACGCGCAGATCGTCTGCCTGGGTATGTAGCCTGGTGAGAAGCGCAAAACCGGTTTCTGCCCACCTTTCAAGCGCTGCTTCCTCGCCCTTCTCTAGCAAGACGGCGGCGATGGCCGGCATGATGTGGCAATAAAGCCGTAGAATGATGGGCTGGCTTTCATGCTGAGCGCCGCGCTCGGCAAGCTCGCGACTGAAATCAACAAAACAGGCGTCGTTTTCTACCAGCCGAATCAGGCCATGAACGGCATAGCCACGCACTTCTCTAGCGCCATCCTCCAGGGCAAGCGTCGACAGGTGCTGCTCAAGCGACGTCGGGCGCCGCTTGATAAGAAGGTCGATCAGCGCCTGGCGTACCGTGGGGCTTGGGTCATGCAAAGCGTTATTGAGCAGACTCTCCAATCTCGCGTCATCGCCATGATCACCCAGCACCTGCACCGCATGCTGGCGCACGAAGAAATCGTCGCCCTCGACAAGGCGAGTCAGGCGGCGCTCGATGATGTCCACCACCGCGGGATAACCCAGCACGCTCAGAAGCGACAGCGCCTCGGTCTGGAGCCACACAGGCTGGCGGGGGTCCATGGAAAGCCTGTAGCTGTAGGTCAGGGTACTGTCGCCCAGATAACGCCCCCGACCTTCCGGTGGCAGGGCGCGAGCAACGCGGGCCAGACCATGAAAAGCAGCCAAGCGAACGCGCAGATCCCCCTCGTAGGCCAGCAGCTCGCCAATGCTCCCTTCAAGATTAAGCTGGCGCCAGCGCTGAATGCCCTCCTCCGGCGTGACGCTCTCCGCGCCCATATAGCGCGCGCCCAGCACCCCCAGCCGCTCCAGGCTGAAGCTGAGGTGGCGTTCGCAATCGGCGAACTGCTTTTGATAGCGCTCGCTGACCGCATCGGGCCCGAACCAGCGCCCGAAGGCCTGGCGATCCCCCAGCAGTTGCCGCCGCCCTGCCCCCAGAGTGCGTGCATAGTCGAGCACATGCCCACGAATCTCATCTTCCGACCGGGCGCTGGCGAGGCGCGCCGTGAACTCGTGGTGGTTGGCATGCAGGCGCGCGATGTCACGGCGCTGCACCTCGATCCAGTCCAGCAGCGTATCCAGCAGCACCCGATAGCGGGCGTCGAGGTCATCCTTGGGCAGGCGACGCCCACTTTTGTGCAAAAAGGCCAAGATGGCGGCAATCTGGCGCCGGCTCACCCGTTGCCAAGGCGCGGAGAGGCCTTCGGTCAACACATCGTCAAGTTGCACATTGGCGTTAAGCTTCATGGGTAAACCGGATCCAGACGGTTGGTGTCAACACGCGCTCGCTGCTGGGCGCGGCGCAGGGGCAGAAAATCAAGTTCATCTGGGCGCCTGGCCGGGCTCAGGCGGCCCGCGTTGGCTTCAAAGCCGATTCTCAGCCGGAAGCCGGCGTCGCTACGGTCAATATCGTAGTCGCCCTCCGCACGCAGGGTCAGGGCATTAGCACCGCTGTCAAAGCGCAGCAGGTTGGCGCCCACAAAGACCCGCTTATGATCGATGCTACTACCCCGGTCATCGTCATTGAAATAACGCCGCCAACGCAAGCCCACTTCTCCGGCAACGGAACCGAACAGCTGTCTGGCCGCCGTGGAGACTTCCCCATAATCGGGATCAAAGGGGTTGAGCGATTCATTACTCACCAGCGCCCCCTCGAGATAGACTCGCTGATCCAGATGGGGCGACCAGGTAAGGTGGTCGGAAAGCACCAGACTTCGCTGGTGATCGTCCTTGTAGGGCGAGTACACATCGGGGTCTATGTCCCGCAAATCGGCTAGGGGTACCGAATCCAAACTCAACCAGCGCTGGTTCAAGGTCATACTCGGCTCGTGCCGCAGCCGCGGCGTCAGGCGGTAGGTCCGCTCGACGCTTCCCTGCAGCCGCGCCGACCAGTGATTGTCGCCATCAATGCCATCCACCCGGCCGGGCTGAAGGTAGGCCTCGCCGAAAAAACCGAGCTGCCATTCGCTCTCGTCGGGGTAGAAATCTACCCACTGCTTGGCGCCTACTATCTCGTGGCTGCTCTCAAGCTGGCGCAGGAGCAGGTCGCTGCGGCTGAAAAGCCGCCTATCGGATTGACGAAAGCGGTAACTGACGCCTGTCTCGATAGCGCTTGTTCCTTGGATCGGCGTTACATCATCTTCGGTACCGTCGATACGCTCAACAAAGCTCAGGTAGCCGCCCCAGCTCTCCAGCCCGGCACCGGGCAAGTGGTGATCCTCCAGCTTCCAGGCGACCGGCTCCGCCGGTTCCGGCGGCGGCGAGGGCCCCCGAGCGGGAATGGCTAGACTTGCCTTGATCACGCCCGGCTCAAGCGGCGACTCAGCATCGGGCGATGGACGCAACGCATGCAGCCGAAAATAGCGATCCTCGTCACCTCCCGCCTCGAAGGTCAGGGTCTGCCAGCCCGGTGCCACGAAGCGATAGGAAG
Organism: Halovibrio sp. HP20-59; assembly: GCF_033052795.2. Taxonomy (NCBI): domain Bacteria; kingdom Pseudomonadati; phylum Pseudomonadota; class Gammaproteobacteria; order Oceanospirillales; family Halomonadaceae; genus Halovibrio; species Halovibrio sp. HP20-59. Next base: position 222,461 of record NZ_JAWJUW020000003.1, read on the forward strand.
CCGAACCATTGCGCGGCGGCCACTCATCCACACGCACCCAGGCAGGTCCTTTGACGTAAAAACTTGCCGGTTGGCCGGGTGCGGCGATGTGGTAGGTGCGCGTTTCGTCTTCCAGCAGCGGCGCCCCGCTCCCAGCACGGGTAAGCCGGACGGTAACGAACTGCTGCTGCCGGGGGTCTTCAAGCCACAGCCGCAAGGCGTGCTCGCCCGGCGCCAGGCGAATGCGCTCGATGGTCTCTCTTTCCGAGAGACGTAACCGCTGCGGAGCCTGCTCATCAAGCTGAATCATCACCTCGGCGGGAATACGCGTCTCGTGGGGCAGAGCGCGCTGAGCTAGGCGCAATTCGATCGTTAAGGGGTCGGACGTGAAGAGCTCCACGCCTTCGGTGCCTCTGCCACTCAAGAGCATCACCTCGGCAGACAGCTCAGTCATCAAGGCCTGGCGCACGCGCCTGAAAGGCGAATGCATCGATTCTTGCAAAGGCAGCTGGCGCACCCCAGCACTCTCGAAGCTGCTGCTGATGCGCTCCCAGCGATACCCTTGAAGCAGCCTATCGGCAAGCGCGCGAATGGTCGGCACCTCGGAATGCACCTCGGCCAGCTGCGCCAGGCGAGTACTCACCGAATCTCTTGAGCCAGGGTTCTGCTCAAGCTGCCAGAGCAGTGCTACGGCGAGGGCGTGGGCGTGTGCAGGTGACGCGGGCACGCCGGCACTCGTCGCGATGTTATCGACCTGAACGGCATGGCTACCTTGCGGCCAGTTTTCCGGCCCGCCCGTCCCTTCTTGGATGTCAGCCTGATCAGGAAAGTCGAGGGCATCAAGCGTACTTTTGAGGCTGACAGCATCCAAGTCGGCAAGCTCGCGACTATAAAGCTGCGCCGAGGGCATGACCGCCAGCGGCTCAAGCTCGCCGTTGCGCACCTGAAAGTAGTCAGGTACCGGCCTGGAAAGAAAGTCGCCTCTGCCGTGAGACGCGTGCAGCAGGTCCCTCAAGGCCAGGGGCGTCACCGGCGGCAATACCGCCCAGGGGTGAACCGGCTGCCACTGCCACAGCTGGGTCAGGTAGTCGTGTTGTTGGGGTCTGATACGAACGCTGTGAAGGCCGGGGGGCACCGCCACCAAGGTGTCGTCGCCAGTGGCAATCGAGGTGCCTTGATGGATTGCCTGTAGGTAAGGGTTTTCCGCGCGGCTGAGAATCGGCGCCCTGAGCGTGGTGGTCTTGCCCGCGATATCAATAAGCTCGGCGGAAAGCCAGTCGAGTTCCCCCGCCTCGCGGGTATCCGGCGCGACCCGACGTAGCTGCACGCGCAACACGGCTGGCCCTACCACCTCGACTTCTACCGGTGCATCGTGGCTTGCGTGTGGCAGCGCAAGGGGCTTTTGCGTGACCTCGCTGAACAGCGTCGAGAAGCCGCGAGCGCGCTCTAGGCGACTGCCCAGCGAAACCCAATCGAAGGCCTGCGCTGGCGACATCGACCAGTCAAGCCAGCGCTCAACACCGGCCAGGCGCTGCGCTAGATTCGGGCTTTCAAGGGCACGAGCGATGGATTCACCCGCGCGCATTCGCTCTCTCCGGGCGCGGCCTGTCTCCCCCGCTTTTTGCCAATGCGCCATGGCCCGAGCGGTATCGCCCTCGCGGGCGGCGAGATCGCCCCGACGCAGCGCCTGCTTTAAAGCAGCTTGCTCGACGCTGTCCGCGCTCGCTTGCCAGCCCGCCGCCTCGGCCGCCTCCGGCAGCCAGTTAGGGGTGGCCCCTTCAAGGGCGAGCAACCAACCTAGCTGAGTTGCCCAAAGGGGGTCCCCAGCGCGATGCAGCGCCTCACCCAAGGGATCGAGAAGCGCTTTATCGCCTTCGCGCAGAAAACGCGCGGCCAGCAGACGCACCTGACTGCCCCAGCTCTGGGTCTTGGCGTACTCCGTCAACATATCTTCGGTCGCCAGGCGCCTTGTGACGGCATCACGCGCAAATACCGCCGAGGCCAAACGCTGGCGATGGGCCAGATAGTGCTCGCCAAGTTTTTCAAGGGCCTGCTGCGATAGCCGATAAGCCTCCGGGTGCTGCCCGTAGCCGGCTCGGCCAAGCGCTTCCAGCACGCCGATCCAGTCCTTGCGCTCTGCCTCCGCTCGGGCTTTTTTCAGGCGCTCATTGAGATGGCTAACGGTCGGGGTCGGGCCTTCCGACTTCAGGTCATCCAAATAAGCCGCCTGAGCGGCATGAAGGTAGCGCAGCATCGGGTACCACTGATTCTCCAGGGCCTGCTCAGACGTCGGGTCTAGGGGAAGTGGCCTTGATGCCGGTTTCGGTGCCGTTTCAAGCGCTCGGTGCAGGCGGGCAACCCCGCCGCTGGGCGCCTGCTCCAGCAGCGCACGGTAAGCACTCTCGCCAGCATCAAACGGCTGACTTGCTCGGTACTGAAGCGCGACGGAAAGCGGCGCGTCACTCCAGACACGCACCGCATCAATATCAGCTGGCAGGGGGAGCTCGACGCTGGCCACCGGCCAGTAGTGGCCAGGCTCCCGGTTTGCAGTAAAGTCACCGCCCAGAGTGGGGTGCACCAATGCCTGCCCCGGCGCTTTTCGCTGTGAAAGAACAGAATCCTCAGGCTTGGGGATTGAAGCGCCCTGGGCAGGCGCCGAGACCCTAAGACGCTGAGCCGGTGCATCGTCGTACTGCACCCAAAGCTCGGCATCTTGGGGCGCCAACCGTGCCACGGAAAGGCGCAGCCGGGAAGGCCCGGCCCGCTCAGGCAAGGGGTAACGCAACGGTTCCTGGTTCAACTCGACAAAAAGGCCACGACCCAGCCGTTCAAGCACGCCCTCCCCCAGGTAGTAATGCTCATCAATCTCAAGGTTCAGCGGGCTGGTGGTGGCAAACCAGGCCATATTCATGGCAAGGGGCGCACTCGCCGCATGAACGCCAGCATCGGGGAAGAGGTTACGAAAGAAGCGTTGGCCGCGCTCGATCCCCCCGGCAAGGGCTTGGCTCACAGTATGGGGCCGGGCGCCAGGGAATAGGGGTGCCTCTTGTGCAAGAGGGCTTTGTTCAAGAAAGCCCAGGGCAATGTCGGCGGCGCCATCGAGGTGATTTGACTGGCTAAGCGCTTCCAGTTCTTCCAGTGTTCTGCCATCGGTGTGCAGAGGCTGGTCGATAAGCCCTTGGGTCAGCTCGGCCGTCGTCGGCTCGGGCTCGTTGAAATCGAGAAAGTAGTCCGCCTCAGCCTGCTCGACGCGGACAAAAAGTGGCAACGAGGCCCTAAGTTCTAGCCGGTGCTTCCCCTCGGGAATCGCCATATAGCGGCGGTCCATGCCGCCGTGAAACCGGGAGGCGCCTGCCTCTTGGTAGAGGGTGCTAAATTGAGTACGCTCAACGCTGAGCCGCCGCCAGGACCCTCCATTCAGGCGCCAGCTCAGCGAGTACTGCTGCTGTTCTGCAACGTCGGCCGGCCGGCTGGCCACGGCGAGTACCCGGGGGCCTTCCAACTCCAGCGCGATCACGTCATCCTGTTCCAGGCGCTGAACGTCACGCCGCTCGCCATCATCATCAATCAGCTGGACATGCTCAAACGCTTGCGCCGCGTGGGCTTCCTGATAGGTACCCGGCGCATCCACGGGGTCGAGTTCGGCGACAAAAAGCCGGCCACGAAGCGCCGACTCAGCCTCCAGGCGTGCCAATAGAGGCAATGGCTTGTCCTTCACATGCAGCCACTCATCCCCCTCGCTGCTGGGCGTCCAAGGCGCCTGCCACCAGAGCTCACCGTCGCGGGAGAGCCATAACAGGGGCGGCGCTTGGTCGTCGTCCAGCTGCAGGCGCAGATGCCCCTGCGCGGCCAGCGCGAAGGTGGCTGTGTCACCGGCATTGAGTCTTACTCGACTGTCGTTTGTGCGATCCAGCCGCTCGGCTTGCTCCCAAATCAACCGGGGCGCCTGATGGGCACGTTCGCGCTCGGCCAGGGGGTCTGATGCGTAAGGGTAACCATTGGGCTGGTTTTCACCGGCCGCACTCAGAGGCAGCGCTGCAGCCAGGATCACGACAAACCATCTCATGGGGCAGTCTCCGTCACGCACTGGATGAGGGTGTTTCGGGCATCCGCGTCGTTGACCAGACGCTTACGCAGATCGGCGTCAAGCTCCAGATGTACAAAGCCATCAAAGTCGCGGCGGCGCAAGTCGGTCGCCAACGTATTGGTGGTGGCGCCAAGCTCGCGAACATCGCTTGGGTAGAGTAGCGCGCGGATGTCGAGACGCTCGGATAAGCACGCCGTTAATTGCGCCAACGCCTTAGGTGGGTAACTGCTGCCGTCGCTTAAGATGGCTTGGGCCTCACGCCCGGCGCGGCTTTCGCGCTTAGCGCGGCTGTAGCCGTGCAGCTGGAGTATTCGCCCTTCTGGATGCACATCGGCAAAGGCGCGGCTCAAGGCGTGCAGGTAGCTGTCGGCAATGTGCACCAGGTCTGTGTCATCGCTTTGATAGCGATGCGTGGTGTTCCAGGCCGCGGCCATGGCATCGCTTTCGGTGAAAAGCTGGCGCGCGAGCGTGCCGGTACGCAGATCAAAGTACTGATGCGGGGCCTGAATCAGCAGTGGCGCGCCCCCTTCCAAACGCGCGACGAAAAGACCCCGCCCAAGACGCGCTTCTTCCTCTTCGGTCAAAGCAACGATGTCCGACTCCGAAAGGGACACCGCCTCGTAGCCCAACGCCTTAAAGTCACGGGCCCCTTCGCGGCGGTTATCTGCAGCAAGCCACTGCCGGAAGCCCTCCTGCGCTTGGAGAATGCTGTTCGCGGGGGGCACAACGTACTCTGCGCTGCGCGCCTCCTCAAGCAGTGTCTCAAGGCTCGCCTTGGTTGAGGCCAGCGTTAGCGTGCCGGGAACCATCAGCGTTGCTGCCGCCATGAGTAAGGTTTTTTTCATTACATTGACTCTTTTCATTCACCCTCCTCGCGAAAACTGCGCGTTCGCTCGTACTCGCCCGGCAGCACTTCATGGAAAACGATATAGCCCGGCGCCCCGCTCTGCAGCGAAAACTCCACTTCTACGGGGCCGTCGGGAAGGTCGCTGCCCAAATCGATCAGAATTGGCTGGCCGTGGGCAAGCCGTTCACGCTGCTGGTCGAGCACATAGCCAACCCCGGCCTCCTCGGCGGTAGGCGTCACCTGATAGTGTCGCTCAAGATGCGTCCACTCCTGCGTCGGCCCTGGATTCAGCACCTCGGGGGTGACGCGCACCCGCACCGTGCTCGCCTCACCAGCGTCACCCAGCGAGTAAAAGCGCGCACCGACCAGCTGGTCATCCTCGCGCTTATTGACAGGATAGCGCAGCGCCTTCTCTTGGAGCCGGAAGGCCATGCGGCGAAGGTAACCCGACTCATCCGGGTAGCGGTAGTTCATCAGCCAGGTACCCGAGGTACTGGCATCGAGTACTAACTCGTGCTGACCCGGGGAGATGGGCGGCAAGCCTATCTCACCACGCCTGCCGATTAGCTCTTGGCGCACTGTCCTGCCATCAATACGCAGCGTTAAACTAAAAGGAGTGGACGCTTCGCGCAGATAAATGAGCTGTGGCGCGAGGCTTCGCGTCACCCCAGGCGCGGCGATTTCCACGCGCTGACTGCCCTGCTCCAGCGGCTGGAAGTAAGCCGGGAGCCCTCTCGGGCGCAGGCGCTCCTCACCGCGCACGGGCACCAGGATACGGGCGCCGCGCGCTGAGAGCTGAGGGTCGAGGGCCTCCCACTGGTAGCGCCCGGCGAGAAGCTCAGGATTACGCTCGGGTGGGCGCGACTGAACGTGTAGCACCCGGCTTGGCTCCGGTGCCGGCTCTGTCGATGACGTTACGCTGGCTGTCGGGGCCGTGGGTGGCTGCAGAATAAACCAACTCGGCTGGCCCGCCTCGTCGCCCCGCCAAGCGTAGTAGTCCACCGGTACGCGTGTGCGGTGCGGCAGATCGTCGGGCCGGGTATAGGCGTTAGCGAGCAGGTGCTGGCGGCTTGTAACCTCGAGGCGAACCGCGTCGGTCGGCAAACGCACATAGAAACTTGCCGGGTCGGAAAGATTCGCCACGGGCTGGGTGTCTGCCACCCGGTCGATCATTGAGGGCACGACATCGGCCTCGAGCTTTCCTCGATCGACAACTCCGCCTTGCGCGTCCAGCAGTCGGTACTCGGCCTCAACCGTCTTCGCTGCTGCCAGGGGTTCGCCGCCGCCGTGGGCGCGAAGGTCCAGACGCAAGGAGGTGCCCACCTCCTCGCCGGGCAGCAATTGAAATACCGCGGCAAGCCCCGGCTGCACAGCCCAAGCGCGCAGAAAGCGTGGCTCAGGCAGCGCGCTCTGCTCGGGCTCCTCGACCGGCCAGATATCGAGCATGCCGGGCTGATTCGGCGTGACCACCAGGAGCCCCGGCGAAAGAACTTGCTCGCTTGATAGCGGTTCGCCGGAAAGGGTTACCCGCTCTTCACGCGGTGCCTCGAACTGCTCGGTGACATGGCGCAGCGAGAGTTCGGGTTCCAGGCCTTCATCGAAAAGGGGCGTGAATTGGAGGCGGTAGCGCCCCCTTTCCTCAATGGGCAGCACGCCGAGGCGATCTGGCCCGGCATAGAGCCCTGGCGAGCGGGGCATCAGGTCCGGGTCGATGTAGGCATCGGCGCCCTGAATGCTGAAAAGCGTCCCCTGAGCCGGATCGGTACCCAGTGGCCCCACCGGCTGCCACTGGCGCTCCAACAAATTCAGGCGCTCCTGGCGCGTCAACAGCTCCGGCGGGTAGATAGTTCCCTGGGAAAGCCGCTCTTTCTGGGCTTGGCTCAGCCGCTCCCAGGCAACCGAGGCCTGCCGCTCGCTCATGCGCTCCTCGTAGTAGACACGCACGGCGACGTTCTTGAGCGGCGGTACAAGTGGCTTCAGGCGCAGGCGGACATAAGCCGTCTGGGGCAGCGCCTCCAGCTGCACGTTGAAGGATTGACCGGCAGCCACGGTAAGCGCTCTGTCAGTATAGAGGTTGCGCGGCACCGGCAAGCCGTCCTTGATAAGCGGCTGGGGTAGGCGGGTTTCCTGGGTATAGCGCCCTTCATGCAGGGGGGCGCGATTACCGTCCAAGAGCTCGTATTCAAGGACATAGCGAAGCGGAACGTCTTGCTCAGCCTCCGAACCGGCCCCCGCGTGAGTGAGCACGCGTAGCCGAGGGGCCTGACTGATGACGGGAAAGGTTAGCCATTCTTGCTCGGGCAGGAAGTAAACCGTCGAGGCGCGCGCGTCCAGATCAAGCTGCTGGACCACGGCGGGCGCCGGCGGCGGCACCTGAAACAGCGAACGCAGAGGCTGGTAGAGAAATGCTGCCACAACACCGAACAGCAAAAGCAGCAGCAGGCGGCCTAGTAGTCTCATTGCTCGACTCCCGCGCGCAGTAGAAAGCTCCGGCGGTCAATGAAGTCCTCGACCTCGCCTGTCCAGGGGCTATTTGGCGCCAGTTCAGTGACCGCCTGGCTCAGAGGGTTCAGATTGGCGATGGCCAGGATCGAGCGGGCTTTATTGGCTTCCGCTACTAGCAAAAAGGCCTGGCGGGAATCGGGATCCAGCGCACGGGCAAGGCGATACCCCCGGTGCTGGAGTATGCGCAGCGCCACGATATCGTCGGTTTTTACGTAATGCTCGAGAAGCGATACCGCGCCTTCCGGCAGAGGCGCCTTTGGCAAGCCATAGCGCGCGACCTGCTCTTTAAGCGGGGCATCAAGCGTCTCGACTTCCAGCGCCTGGAACTGCACCTGCTGCTGACGATCATCGGAGGGCAACGCGAAGGCGCTCCGAACCGAAGGCGCGATCCATACGGTGGCAAAATCCGTGTTGCGGGCGGCAGCCAGATAGCGCGTCTGGGCATTGCTGCCCACTTCATAACCGGCGGTCAATTCGTCACCAAGCAACTCCTTGGGGGCAAGGCCCATGCTCTCCAATGACCGGCGCAGCCGCTCGCGCAGCGGCAGTGGCGCGGCTTCCGGGCGCAAGCCATCCGCGAAAGCCAGAAGGCTCGGCGCCTGGACATTCTCCCGTTCACCCATGCCTCTCACCTGGGTGACAAGCAGCGGCGCGCCTTCGGCTTCACGCACGTAAACCTGGTGCACCAGATTGAACACACTACGCTGATTGCGTGGGCTCAATACATCCGAGTTCCCCGCCGGATCGAGAAAGGGATGACTCCCCGCGATCAGTAGCGCGCCCGCTTTGAGGGTTTGAAAAAGCTGCGTGCCGGCCTCCAGAGTATTGCGTTCAAAACGCGGGCGCGGCACCTGGACAAGCTGGGACGAAGCCCCACCGCTGGCGACCACCAAGGTACCCCAGGGCTGGGTAGGCGTGGCGTCTTGGGTATTTTCCAGAATCAGATAGTGCTGATCGTGCGTGCGGTCATGAAAGCGAGTAATGCGATAACCAAGCCCCCGGGCGAGGTCATTGAGGTAGCGAAGCTCATTGAGCGTGTCTTCGGACCATCGGCCTTGCGGACCATTCACAGCGAGTTCAAGAAGCGGGCTCAGCACTTCGAGGTCAAGAAACAGCAGTTCCTCGAGACTGGGCGGGCGAAAGTCTTCCCTTCCCACCTCGCGGATCATCGCGGTCCTTTCCAGCAAGTAGTCGCTCAACGCTCCCTCATGGCGCGCCATAGGTGTTGCCGACGCTCCCTGGCGGTGGCTGCGGGCAAGCAGCGGGCGTAAGGAGTCGGGATTGAGATAGAGCTCGGCAAATCCCGAGCGGGTGCGCTCGCGCTGCACGTTGGGAATGTCTGGCGCCTCCCAACGCAGCGTCAGCTCGCCCAAAAGCCGCTCCAGCGACTGTAACTTTAGATCATCGGGCAGCGCCTGTTTCACCCGTAGCTGGCTTGGCAGGGAGAGTAGATTCGATGTCTCAGGCGCACGCCCACCCAGCAGCGCACGGGCCGCGATTCGGGTGATCAGACGCACCTGAAGCGCGTTGCCCGGGCCGAAGGCCTGATGAAACTGATGAAAGAAGCTGCCGGGGTTGCGCGTCACGTCGATAGTGCCCGCGGTACTTTCACGCAGGCGCACGCTGCTCACGGCAAGGGCCGCGGCCTGCTGGTCACGAAAGAGCGCCAGGCCCGCCTCGGTGATTCCTCGCTCGTCGATGGCCGCGGGTATCTCGACCACCAACCGGCTTTCCGGGCGGGTATCGATAACAAAGGTGCCCCAGCCCCGGGGCGCCCCGACCTCGCTCAGAACCAGGTAGCGCTCCTCGACTCGGGAAAGGGCGTAATTGAGCTCACTTAGCCCTCGCCGGGCCTGATCAAGCTCGGCAGCGTCGCCTTCCCTTTGATAGCGCTTGAGCGCTAGAAGAGCCGCTTGAAAGCGGGCGAGTTCGACGCCGCTGGGTTGCGGCAGATTCTCCCGCCCCACTACGCCGTAATCCACCACCCGCTGGCGCAGCAGGACATCACCCAGTGTTGCCTGAGTTTCCGGTGGCGTCACCAGCGCCTGGGTGTCGGCGCCCTCCTCGATCAACTGAGCGGGAATAAAGCTCAGGGAAAAGCCTACAAAACTGGCCACCACCACGGCCGTGAGCGAGGTCTGCAGGGTGGCGCGGGTGACGCGGATGCCGATGTCTTTGTCGTGCATTTTGAGCGCAAGCAGCGTCGAGATAAGATAACCAAAGGCGAAGAAGTCGGTCACCTTGATCCAGGGCGCGAAAAACTGAAAGCCGTAACCGAGCAGAAGCTTGTAGGCAAAGCCGACGCTGAAGAAAAAGAACAGCTTTCGAGCGCCAGAGAGGTTGATGTTGCCAAAAAAGGGCAGCTTGAGCAGCAGGTGCGCCGCGGTCAAGATAACCGCCACCTCGGCGAAGGTGAGCAAAAGCTTGGTCGGCTGGTACCACTGCAGCGCCAACAGCGAGGGAATCAGGATGCCGTTAAATTCCCAGGCATAGTGCAAATTCATGCGCGAGGCGATAAAGGCCGTTGTCAGCAGAATAATATAGGCCTTGGGGCTGGCCAGAATCGAGCTTGCCACGTCTTCGTAGAGGTAGTTCAGGTTGGAAACCGAGAAGTTAGTCAGCTCCATCAGGCCAAAACGCACAAGCGCGAAAGTCGCCGCCAAGGTCACCAGCAGCCAGAAGGTGCCGCGCACAATGCCTGGCTTCCAAAAGTTGTTGGCGATCAGCGCGACGATAATCAGGCCGAAGCTGTGCAGGTTGTTGGCGTAGTCAAACTCCAGGCCGGCGTTGGCATCAAGAAAGGCCCCGAGCCCCGGCAGCCAGTAGGCATCAAAAACCACCCGGACGATGACGCTGGTGAGCACCAGAGCAAAAAAGCGGTCGCGGCCGAAGAAATCGGCCAGGCCCAGATAGCGTGCGCCAAGCAGCGAAAAAACATGAACCACTAGATAGGTGACCATGCCCTCGCCGATGATAACCGCCACGCTCCAGGGTTTGATCAGTAATAACGGCACCAGATAGCCGGGCACCACCAGACCGGCCAGGCTCCAACCAAAACGCAGATTGAAGAAAGCCACCACCGCCACGCCCACCCAAACGGTGGTAATGACAGAGCTGGCAAGACTGCCCTCAGGAAAGATGTGGAAAGGCAGCAGATCCCAATTCATTCGCCCAGAAGTCCCCGCACCAAAGCTTCGAGCGCCTGGATATCAAGGGGCTTGTGCGCCACGGCATCGGCGCCGGCGGCCTTGAGTTCTTCTTCAAGCCCCGGACGCACTGTGCCCGTCAGCATCATAATGGGCCTTGCAATCTTCTGTTCGCCTCTGAGCCAGCGCAGCAGGTACTCACCGTCGAGTTCCGGCATCCACAGATCCAGAATAAAGAGGTCGGGCTGCCGCTTGGTCGTCACTTCCTCCATGGCCTGCTTGACGTTGGGTGCATGGCTGACTTCAAAGCCGGCCCGGCGCAGCACAAAGCCGAGCAGCTGGGCCACGTCGGCATCATCGTCAACCAGAAGAATGCGTTTACTGATTGTCTGAGAGTTGGTCATCTAGGGAAAATCCCGGTAGTCGGAGTTCAAATCGTATGCCCTCGCCGATGGCGGTCGTTGCGCTCAACTCACCGCCCCAGAGGGTTACTTGGTCAACGGCCTGTTTCAGCCGGTGCATGGCAGGGGTGGTGTCCCGTGCCGCCCCCTTTATGGCGGACTGCAGCCGTTCTTCGGGCATGCCGTAGCCGGTGTTATCGAAGATGAAGGTGGTCCAGAAGGCGTTATCTTCGTGCCGCTCCTCGAGCTTTAGGCGAATCACGCCGCCGGGGCTTGCGTCATCGGCGAGCACGGTAACAACGGCGTCCAGGGTGTTCTCGATTTGGGTCACATCCACCCGCACAAAGGCGTTGAAAGGGGGCCTTTCGAGTTCGAAGGCGAGCTCGCGAGTGGCAAGACGTGGCTCCCAGCGCCGGGTCAGATCTTCCGCCAACGCGGTGACGTTGACCGGAAAGTCCGACAGCCGGCTGATGTCCTGGACGGCGTTGAGAATATCCTGGGAGCGGGTCAAGGTACGCGACATCTGCTGCAGTTTGCGCTCGACAAGTTCGCCAAAAGCCGCCTTGTCTGCCGCCGCCACATCCTCCTGACGGCCGAGTTCGGTGGCCAAAAGCGCCGCCTCCAGCTGATTGCGCAGCTCAGCGCTGATTTTGTTGCCGAGCTCGTCTTTTAAGCGCTCAAGGCGCACCAGATGGGTGACATCCACCAGCTCAAGCAGAAAGCCGTGTATCCGGAAAGGGGTGGCGGCGCTGCTCGCTGCCTCCCCTTCTGCGCCCTTCAAGGGCCGCACATTCAGCGAGAAGGCCCCCTTCACGCCGGGCAAGTTGGCCGCAAACGTCAAGCTCTCGTCAGTCAACACCATGTGCTGGAGATGCTCTCGTGCGGTGGAAAGCGGCATACTCCCAAGGGTCGCGATGGCGTCTGCGGCAGTCATGCTAAACACGGAGAGCCCCGAGCGCCTCACCAGCTCCTCCATTTTGCGATTGACCTGCATCACCTGACCAAAGAGGTCGTAGAGGATAGTACTGGTATGGAGCGAGTTGAAGACGTTTTCCAGAAGCGCAAGCCGACGCTCGAAAAGCTGCGATACCTCGCTTAAGGATTCGTACTCGGACTCCACCGAGTCGAGGTGCAACAACCGCTTCCATGGGCTGGCCTCGCTGCGTTGGCGAGCCTGCCATAGCTGGCGCTGATAGAGAAGCTCGCCGATCTGGCTGCTGAAATCCCGCAGCAGCGAGAGAAAGAGGGGATTATTTTCAAGGGTTTCTTCGGCCATCTCGCCGCTCAAAAAGCCCAATAGCTGGCCATTGAACTCCAAGGGCGCCAGAAACTGCCGACTGCCCGGTGCCGGGTGCTTCAAAAAGATCTTGGAAAGCACGATGGGACCGCCCTCTTCCAGCGCGGTAGAGTATGGCGTGCGCTCGAAGTCGCGCCGACGCTCGTCGATGTCCTCGATGGAGCAGCCGTAGGCCTTCACCTCGCGAAGGTGTTTGGCGCTGCCCTGGCGCTCAAGTAGGATGGCGCGGTCGAGGTTCAGGATTTGGGTGGTGAGCAGGATGATCTGCCCCCAGGGGTCCTGGCTGGCATTGAAGTCTGCGGGCAGCAAACGATCATGCAGACGACTGCCGCTGGCCCGTAGCAGCTTATGCACCGTCGCCGACTCGCGCCGCTGCTCGCGTCGGGAGAGCGAATACCAGAGCAGCAGATGAAAAGCGATCAACTCGACAACCGGAAGAACAATCCCCAGAAGATGCAGCGAAAGCCAGCCCGCGATTAGCATGAGCAAGCCGCCCCCTAACGAAACCCCGAGCGAGCGCTTTACGCCCAGACGAAAATAGAGCACCACCGAGACACCCAGCAAACCAAGGGAGAACAGCAGGTTCTGCCACCAGGTCGTGCCGCTAAGCGGCTGGTCCCGCAATAGGGTATCCACCACATAGCCGGCGTATACCAGTCGCGACACATTAGCTTCCTGCGGCAAAGGCGTGAGCAGCGGCGGATTGGTCGGGTCGATGCTACGCCCCACCAGGACCACGCGGCCGCTGACCAAGTCCTGCGTGAGGTCGCCACGCAGCACCCGCTCAGCCTGAACCACCGGCAGATAGTTCATCCCTGGGCGAAAATCGATCAAAAAAGTATCTTCGGGAACCGCGCTGTTATCTGCGCGGCTTGCCACTACCGCCTCGGTGCTGAGGTAGCGCTCACCCTCGTCGATAACCTGCGGCTGGTGAATGCCCAAGCTATCGAGCGATTGTGACGGGGGAAGGGTTAAAATCCGTTTGTCGCCATTGGCCTGGGTCGCCGTCTGGCCAACCACCACACCCGCCTCATCCAGTTGCTCAAGCTGCGCGTCAGTGAGTTCGGCAGGCTGGTGAAGAAGGCCTATGCCGGCGGGATTGAACTGCTCAAGGCGCTCGACAAGCGCTAGCCACTCTGCTTGCTGGCGCTGCTCAAAGTCAGCCTCTACCAAAAGAACCTGAGGGACGGGTCTATCCCCCAGGTTGAGGCGGTGGAACTGCCAGTGCATCCAGGCATTGGGCAACTGAAAAACACCCAGTGCGCTTGCCAGCCAGATGGCCGCAAGGGTAATCAAGGCAATCCAAGGGCCGGCAAAACGCCAGCGGTTCAACGGAACCAGAAGCATAAACATAAACCGGGTTGCGGAGCGTACCACTCTCCATTGTCATCAAAAGGGCTTAACAGCGTGGAAAATAGGCTGTGGATCTTTTGAGCTTAGCATCGTCGCCAGCACTCTTGCACCCAGTGCATCCACGCCAGTGTTCTTGTTTGTTGGGTAAATTCTCCCGCCTGCGTTAGAATTTTAATCGTGCCAAGGCCGCCGACACTCGGTCTGAGCAGACGCGCTATCAATAAGGGAACCCTGAGATGCAAAAGCCTCCTTTGCCTGCCAATGAAGCTGCACGACTTTCCAGTCTCGCTGATCACTACATTCTTGATACGCCCAGCGAGCCAGTGTTCGATGCCATCACGACCCTGGCGGCGAAGATCTGCGACACACCTTATGCCTTCATCGCGCTGCTCGATTCCCGCCGCCAGTGGTTCAAGTCCACCTACGGCATGAGTCTACAAGAATCCGCTCGCGAGGAGAGCTTTTGCAGCCATACCATTCTTAGCGAAGGCATCATGCAAGTGCCCGACGCAACCCAAGACCCTCGCTTTCACGACAACCCCTACGTTGAAAGCGACTTTCATGCCCGTTTTTATGCTGGCAAGCCCATCCGCAGTGCCACCGGAGAGGCCCTTGGCACCCTCTGCGTGATGGACCGCAAACCCCGTGAGCTGGAACCAGAACAGAAAGAGTCCATCGAGGCCCTGGCCCAGCTAGTCGAAACGCTGCTCCAGACCCGTCGGCAAGAAGCCAAATTCGCCTGGTTGGGCTCAGTGCTCGACGCTATGTCGGAAGAAGTGGCGCTATTCGACATGGAGAGCCTGCACTATGTCTATGCCAACGCCAGCGCCCTTGAGGAGCTCGATATCGACCTTGATGCCCTCAAGAAAACGACGCCTTTGGACATGATGCCGGCGCTTGATCGGGAAGGCCTTGAGGCCCTGCTTCAGCCACTACGGCGAGGTGAAAAAGAGATCGTCATCAGCGAGCAAATGCGCCGGCGCAAGGGAGGCATGTTGTATCCGGTGGAGATCCGCCTTCAAATAATCAAGACCGCCGTGCCGGTGTTCGCAAGCGTTGTGCGCGACATTAGCGAGCGCAAGGCAATCGAACGCGCCCAGCGGGAGCTTATTTCCACGGTAAGCCATGAGCTGCGCACGCCCCTGGGCTCTATCGACGGCGCCCTGTCGGTGATCACCTCGGGCATGGCTGGGTCGGTTCCAGAGCCGGTAGCCGAGATGGCAAACCTTGCTCAGCGCAATAGCCAGCGGCTAGTGAGGCTGGTTACGGAGTTTCTCGATCTTGAAAAAGCGGAGCTAGGCAAAGTCGACTTCAAATTAAAGCCGCTTAACCTCGCTGAGTTTCTCAACGAGTCCGTCTCCACCAACCAGGGCTTCGCTCACAAGCACGGTGTCGGCCTTAAACTGGGTGAAGTACCCCCGGGGTCGGTCTTGGCAGACCCCGACCGCTTGCAGCAGGTGCTGACCAACCTTTTATCCAACGCGATAAAGTTCTCCCCCGCCGGTGAGAATGTCAGGGTCGAGGCCCATCGTCTTGAGGCAAGCGATGACGGTGAAAACCGGTTGCGAATCAGTATCATCGACCGCGGGCCCGGTATTCCCGAAGAATTTAAGCCCTACCTTTTTGAGAAGTTCAGCCAAGCACAGAATAGCGACAAGAAAAGGCACGGCACCGGGCTCGGGCTCGCTCTAGTGAAAGCCTATGTAGAAGGCATGCAGGGCCAAGTGCATGTTGACTCACAAATCCACATGGGTACCGCCTTCCACGTGGACTTACAGATGCAGGAAACCCCAGAAAAAGACCGTGCTTAGCCTGGCTCTGTTAGTTGACCGTAATTCATCAGTGGCAAAAATCAGCTCCGGCGAAAATGCCAGCGGGAGGATACCGCAACGCGCCTAATCGGTGTGCAGCCAGGCGTAGTTGCGATAAGAGGTCAGCCGACTGTCCTGGCCATCGGCGAAGGGCGAATTGGCCAACGCCACCATCACTAGTGGCTGCATGATCAGCTTGGCGTGGGGGCATTTTCGGCGATCAGCCCTTCTTCCTTCAGCGCCTGCCAGTATTCAGCCGGAATATCGGCATCCATCGAGGCACGATTTTCCCGTGCCTGAACCGCATTGCGCGCACCGGGAATGGTGGCGGCGACCATATCGGGCGCGGCGGTGAATTGCAGAGCTGCGGTGCGCAGATCGATGCCATGCTCCTGCGCGATGGCGCTCAACCGATCACGCTGCTTCCAATAGCCCTCGGGAATATCCTTGCTGTACATCCAGTAGTCGGTGCCGGCAAGAAAGCCCGAACCCAGCGGTGCGCCGATCACCAACGACACATCGTTGTCGCGGCACTTGGGGAACAGACGGTTCAGAGCGTCTTCATGGTTGATCAGGGTGTACTTGGTGGCCTGTAAAATCACGTCCGGGTCGGCGTTATCGATGGCGGCAAGGCTAGGTTCGATGTCATTAACCCCCATTCCCCAGGCACCGATGATGCCTTCCTCGCGCATGCGGGTCAGCTCGGGCATGGCGCCATCAATCGCGGTCTGAAGGTACTGCCTCCACTCCTCGCCCATATCCTCGTTGCTAGGCGCCAGGTCATGAATGTAGACGATATCGATCTTGGGCAGCCCCAGGCGCTGAAGGCTGTCCTCCACCGAGCGACGTACCCCCGCGGCACTGTAATCGTAGCGGTAATTGAAATTCAGCCTTCCCGCCCAGATGCTGATATCGCTCGCCGAGGCATCCGGCACCAGCAGCCGTCCTACCTTGGTGGATAGCACATAGTCTTCGGGTGCCTTGTCGTCCAGAAAATGCCCCATGCGGCGTTCAGACAAACCCAGCCCGTACCAGGGCGAAGTATCAAAATGGCGCACCCCGCTGTCCCAGCATGCTTCGAGCATTAGCTGGGCCTCATCATCGGGCGTCACCCTGAACATGTTGCCGAGCTGGGTGCCGCCCACACCGAATCGCGCCTCCGGGGGAAACAGATCCAAGGCGAGTGGCGGATTCTCAGGCAGCAGCGACTCGCCGGTGGCGTTGGCAGCGTTGCTCCCGCCGGTTCTATTATCGGACGCCAGCAGTGGCGATGCAGCGGTGGCGGCGGCAGCCATGACGGCACCGCCCAGAAATTCTCGACGATTCGGCATCGTTTCTCTCCCTGAAAAGCATATGACTCCATCGACACTAGAACAGGATTGCCAGACCCGCCAGTCCGTCCAACCCTTCGTTCCTTCCCGGTCAGAGACGATGCCGGCAGCCCGGGAACGTCAGGCTGGTGAGAATATTAAAAAAATTCTTTTAAAATAAATATGGGTTAATTTTTAGCGCTCTCCGGCCTTGCTACCTTGAATACTTACTTGTAAGACAGGAGTTCATATGCTCAATAATTCCAGAAAAGTCAGCTGCCCCCACTGTGGTGAAGATAGTTCTTGGAAGGGTTCCCCTGGCCCCGAAGACAAACTTTTTTGCCAGCATTGTGAAACATTAATAATGACTTACGAAGACTATATTCATCATCTTATCCAGAAAGAAGTTCAGCGATTGATTGACGAATATTTTGACCCTAACCCTGCCAAAGAACACAGCCAATTGATAAATGCTCTAGAAAGGACGCAACCCACCACGGTCAGAGGAATAAACTTGTTTTGAAGAGATTAATGAAACAATGGTCGCTTCAAACTGGCGGCCATTGCTCTTTTTCACATATCCTTTTTCAGGCTGGGGTCAGCACGTTCCAGATGAAGATAAAGCGCATCGAAGTCCGCGTACTCCTTCATGCCTTCCCAGTCCGATATGTGAAACTTTTTATTTTGAAAAGTAATTAGTTCTTGTTTACGTAGTTTCTGCATCACCCTATTGGTATGTACCTGAGTGATACCTATCGCTTCGCCAAGTTGAGCCTGTGTCAAAGGCAATTCAAAAAGATGGTCTTCCGTCAATCCGGCGGCGCGCGCGCGAATAAGAAGCTCACAGAGCAGATGCGCCAGGCGTTGCTCGGAGGAGCGTAGCCCCAGGTTGACAAGCCATTCCTGAAGAATCGATATATCGATTAACGATGACCAGCTCAGGGACCGAGCTAGATGAGGGTGTTTTTCGTAAATGTTGTAAATTTCTTGGTAGGGTATAAAACCGATCTTTGAAGGAGTGAGAGCGGAGATAGTATGATCGATCTTCTTGGCCAAGGTTGTATGCAGGTTACAAAAATCCCCTGGAAGCTGGTAATTTAATACCTGTTTTTTTCCTTCGTGGTTATCTCTGAAACGACTCACCCAGCCTTCTATCACAAGATAAACGTACTGGGGGGATTCACCCTGCCTGATAATGTCTTCGTCTCTAGCAAAAAACTTTTCACTAACAATTGCATTTTCAAGAATTTTAATTTCTTGAGGAGAATGCTCCTGAAAATTTTGAAGTTTATTAACGAGATACTTTATATTTTTGATAAATCTCTCACTTTATAAAATTTTTCCTAGTATAAACTAGAGCAACAGACAGCAAAATACTCCTTACAAATCAAAGAATAACAAATCAAAGAATAACAAATCAAAGAATAACAAATCAAAGAATAACAAATCAAAGAATAACAAATTAAAGAATACTCAACCTTAACAAAGGCTGGGCCACTACTTTGTCGCATTTCCATGCTCTGCCACCCTGGGACTGTCTTGTCCACCATGCCGTGCCGTTCTCGTCTGCCTTCCATGGCAGCCGTCCTTAGCTTTTCCGGTGTCCACTTTACCGTTCCATAGTGTTAATGTCTCAATCTTTGAGCTACTTTACATTAACATTAATCAACTTCTAAACGATAATTTTATTGCAATGCATAGATAAGCTAAACCTTAAATATGTTAAGGTCTTTTCCGTTGGCATCTGTCGTTAACCATTTAATAATTAAGTACTAGACACTAAACCAAACTTTTACTATGCAATATAGCGGCAGTCATCACAGGATGGTCACAGACAAAAAAAGGGCCTACGCGTTAACGTAAGCCCTTGAAATTTTGGCGCGCCCGGCAGGATTTGAACCTGCGACCCTCGGCTTCGGAGGCCGATACTCTATCCAACTGAGCTACGGGCGCTTGTGGGTGCGTATCGTAACTGTGCGAGGGCGCTGTGTCCAGCCGTATGGCGCTTGGGTACCTTTAGTCAATTGACCGTTTTCCCATCTCTGGTGCATGCTTCCTAAGCACTTCTGCACCTTAGTCCATTGGGAACACAATAATATGAAAACATTTGCACGTAGCACGCTGGCACTGGGCATCTCACTGGCGCTGGTGAGCGCCGCGAACGCCGCTGATTTTGCGGATATGGATCCTGTCACCCTGCGCCTGGCCCACGTGGTCAATGAGCAGGATGGCTTTCATATCGCCGCCACCAAATTTGAAGAGCTGGTGGAAGAGCGCACTGAAGGCAAGGTGGATATCGAGATCTACCCCAACGCCACCTTGGGTGACGAACGCACGTTGCTGGAAGGCATGCAGATCGGCACCGTGGATATGGGCGTAATTACCAACGGGCCGGTAGCCAACTTTGTCGAAGAGATGGCGGTGTTTGAACTGCCGTTCCTGTTCCCTTCCCCGGAAGCCGCTTACGAAGTGCTCGATGGTCCGATTGGCCAGGAACTGCTCGATAAGCTTGCTGAGGTGAACCTGAAAGGCATGGCCTACGCCGAGCGCGGTTTCCGCAACCTGACCAACAGCGAGCGGGCGGTTAATACCCCTGAAGACCTGGATGGCCTGCGCATCCGCGTGATGGAAAATCCGGTTTACACCGACACCTTCCGCGAGCTGGGCGCCAATGCCATCCCCATGGCGTGGACCGAAGCGCTTACCGCCATGCAACAGGGCACTATTGATGGTCAGGAAAACCCGGTGAACGTGATTCACTCGTTCAACCTGGATGAAACCCAGAACTACATGACTCTTTCCCGCCACACTTATGCGCCGGCGATTTTTGTGATGGGCATGCCCGTCTGGAACCAGTTACCGGAACAGGCCCAAGAGGTACTGTTAACAGCCGCACAGGAAGCGGCAGAGCATGAGCGCCGGGTGAATGCAGAGATGGAGAGCGAGCAGCTGCAAGCGCTGCGCGATGCAGGCATGGAGATCAACGACGATCCAGATATGGAAGCCTTCCAAGCCGCCGTCGCACCAGTGTATGAGAAGTACGGCGAGCAGTTCGGTGATTACCTGCCGCGCATCCAGGAGGCGCTCAAGTAAGTGACCACCAAAACTCAACCGCTGTTAACGCTGCTACGGCGAATTGAGCGCGGGCTGGATGCCATCATCCAGCCCGTGGTCTTTGCGGGCATGGCGGCACTGATTGGGGTGATTACCCTGCAGATCGTCTCCCGCGTGCTGTTCACCGCGGTGGGCTGGACGGAAGAGGTCGCGCGCTTTCTGCTGGTGTGGATCACCTTCTTAGCCGGCACCTTGGCGTTTCAGCGCGGGCGGCACATTGCTGTGACCTTTGTGGTCGATGCCCTGCCCGGCCGCCTGAGCCAAATCGCGCGCATTACCGCCCTGCTAGTCGTGCTGGCGTTTATGCTCACGCTGATCGTCATCGGCTACCGCTATATGCAGGTGCAGAGCTTTCAGAAATCCGCCTCGCTGCGGCTGTCGATGACTTACGTCTATGCGGTGATGCCGATCTGCGCGGCGATTATGGCGTGGTACGCGCTGGTCGATATCATCGAGCTGCTGATTAACGGCGAAACCTCTCAGCCTCAGGAGGAGTCGCTATGACGCTGCTGCTGTTTGGGCTGTTCTTTCTGTTTATGCTGCTGGGCGTGCCAATTGCCTTTGCCATTGGCGCCAGCACGCTCTATGCACTTTACCAATCCGGCGTACCGCTGATGGTGGTCACCCAGCAGATGTTCCAGGGCATCAACTCCTTTGCCCTGGTCGCGATCCCCATGTTTATCCTCGCCGGGGATTTAATGGCTCAGGGTAAGGTAAGCGAGAAGCTGGTCAGCTTTGCCGATTCGCTGGTCGGCTTTATGCGCGGCGGGCTCTCGGTGGTCTCGGTGATGGCGGGCATGTTCTTTGCGGCCATTTCCGGCTCCGGTGCGGCCACTACCGCAGCGGTGGGCTCAAGCCTGGTGCCGGAACTCAAGCGTAAAGGCTACGACCCGGCCTCGGCGGCCAGCTTAATCGCCGCCAGCGGCACCATCGGGGTAGTGATCCCGCCCTCGGTGCCGATGATCATCTACGCGGTGATCGCCCAGCAGTCGGTTTCCAAGCTGTTTTTAAACGGTTTCTTGCCGGGATTAGCGATGGGACTGGGGTTAATGGCGATTGCCATTGCTCAAGCGTATAAGCGCCAATACCCCAAGGGCACACCGCTGTCGCTAGCCACCATCTGGCATACCTTTAAAGACGCCAGCTGGGGGTTGATGACCCCGGTGATTATCCTCGGCGGTATCTTCTCAGGCATATTCACGCCATCAGAAGCGGCAGTAGTGGCAGTGAACTACGCCATGCTGGTATCGCTGTTTGTGTACCGTGACCTCAACATGCCCCAGATTTACAAGCTGCTGATTCGTTCGGCGATGACTACGGCGGTGATTATGCTGGTGATTGCCATGTCGGCGGTGCTGAGTTGGACGCTCTCCAGCTGGCAAGTGCCAGGGGCGATTGCCCAGGCCGTGCTGTCACTCTCTACCAACCCGTACGTGATTATGCTGCTGATTGTGGGGATTATTCTGCTCACCGGGGTGTTTATCGAAACCGCCAGTGCGCTGATTATCCTCACACCGGTGCTGCTACCGCTGGTATTGCAGTTGGGGATTGATCCGATCCACTTTGGTTTGATTATCGTGGTGGGGCTCTCCATCGGCATGATTACCCCACCGGTGGCGATTAATCTCTATGTGGCGTCCTCCATTACCCAGCTGCCACTGGAGCGGATTACGCGCGCGATCATCCCCTACCTGCTGGGGCTGATTGGCGTGCTGCTGTTAGTGGTTTACGTGCCGATTATGCTGGGTTGGTCGGGATGACGACCTGCAGTGATCACCTCTCGGGCAATGCGTAAGCCATCTATTGCGGCAGGGAAGCCGCAATAGGGAACGCAATGAAGCAGCACTTCTCTAATTTGTTCCTCACTGCATCCGTTATTGAGCGCCCCACGAACGTGCGCCTTCAGCTCATGAGGTCTGTTTAACGCCACCAGCAGGGCTACGTTGAGCAAGCTACGAGTCTGGCGCTCAAGGCCAGGGCGGTTCCATACGTCGTTCCAGCACTGCTTGGTGACCAGTTCCTGCATTGGCCAACTGAAGTCGTCTACCTCCGCCAGTGCCGCGTTCACATAATCATCGCCTAAGACCTCACGCCGAGTGGCGAGCCCCTCGGTGTTCAGCGCTGCTTTCTCTTGTCGGGAAGTTTGGGTCATCATGCTTCTCCTGCCGCCAAGTTGCGCACCGGCTGGCCTTTGTCAAAAGCCACGACGTTGTCGAACGCATCGCCAAAATAGAGCTCATAGCTGTCTTTTTCGACATAGCCCAGGTGCGGCGTCGCCACGACGTTAGCCAGTTCCAGCAACGGGTGCGCCCGCACCGGCTCGTCATCAAACACATCCACGGCGGCCATACCCGGCCGCCCGGCGTTGAGGGCAGCTTCAAGCGCGCCTTCTTCCACTAGCGGGGCGCGACTGGTGTTCACCAGCAGCGCCGTGGGCTTCATGCTGGCGAGGTTTTCGGCGGTGACGGTACCCCGAGTTTCGGGGTTTAGCCGAAGATGCAGGCTGAGCACATCGCTGCGCGCGAAGAAGTCCGCCTGGGAACCCGCAACCTCAAGCCCCGCGGCAGCGGCTCGTTCACGGGTCGTCTCCCGCCCCCACACCAGCACGTCCATTTCAAACGCCTGACCGTAACGCGCCACCAGCTGGCCAATCTTGCCGTAGCCAAAAATACTCAGCGTACGGCCTTTCAAGCCGGTACCCAGCGTCCGCTGCCAGCGCCCGGCCCTGAGATTATTCACCTCATCGGGGATATGCCGCATCGCCGCCAGCACCAGCCCCCAGGTAAGCTCGGCGGCCGCATATGGCGAACCGGTGCCCGCCAGCACGGTCACACCGTGCTGGCGGCAGGCCGCCATATCTACATGAGCCGCCCCACCGCCGGTCTGGCTGATCAATTTGAGCTTGGGTAGCCGCGCCAGCAATGACGCCGTTATCGGCGTGCGTTCACGAATCAGCACCAGGGCCTCGGCATCTTGAAAGCGCGCCACCAACTGGTCTTCATCTATCACCGTGTCGTGATAGACCGTGACTTGGTGACCTGTCAGCTTGGCAAAGGCATCCAGCGTGCGGACGCAATCCTGATAATCATCGGGGATCACTACCTTCATGAGCGTGTTTCCTTGGAAGTTTCAGGAGCAAGCGGGATAGCGCTTTTAGGCGTATGGGTCGCAAAGCGCTGCCACGCGAAGATACCGACTATAACGGCAATCCCGACAACATCGGTGATGGCTTGCCCATTGATAAGCATCAGTGCGGCGAACAGCAGTAATCCTCGTTCTAACCAGGAACATGGGCGCGCAAAATAGCCGATGGTAGATGCCGCCAGTGCAATAATGCCCAGCACCCCGGATGCCACTGCCATGCCAATTTCCAGCTTCGTGCCTTGACCAAGAAGCGGTGGATGATAAATGAACATGAAGGGAATCAGGAAGCCGCCCAGCGAAATCTTGGTGGCCGTCAGTGCCGTACGGAACCAGTGCGA
This sequence comes from Halovibrio sp. HP20-59, assembly GCF_033052795.2. Lineage (NCBI taxonomy): Bacteria > Pseudomonadati > Pseudomonadota > Gammaproteobacteria > Oceanospirillales > Halomonadaceae > Halovibrio > Halovibrio sp. HP20-59. Next base: position 245,793 of record NZ_JAWJUW020000003.1, read on the forward strand.
ACCGGCAATCGCGCCACCGATATAAGCCGCCAGCGCGACAGGCGGCGTCACGCCTGAAAGAATCGCGAAATAAAGGATAAACAGGTGTGCCGAGAGGCTTGGCAACCCCGCTTCGATAAAGGCCGCCGCGACTACCGATGCCGCCAGCATATAAGCGGCTACCGTGGGCAGGCCCATCCCCAGAATAATGGCCACCACCATCGCCAGCAGGAGCGTGATCAGCACATCACCGCCGCTCACCATGACGATCAGCGAGGACACCTTGAGCCCCAGCCCCGTCAAACTGATCACCGCGGCAATAAGCGCGACACTGCCGATTATCACAGCAATCATCGCCGCCGTCATGGCACCGGCTTCCAGGGCAGCAGGGAGAGACTTGATCCGCTCCCATAGCGTGCCCGGGCTGCGTGGCGACACCAGATAGAGCAGCAATGCGGTAAAGTAGGCAGCCACCGCCGCGGTGGTGGGCGTATAGCGGAGCACCAGCATGGTGATCAGCACGATCAGCGGCAGCAGCAGGGTTTCAACATTGAAGAACCCTTCCCGTAGGCTTGGCCGCTGGGATTTTGGAAGCGGGTTTAGTCCTAAGCGCTTCGCTTCAAAATGCACGCTCATCCAGATGGCCAAGTAAAACAGCAGGGCCGGTATCAGCGCAGCGCTGATAATGTCGAGATAGCTGGTCGAAATCACATCGGCCATGACAAAGGCGGCAGCGCCCATGATAGGTGGCAAAATCTGCCCCCCGGTCGACGCTGATGCCTCGGTCGCCGCCGCAAAGCGCGGGCTGTAGCCATTCTTCTTCATCAGCGGAATGGTGAACACCCCGGTGGTGGCCACGTTGGCAGCGGTGCTGCCGCTGATGCTGCCGAACATGGCACTGCACAGCGTAGCGGCCTTGGCGGGCCCGCCGGCCATGCCACCGGTCGCGGCAGTGGAGAGACGCATGAAGGTATCGCCGCCTCCAGTGGTCACCAATAGCGCACCAAACATGATGAAGATGACAATCACCGTGGAAGAGGTGCGCATCAGGCTGCCAAAGATACCAGTGGGGCCGAGGTAGAAAGTCGCCACCAGGTCGTCCCAGCGAAAACCGCCGTGGCCCCACACGCCGGGCAGGTGTTGCCCAAAGGCCGCATACGCCAGGGCGATCAGCACCAGTATCGGGAAGGCCAGGCCGATGGCGCGGCGACAGGCTTCCAGAAGCAGCAAGATCGCACTCACGCCCAGTACCAGATCCAGCGCGGTAGGCGTTAGATAGCCCAGCTGATAGATGATTCGGTCGAAGTGATAAACGTAGTAACCGCTTATCACGACGCTCATGACAATCGGGACAATATCAAACCAGGGAATCTTCTGGGCATCCCGTACCCTGCAATGGTAAGCCAGAAAGATCAGCGGCATCGCAAACAGCAGGTGAACGGCGTTTTGCGTATTCACCGGCCCGGTAACTGCCGTGTAGAGGTGGAAAATCGCCATCGCAACGGCGGCTGTGCGCACCACGACAAACCAGAAGCCCGAGAGCTGTCGCTTGCCCGAATCCTCCTGGTACTTTTCCACGACGTTAGAATTTTTAGCGGTATCCATGGAGCAACTCCCACGCCGCCTGACAAGGGGACGTCAAGCAACGCGTCAGGCTGATAGCTAATGCCCCCACCGGAATACCGGCGGAGGCTCAAGAGTGTGCTTACTGAGCTTCAGGCGGAATGATGTCTTCCGGAATGTCCAGACCCAACTCCTGGTAATAGCGTAGCGCGCCTGCATGTAGCGGGAAGGTTGCAGTATCCATCACGGTTTGCGGATCAACATTTGCGGCGGGCTTAAAGGAGGCCGCTACCTGATCGTGGTTTTCCCAGTACGCTTTGGTCAGTTCATACACCGTATCGGCGTCAAGCTCAGTGCTTGCTGCCACGCCCATGTAGATACCTAGCGACTGGGCTTCGCTCATCCCGGTATAGGTATCCGCCGGTACAATGGCAGGCGACAGAAACGGAAGCTCTTCAATCACCGTCTCCACCTGTTCATCCGTCAGCGACAGCAGCTGTAGCGGGCGTGAGGAATGCACTTCAGTAAACAGTGGGATCGGCGGCACACCGTTGTAGCTAAAGCCCACTAGGCGACCATCGGTAACGCCTTCCGCCGCATCGTTCACCCGCATGCGCTGGAAGTCCGGCTCGATATTCAGGATGCCAAACACCTGCTCGGTAATGTACTCACCGCCCCCACCAATGCTGCTGGGGTTAAAGCGCTCGCCGTTCAGATCTTCAAAGGTTTCGATATCGCTATCCTGGCGAACCGCCCAGTGCATGGTGGACGGCGCAATCCAGTAAACGAGCCGCACATCCGGATTAGGGGTATCCTCAAAACGGCCGACGCCGTTATAGAGTTCATACCCCACCAGGGCTTCGGTGAACGCTAGGTCAAGCTCACCGTTGTTCAGTCGAATGGCGTTTTCACGGGTGCCGCCCGTTTCACGTACGGTTATTTCGTAATCTGAATTGGCGCTTATCACGCGCGCGCCTTCCGAGATACCGAAAAACCAGCCAGTACCGGTGGGCACGGCGCCCAGATTAAGCGCGGTCTGTGCTTGAACAGCGCCGGTCGTAAGCGCACCAGCGACCAACAGAGAAGCGGGCAGTAGGTGGCGTAGTTTTATTGCTGTCATTGTTATTTCCTCTCAGCGTCGGGAAGCATGTTGTGCTGTTATTTTCTGTGGGAGGCCAAGGTCGCGCCCCTCCCGAGAACTCACCAAGCAGTAGAACGTCGCTTGATGGTTGCTAGAGTGATAGCGCTAAAGATGGGTGGCTGTATATTGGTGATTGATGAACCTGCCTTCTCCAAACGCGAAAGCTGGACAAGGAAAGCGTACATCATCTGACTTGGAGAGCCCGTCAATCAACGCGCCGCAGCGGCATTTACTAAATGGTCGACCAACACCCGGGCGGCCATGGAGAGCTTGTCTAAATCTTTCACGTAGATACTCAGCCGACGCCGTGCCCAGCTGTCCCGAATCGCCAACACCTTGACGTTGAGGCCATCGACATACTGACGAATGGCGCCGCGGGGCAATACGCCGATCCCCAGGCCTTCCTGGACCATCAGGCATAGCGCGTCGTAGCTGGTCACCTGTATGCGGATACGCAGTGTCTTATTGACCATGCTGGCGGCGCGCATAATCTCCAGATTGATGGCACTCGCGGTATGCAATCCCACATGGGGATAGTCCAGGCACTCACGAAAATCGATCTGCTCCCGCTCGGCAAGCGGATGCTGCTTAGGGACCACCAGCACGAGGTCATCAACGTGGTAGGGAAACTCAATCAGGTCGTAGCCATGCAGCAATTGGGCGCACACCCCGATATCCGCATTGTTGTTCATGACCTCGCGGGTAATGATGGGACTCACTTTTTCTTCCAACTGTACGCCAATATCCGGGTGCTGCTCGAAAAAAGCGCGCATTTCGTTGGGCAGGTACTGGGTAATCGCTGACATATTGGCGAACACCCGAACCATGCCGCGCTGACCACTGGCATAGTCACGCATCTGCAGATCGAGGTCTTCAAGGTTATGCAGTACGCCCCGGGATAGATTCAGCAGTGCACTCCCGGCGGGCGTCAGTACGATGCCTCGGTTGTTGCGCTTGAGCAGTGGCGTGTTGAAGTAGGCTTCCAGCTCGCTAAGCCGCTTGCTGACGGCCGAGGTCGCCATGAACGAAGCATCAGCAGCGCCGCTGATGGTGCCCATTTCAGCCACACGCACAAACAGTTTGAGTGAGGTCGGGTCGAGTTTCATAGCAGCTGTAGCGGCAAGTCGCGCTTTATAAAGGCGGTGCGCATACCCTTCTCCTGCGTTGTGATGTTCATGCACGTTATCGCTTTGCAAATGCGTTTAACACTCATAGAGGTTGCTTGGGCGTATGGGGCGTCAGCAGGTGATCGACCAAGTGGCGGGCCACCAGCGGCAGAGTGGCGTAATGGCGCATTCCCACCACCAGTTCACGTTTTGCCCACTCGTCTGCCAAGGGGATCATGCATAACTTTAAATCTTTCAAATCGCGATACAGCGTCTGCTGGGGCAGTACACCAACGCCCATACCGTAATGAATCATGCGGCAAATCGCATCGAAGCTACGTACCTGAATTCGCATGCGCAGGGTTCTTCCCGCCTGGCTGGCCTGCTCATGCAGTAGCGACTGTAGCGACGTGTCCTGTTGCAAGCCCACAAAGTCATATTCGGCGGCCTGATGCAAATGCAGCTGCTGATGAACAGCCAGCGGATGATCCTGCGGGGTAACCAGAACCAACTGATCGCGCCGGTAGGGCTTTACCTCCAGCTCATCCGCCGCCACATGGCTAGCAAAAATGCCGATATCGGCCACACCATCGCGCACGGCGGTAATCGCTTCACTGCTGGTACGTTCCTGCAGGTCGATCTTGATCTGAGGGTAGGTCAGGGCAAAGGCACTTAAATCCTGGGGAAGAAAGGCGATGATCGCCGAGGTGTTGGAATGTATGCGCACATGACCACGCACCCCTTCGCCATATTCGCTCAGTTCGGCCTGCATTCGCGCCACGTCTTCGAGAATGCGTCGGGCATGGTGTAAAAACGCCCGGCCGGCTGGGGTGAGCTCAACCCCCCGGGGGCGGCGATATAAGAGTTCGGTGCCCACCAACGCTTCCAGGTCGCTGACGCGTTTGCTGACCGCTGCCACGGCAAGGTGCTCACGCTCAGCGGCGGCGGTAAGCCGCCCCTCATCGGCAATGGCAACAAACAGTTTCAAGGTAACAAAATCAAATCGGAGCATCGCACAGACCGCCTTGCTATTGGGGTAAAAGAAACTACCTCGACATCCTAGGCTTCGTCCATGACGAACACGTAGTTCCTGATTGCCTAATTGTTATGACACGCCAGCTCGCCGATGCTGGTGTAGAAACAAACTGACAAAAAGCTGCATGAACCGGGTTATCAGGAGCTTATATTATGACCACGCGCCAGCTTCCCCTCGATGGGCTTAAAGTCGTAGAGCTTGGCCAACTGATTGCAGGCCCGTTTGCCACCAAACTTCTTGGCGAATTTGGCGCTGACGTGATCAAGATCGAGCCCCCCGGCACTGGCGACCCCCTTCGTAAATGGCGGATTCTCGAAGAAGGCACCTCGCTTTGGTGGCATGTGCAAAGCCGTACCAAGCGCTCGGTAACGCTCGACCTGCGTACTGCAGAAGGCCAGGAAATGGTGCGACGCCTAACGGCAGAGGCGGATGTCATCGTTGAAAACTTTCGCCCCGGCACACTAGAGGGCTGGGGGCTTGGCTATGAAGCGCTGGCTGCGCATAACCCCAGGTTGATCATGGTGCGCGTTTCCGGCTTCGGCCAAACCGGTCCTTACCGTAACAAGCCAGGATTCGGGGTCATTGGCGAAGCGATGGGCGGGTTGCGTTACCTGACCGGCCAGCCGGATGAACCTTCAGTACGGGTTGGCGTCAGCATCGGCGATTCGCTATCCGCGCTATACGCCGTGATAGGTACGTTACTTGCCCTTCAGGAGCGACAGCGCAGCGGGCTGGGGCAGGAAATTGACGTCGCACTCTACGAGTCCGTGTTTGCCATGATGGAAAGCCTGCTGCCCGAATACGATGCGACCGGTCATGTGCGCGAACCCAGCGGTAGCGCACTGCCTGGCATCACGCCCTCGAATGCATACCGTACGCAGCAGGGTGACTATGTGCTCATCGCAGGCAACGGCGACAGCATTTTCAAGCGTCTGATGCAGGTCATTGGCCGCGACGACCTCGCGCAGCACCCAGCCATGGCACATAACGATGGCCGTTCCCAGCATGCCCAGGAAATCGATGCCGCTATTGAGGCCTGGACCCAGACTCAAGACCGTGACGAGATACTGCGTATTCTAGAGGATGCACGAGTCCCTGCAGGCTACCCCTACACCGCTGCGGATATTGCCACCGACCCACACTACCTGGCTCGCGAAATGATTCAGACCGTGACGCGTGCCGACGGTCGTTCGCTCAAGGTGCCGGGTGTGCTGCCCAAACTGAGCGCTACGCCCGGCAGGCTGGGGCAAGGTGGCCCGCCGCTTGGTGCCCATACCGATGAAGTGCTTGATGAGTTGGGCATCGACACCGAAACCCGTGAAAAACTTCGCCATGCAGGCATTATCTAACCTTGAGAGGGCACGATGGAGACGTTACAAATCAACGAAGTCGCTCCTCGGGATGGCTTTCAGAGCGAATCCCGTTTTATTCCCACCGCTCAGAAGGTGGCGTTGATTGATGCCTTGACCGCCACCGGCATTGCGCGCATCGAGGCCACCTCCTTCGTGTCGCCCAAGGCGATTCCTAACCTGCGTGATGCCGCCGAGGTCGTCAGCGCCATTCAACGTCGTCAAGGCGTCGATGTAACCGTGCTGGTACCTAACCTGAAAGGTGCTGAGCGTGCGCTTGCCTGCGGTGTCGACGAGATCAACTTGGTGATGTCAGCAAGCGATGCCCACGGCCGGGCCAATTTGCGCATGACGCCCGATGAATCACTCCGGCAGTTTGCCAACATCATTAATACCGTCAGGGTCAGGGGCAGCGGCGTGTTTATCAACGCCTCGCTGTCGACGGCCTTTGGCTGCCCGTTTGAGGGCAATGTGCCTGAAGCCCGAGTACTCGACCTCATCGAACAACAGCTGGCACTGGGCGTAGAGGGTGTCACGCTCTGCGATACCACCGGTGTTGCCAATCCGGTTCAGGTGAGCGCGCTGTGTGATCAGGTACTGAAACGCTTCCCTGGCGTACCGTTTACGCTGCATTTTCATAATACCCGGGGCATGGGCCTTGCCAACGCGCTGGCCGCCTGGCAGGTCGGCATTACCCGCTTCGATGCCTCGCTGGGAGGGCTGGGCGGCTGCCCCTTTGCCCCCGGCGCAACGGGCAATGTGTGCACTGAAGACCTAGTACACATGTTTGAACAGATGGGGGTGAACACGGGTGTCAATCTGCCCGCGCTGCTTGAGGCCTCTGTCACTCTCCCCGACTTGATCGGCCACGACACCCCAGGGCAGGTATGCAAAGCGGGCAGCGCCGATCGTCGCCATCCTCTGCCGGCCCAGGCGTAATGCAACCCCCACCGACGGTGAATAACAATGACTCATCCCGCACCATCCGCCCAACCCTTGAACCTTTCCCAGCAGTTAATCCAGCGCCATCTCGTCAGCGGCGAGATGATCCCAGGCAGTGAAATCGCTTTAGCTATCAACCAGGCGTTGCTTCAGGACGTGCTGGGCACACTGGTCATGCTGGAACTCGAAGCCATGGGCCTGGACCGCGTCCACACCCAGCCCAGCGTGCAGTATATCGACCACGGCCTGGTACAAGCGGACAACCTGAACGCAGAAACCTATCTGTTTTTAAAAAGTGCCTGCGAGCGTTTCGGCGTGTGGTATTCAGGCCCCGGCAATGGCATCAGCCACCCGGTGCATATGGAAAACTTCGGCGTGCCCGGTCAGTCGATCGTCGGCTGCGACAGCCACACCACGGCAGCAGGGGCGCTGGGTATGCTGGCCATTGGCGCAGGCGGTATTGAAGTCGCCATGGCCATGGCGGGCGAGCCACTGTATATCACCATGCCCAAGATCTGGGGCATTAAGCTGGAAGGCCGACTCCCCGACTGGGTGTCAGCCAAAGACATCGTTCTCGAACTGTTACGCCGACACGGCGTTGCCGGTGGCAAAAACACAATGATCGAATATTACGGTCCCGGGCTTGCCCACCTTTCAGCAATGGACCGCCATGTATTGGCGAACATGGGCACTGAAATGGGCGCGACGGCCACAGTTTTCCCCAGTGACGAAGAAACCCGTCGGTTTCTGGCTGCTCGGGGACGTGAGAGTGACTGGCATCCACTGGCCGCTGAACCCGGCTGTCGCTATGAACTCAACGATCATCTGGACCTCGCAACCCTGGAACCCATGATCGCGTTGCCTTCCAGTCCGGATAATGTCGTCACCGTTCGCGAAGCGGCAGGCCAGCCACTCCATCAGGCCTATATCGGTTCTTCAGGTAATCCGGGATATCGTGATTTTGCAGTCGTGGCGGAAATCGTCCGCGACCGACAGGTGGCCGACGGTGTCTCGCTGGACATCAACCCGTCTTCTCGCCAGGTGCTCACCACGCTGATTCAGCAGGGTTATCTGGGTGATCTTGTTGCCAGTGGCGCGCGACTCCATCAGGCAGGTTGTAACGGCTGTATCGGCATGGGCCAAGCCCCTGCTGTGGGGCTCAACAGCCTGCGTACGGTACCGCGTAATTTTCCGGGTCGCTCGGGCACCCGTGAAGACAGCGTTTTTCTATGCAGCCCGGAAACGGCGGCTGCCTCAGCGCTTGCCGGAGTTATTACCGACCCACGAACGCTTTCCATGGCGTATCCGCGCATTACCGAGCCAGACAAGATAGTCATTAACCGTGCACTGTTTAACGCGCCGCTGCCTGTTGAAGAAGCTCGCCTCAAACCTCTGCAAAAAACGGACAACACACCGGCATTACCGGCGTTGAGCCCACTCCCCGATACGCTGGAAGTACCCGTATTACTGGTCGTCGGCGACAACATTTCAACCGATGACATCATGCCCGCCGGTCAGCGGGTGCTGCCTTACTGGAGCAGCATCTATGCATCGGCTCCTTTCACGTTTGAAGCCGTTGATGACACCTATGCCACCCGCGCTGATAAAACCCGAACGCAAGGGGGTCATGCCATTGTCGGCGGTATTAACTACGGCCAAGGGTCAAGTCGCGAGAATGCCGCCCTGGTACCCCGCTACCTGGGCTTGCAGGTGGTCGTTGCCAAGAGTTTTGCCCGCATTCATTGGCAGAACCTGATTTGTTTTGGTGCCTTACCGCTCACTTTTTGCCAGCCCGAAGATGGCGAGCGTTTGAGTCAGGGAGACACCATTGTGATCAAGGACCTTTACAACCAACTCGCCAAAGGCGGTGACTTGATCGCCGAGATCCCCGGCAAGGGAACAATGACCTTGCACCACGGGCTGACGGACCGCCAGCAAACGTTAATTGCGCAAGGAGGGGTCATCAATCATTTACGAACGCGCAATGCGGACACAGGCGCGCAGGCTTGAAGCCTGCTAATGAAAGGGGCTTGCCAACTGGCAAGCCCCATTAACTGTATCAAAAGCAGCGTCAGGCTCTTAGAATTCTTCCCAATCGTTGCCACCTGAGGTTGCCGTCGATTTGGGTGATGACGCCGGACGCTTCAGGCCGCTATCCCCACCGCGTTGCTGAGAGGACGGAGACGCTAGCGCCTGATGCCGCGGCGAAGGCTCATCTTCACCGAGCACGAAGGAGCTGATTAGCTCGTTTAATTGCTCCGCATGGCGGCGCATATTGGCGGCTGCGGTGGTTGATTCTTCGACCATGGCGGCGTTCTGCTGGGTCATGGTGTCCATTTCGGCCACGGCGGTATTGATCTGGCCGATACCGCTGCTTTGCTCTTTGGCCCCGGCGGTGATTTCACCGATGACATCGGTGACTTTCGCCACGCTGGAGACGATCTCACGCATGGTATCGCCCGCACTGCGCACCAGCTTCGCGCCGGAATTAGTGTGCTGAACCGAGGCATCAATAAGCGCACGAATCTCTTTAGAGGCGTCGCTAGAGCGGCTAGCCAGGACCCTAACTTCTTGTGCCACCACGGCAAAGCCGCGGCCATGTTCGCCCGCCCTTGCGGCTTCCACCGAGGCATTAAGCGCCAAAATATTGGTTTGGAAGGCAATCGCATCAATCATGGTGATAATGTCGCTGATACGCGATGCAGAGTCGTTGATATCTTGCATCGTGGTCTCGACCTGCCCCATCGCGGTTTCACCTTCGCGGGCAACGTCAGCCGTAGAAAGAACCAGCGTATTCGCTTGCTGGGCATTATCGGCACTGTGATTGACGGTCGAGGTAATCTCTTCCATAGACGCAGAGGTTTGTTGCAGGTTAGCGGCTGCTTGTTCGGTGCGGGTAGCGAGTTCTTCAGAACTTTGTGATATTTCCCCTGCGGCCTGATGCACGCTGAGCGTGCTGCGGCGCACGTCGCGCAGGGTTACCTGCATCCGCTCTACAAAGGCGTTGAACTGAACGGCAAGGTTACCCACTTCGTCGCCACTTTCGACGGCCAGACGACGGGTTAGATCACCGCGCCCCTGGGCAATATCGTGCATAGCAGCAGTAGTGCGCTTGATCGGCCCGACCGTGCGACGCACGAAGCCATACGCCACCAGGGCAATCACAAGAAACAGCACCAGCCCCAGGAATGATGAAAATAGTAGGCTCTGGCGCAAATCTTCAGCAGCAGTCGCCTCAAGTTCGGCAAAGGCATCATCGACATCGGTCACGTAGACACCGGCACCAATCAACCAGTCCCATTTTTCCAGGCGATCCACATAAGAGTGTTTGGGTTCAATAGCGTTAGTGCCCGGATACTCCCACAAATAGCTGTAGCTACCCCCGCCGCTCTGCGCAACCTTAATGAGTTCGCGGATAAGATAAGTCCCATCGGGCGTTTGGGCATCAATCATGTTGGTGCCTTCACGCTCCGGCGCGGGTGCCGTGACGATGTTATTACCGTCATAATCGTAAATAAAAATATAGTTGCTATCTTCAAAGCGCATGGAGCGCACTAGCTCAGCCACCTGCTGCTTAGCGGCCTCGTCGTTGGCGCCTGCCTCTTCATAGATCGGGGCTATAGCGGTTTTCGCCATCTGCACAATGTTGCGCACCGCGTTACGGCGTTCGTCAATCAATGCCTCACGCTGTTCGGCTAGCGATTCACGGGTATCTCGAATGCTGCTATAAGCATCGAACCCTACTAACGCAACGGTCACCAGAAGTAGGGGCAGCAGTATCAGCAGTAGGATTTTGGTTTGCAAACCAAAACCTCCGCGACGGGGCGGTTCGGCAGTAGCCATTGAGTGCGAACTCCAGTGTTATAAATTATAAGAGGGAAAGAAAGCTTCAGGTACAAAGCTGGTATTCATACGCATTATCGGCGCAAACGATAATAACTTTACTCACTGAGCGGCTTTTTCCTGCCTAGCTGGCGACAATCGACAATGGTCGGCCCACCTCTACTGACCCACGCTAGAAGCTCCGTAGCAGTGCTTTCATCTTTTTTGATTATTAATTCAATTCCTTAGCGTGACTAACGCTAGTCACTTTGGGTGGTTTTATGGTCTATAACCCGTTATTTAACCGACAAAATTACATTTTATAACTTAGGTTAAGGAAGCCTGTCGGCTAGACGTTCAATGTACAAGTGTGGTGGCCAGGGATGGCCCGTTTTAGCACGAGGCTAAACCACAATCTTCGGTTGCCCTGGCTATCTACCGCCTTGTCAGGGCAACCTTTTTATTTTCCGGCCCTGCACGATTTTCCCTCCTCCAGACATTGATTGCCGATCTTGTTATTTGCCCTTGTTATTTGCTGTCGCCATCGGCGTATCATGGCCTAAGTGAACAAGGAGAATGACAAGCCATGGTTCGAAACCAATCGTTACGCAGCGCTGTCTTGCTTCTGCTCCCTCAGCTGGCTTACTTTGCCTGGCGTGTATTACGCAATTTTCTGAAAAATCGCGGTATCCTGCTGGCCGGCGGGGTTGGCTACAATATTCTGCTTTCCATTGTGCCGCTTTTTGCTGTTCTGGTCGTGCTGTTGACTCAGGTGGTGGATGAGCAGCATCTTCTCAATGTCCTGAGCATTCAGGCGCGCCACATGGCGCCTGCCCACGCAGAAATATTGCTGGATGCCGTCCGCAGCCTGCTGAATTCGCGCGATGTGATCGGCATTTTGAGCTTTCCTGTTCTGCTCCTGTTTAGCTCATTTGCCTTTCGCATGCTGGAAGACGCCATGGCGATCATTTTCCATGCGCCAGAGAGTCCCCACATTAAGCGCAGCGCTTGGGTTTCCGTGCTGCTACCTTACGCCTTCATGCTGGTGCTGGGGGCGGGTCTAATGGCACTGACGCTGGTGGTCACCTTAGCCAGCTCGCTCAATGCGCTGGTGTTAGCGATTTTCGAGCGGGAGCTTCCGTTGGCGGGTCTTTCAGAGCCGGTGCTTAATATGACAAGCTTCGTTGGGGTTTTCCTGTTATTCAGCGCTATCTACAAAGTACTTCCCGTCGTGCGCATCGCTTTACGCCGGGCGGTGGTGGGAGGCTTTGTAGCAGCGCTACTATGGGAGGGCGTCCGGCTATTGCTGGTCTACTATTTTGCCAATCTCTCGTTCGTCAACGCCGTCTATGGCTCATTAGCGGCGTTGATCGTCTTGCTGATTAGCTTGGAAGTGGGCGCTATCATTTTATTGCTGGGCGCCCAGGTGATTGCCGAACTCGAACGCAACACGCGCCTTGGTCTGCCATGGCATGCCGACCCCAGCCAACAGCCGATTACCCGGGTCGATTGACATTAGCTAGCGGTCGCTTCGGCCTGAGGGCGCCGCTCGTCCAGCATCCCTTTATCGAGAATAAAGCGAATGATCTCTTCAAGCCCTACGCCGTCATAAAGATTGGTAAATACAAAGGGCCGCTCGCCGCGCATTTTCTTCGAGTCGCGCGCCATCACCTCTAATGATGCGTGTACCTGCTCGGCGATATCCATTTTATTGATAATCAGTAGGTCCGATTTGGTGATGCCCGGCCCGCCTTTGCGGGGGATTTTGTCGCCTGCCGAGACATCGATGACGTAGAGCGTCAGATCAGAAAGCTCAGGGCTGAAGGTGGCCGAAAGGTTGTCGCCGCCTGACTCTACCATCACCAGCTCAAGCTTCGGGTGCCGCGCCTGCAGCTCATCAATGGCAGCCAGATTCATCGAGGCGTCTTCGCGAATCGCGGTATGCGGGCAACCGCCGGTCTCGACGCCCAGAATACGGTCTGCCGGAAGGGCGTCATGTTTGAGCAAAAAGTCGGCATCTTCACGGGTATAGATATCGTTGGTAACCACGGCGATATCGTAATAATCGCGCAGTGCTGAACAGAGCTGCTTAAGTAGCGCGGTTTTACCGGAACCAACCGGACCACCCACGCCAATGCGTAAACAGTGAGTCATTGTTCTCTCCTCAATCGATAAACTGATTAACTTCTAAACAAGCGTGAATACTGGGTTTCGTGTAATGCACTGGCCAGCGCTAAGCCGGGTAGCACGGGCCCTAATTCGTCATCCCCCAGCGCCAGCGCCTGATCAATGGCCGAGACCAGCTCGACGCGCAGCTGCTCGATCACGCGTTGGGCGGCGGTATGGCCAAGGGGTAGCGCTTTACAGGCGACGGCCAGCTGGTTTTCCAGCCACGCCCAGGCAAAGCCCAGCAGGGTTTGGCGAACAGAGACACAGCGAGTATGCGCGGCATAAGCAAACAGCGTGACATAACCTGCCTGGGTCGGTAACAAGGGCGGTTGCAAGTCCTCACTTGGCATCAGGTCTAGGCTTTTCAACAAGCGCTTAAGCGAGGCGCCCAGGCGGCTGTCTTCAGCGGCCAGCTCGGCCGTTTCCCGGGTGGCGGCCAGCCACTCATCCCACTGGGCAATCGTATCGTTGTTGCCTAGGCCAATGGCCTGGTATAGCCGTGCCAGCACTGGCAGCTCGCAGCGGGTTAGGCCATCTTCCAGCACACCGCTTAGCCATTCGGTTAGGCTAGCTTCATCGCGCACCCAGTCCAGCTCAAAGGCACTTTCCAAGCCTTGGGAGAAGGCAAAGGCGCCGATGGGTAACGCTGGGCTCACCAACTGCATCAGCCCTAGCAGCGCCAGCTCATCGCTTTGGCTTTCTGATGCGGCTAAATCAATGGGCATGGTGATGCTCGTGCGAATGATCGTGGTCGTGAGAATGGCTGTGAGTGTGTCCCCCGCCAACTTGGTTATAGGCGCCCGGCTCTGGGTCGAAGGTGGCATCGTGGTGCTCTAGTTTGGCGCCCAACAGCACGGCGAGCTCTTCCAACACGTGATCCGGCGGGAAGCGCACCCAGCCGCCCTTTTCATCTTCACCCAGCGCCAGCTGCACGTGGCGGTTGCCGAGGTGGTAGGCGAGCCGCGCCAGCGGTAAGCCAGCACTTACTCGCGCGGTAACCACCGGTTCTACGGCAGCGCATACGCGTACTATCTCACCACTTTCGGCTTTAAGGCCTTCGCCACTGCGCAGCACCGGGCCGCGATCAAGAAACAGCCCCAGCTCACGACCGCTATCACTTTGAGCTTTTAAGCGCCCGCGAATACGTAGCTCAAAGGGCAGCGTGAGCGTGTCGCTCGCCGCGCTCTCCTCCACCGGCCCTAAACGTTCTATCAGTTTCAGCATGACTAGCGTCCTTTCTCGCTCGGTGCGGCTGTGCCGGGGGTAGGCCGTAGAGAGGGTCTTTTGCCATGGATGGCAAAAGTAGCGTACACGGACGTATTCACAGCGCCCTCTCGTAGGCCTACCCCCGGCGCCCCGGATAATCGCTCAATCAAAACAAGTGATACCGCTGGGCCAGCGGCAGTTCGGTGGCGGGCTCGCAGGTTAAAATTTCGCCATCGCAGCGCACTTCGTAGGTTTGCGGGTCGACGGTTAGTTCTGGGCAGGCATCGTTGAGCTTCATATCCTGCTTGCGCACCTGGCGCACGTTTTTGCACGCCGCGAGTTCGCTATTTAGCCCAAGTCTCTCTTTGATGCCCGCATCCAGCGCGGCCTGGCTGACAAAGCTGAGCCGGGTTTGGCTGGCCGCACGGCCGAAAGCGCCAAACATATAACGATAATGAACCGGCTGCGGGGTGGGGATAGACGCATTGGGGTCGCCCATGGGGGCCGCGGCAATCATGCCACCCTTGATCATCATCGCCGGCTTGGTGCCGAAAAATGCCGGTTTCCAGAGCACCAGATCCGCCAGTTTGCCCACCTCTATCGAGCCGACTTCGTGAGCAATACCGTGGGTGATTGCGGGGTTAATGGTGTACTTGGCGATATAGCGCTTGGCGCGCAGGTTATCAGCGCCCAGGGCTTCGTCTTCCGGCAGTAGGCCGCGCTGCACTTTCATTTTATGCGCCGTTTGCCAGGTGCGGCAGACCACCTCGCCGACCCGCCCCATGGCTTGGGAGTCAGAGGCGATCATCGAGATCACGCCCAGGTCGTGGAGGATATCCTCGGCGGCGATGGTTTCGCGGCGAATCCGCGAGTCGGCAAAGGCCACGTCTTCGGGAATATTGGGGTCGAGGTGGTGGCACACCATCAGCATATCCAGGTGCTCGTCGATGGTGTTGATGGTGTAAGGCCGGGTTGGGTTAGTGGAAGACGGCAGCACGTAGGCTTTCGAGCAGGCAGTGAGGATGTCCGGCGCGTGGCCGCCGCCCGCGCCTTCGGTGTGGTAGGTGTGAATGCAGCGCTCTTTAAACGCCGCCAGGGTATCTTCCACAAAGCCCGATTCGTTTAGGGTGTCGGTGTGGATCGCCACCTGCACGTCGTAGGCATCCGCCACGTTCAAGCAGTTGTTGATTGATGCTGGCGTGGTCCCCCAGTCTTCGTGCAGTTTGAGGCCCATGGCGCCTGCTTGTAACTGAAGCTCCAGGGACTCCGGCAGGCTGGCGTTACCTTTGCCCAAAAAGCCGATATTCATCGGCATATCGTCCACTGCCTGGAGCATTTTGCCGATATGCCAGGGACCGGGAGTGCAGGTAGTGGCATTGGTGCCGGTCGCCGGGCCGGTGCCGCCGCCGAGCATGGTGGTCACACCGCTCATTAGCGCTTCTTCGACCTGCTGGGGGCAGATAAAGTGAATATGGGAGTCGATACCGCCCGCTGTCAGTATCTTACCTTCGCCGGAGATAATTTCAGTGCCGGGGCCGATCACGATCTCTACATCGGGCTGCACATCCGGGTTGCCCGCCTTGCCAATCGCAGCGATGCGGCCGTTCTGTATACCCACATCGGCTTTGACGATGCCCCACCAGTCTAAAATCAGCGCGTTGGTAATCACGGTATCCATGACGGTGTCGTCAGCGCGCTGGCTTTGACCCATACCATCGCGGATAACTTTGCCGCCGCCGAATTTCACTTCATCACCGTAGTGGGTGGCGTCTTGTTCGACTTCGATCCACAGCTCGGTATCGCCCAGGCGCACACGGTCGCCCACCGTGGGGCCGTACATATCGGCGTAGGCTTGCCGACTGATCTTGTTAACCGGTTTCATTGTTTATCTCCATCGAGCGCACCCATGACATCGCCGCGAAAGCCGTAAATTTCGCGCTTGCCCACAAAGGGAATCAACGTGACTTCGCGGGTCTGGCCGGGCTCAAAGCGAATCGCCGTGCCTGCGGCCACATCCAGGCAAAAGCCTCGGGTTTTGGCGCGATCAAACACCAGCGCAGGATTGGCTTCGGCAAAGTGGTAGTGGGAGCCAATCTGGATCGGCCGATCGCCGGTATTGGCCACCTCGACGCTAATCCGCTCACGCCCCACGCACAGCTCGATTTCACCTTCTTTTAACTTGTACTCACCGGGAATCATCTGCTTGCTCCTTTCAGTCGCCCCTCAAACAATAGGCGTATGGACAGTGACCAGCTTGGTGCCGTCGGGGAAGGTGGCTTCCACCTGCACTTCGTCGACCATCTCGGCGACGCCGTCCATCACATCCTCACGGCTAAGGATTTCGCGGCCATAGCTCATTAAGTCCGCCACGCTGCGGCCATCCCGGGCGCCTTCCATAATCTCAAAGCTGATCAGCGCCACCGCTTCGGGGTAATTGAGCTTTAAACCACGCGCCTTGCGGCGCTCCGCCAGTTGGGCAGCGGAGAACAGCAGCAGTTTGTCTTTGTCTCTCGGGGTTAATTCCATGGAACGTGTCTCCAGCAGGGCATCGCAGTGATGCCAATTAGGTTAGCCAAATTCGTGGGGTATGGGCATCGCGTTCAATCCAACGGGGGCGCAGCAGCTGCCAAGCCTGTTCACATAGCGCCCAGGCTTCATTGCGCGAGTTGCCTAAGTAACGCAGTAGCACTACGCCGTGGCGCACGGTGACCGCCCAGCGCGGGTTATCCGGCAGTGCTTCACGCAGAACCTCAATGGCTGCAGGCGCGTCGCTAATCCCCACCGCCCAGAGCGTTGCCTGTACCGTGGCGCCGCCCTGGCCCCAGCGCCCGGCAAAGCGCGGGTGCAAAGGGTCGAGCGATTGGCGCTCCAGCCACAGCGGCTTGCCATCCAGCGTTAAGCGGAAGTGCTGCTCAATACGACCGGACACATAGGGCAAGTCGCTGGCCGGGCGGCCAAGCGCCATTACCTCCCAGCCTAAGCAGCGGGCGCTGCCGTGAAGCGCAATGTGGGTACGCTGCTCACCTTTGGAGCCATCGAAGGCGATGGTCTCCTGGGGCAGCCACTCAAGGATGCCGCCACCGTCAACGCTAAGCTGGGCGTGCTGCGTCCAGGCCACGCCTTGACTGTCGGCTTTGTAGAGTTTATTGGCGGCAGGCGTTGTGAGGAGTGCATGGGCGCCGCGCTCGACATGAGCGCTAATAGTGAGTGCATCACCGCTGACCAGCCCGCCAGGCGGATGCAGCATATAAACATGGCACGCTTCGCGTTTACCTTCTGGGTAGAAAGGCCGTTGCACCCTGAGTGGCCCATGGTGGCGCGCCTTCATCATGCGGGTAGCGCCTTCGCGCTGGGCAAACGTGAGGTCCAACGAGGCCGCCCAGCGGCGGCCTGCATCAAAGCGGTGGCCGGAGGCAACTTGCGGTTTGGCGAGTTCGCACAGGATCATGGGTAGCCGATGCTTCCTTTTCAGTAAGCTTTTAGCTAAGCAGTGCAATTAATGCGCCAAAATGGTGAAAAGCTCTATTTGACGGCTGCTGACAAGATACAAGCGCAGCAGCCTGCCGTGCCAAGCGTTTTTGCGCACTACAAAAGGTCACAAACAGCATCAAGTGCACCAAAAAAGATCAACAACACCATGGATACACGCCTGGCAACGTAATCACCGCCTTTTGCACCCGCCCATTACGCTATTACGTCACGACCACTCGATTACGCCCACTGCGCTTGGCTTGATAAAGCGCTTGATCGGCCCGCTGCATGGAACGTTGGTAATCAGGGTGACCATCGTGCAGCGTTAAGCCAATGCTGACGGTAACGTTAAGCAAGGTATCCGCAGCGGCGAGCATCGGCTCTTTGGCCACCGCTAGGCGTAAACGCTCAGCGAATAACCGACTGCCTTCCTCGTCAGTGTCGACCAGTACGATTAAAAACTCTTCGCCGCCCATACGAAACACGTAATCACCGCCACGGGTAGAACGGTCAAGAATACTGGCCATCTGTTGTAGCACGTTGTCACCCGCATCGTGCCCATGGGTATCGTTAATCGACTTAAAGTGGTCGATATCGACCATCAACAGCGCAAAGCAGTTTTCAGAGTGGCGAGCAATCTCAATTTCACGGCTAAGCACCACCGACAAAAACTTGCGGTTGAGCAACTGGGTTAAGCTATCGCGACCGGCATCTAAACCAGAGGCGCGCTGCAATACATCATCGAGCAACATGAGTACCGTACGGGCGGCATCACGAATGTCACTCAGCGCCTTAAGCCGTTGGCTTGCATCCTCGTGCACTAGGACTTCCAACCATTCACGATCCACTTGCTGAATATGACGAGAGATAGTGGCGATTTCCGGCGCACCTTGAAACGCATGACACGCTTTATGGAAGTACCACAGACCAAACTCGGAGTTGGATAAACGCGGCAGTGTGGCGACGTTCTGCTGGGCGGCTATGGCAAACATCAGCGCGTTTTCCCAGTTCAGCAGCGCTGAGCGCTGGCGCTCACGCTGGTCGCCAATGCTTTGGGTAAGGGAGAAGAGTTTATAAGCCTCTTCAGTGCGCGCATTACGGTCACTGGCCACCGAGTAGGCATGGCTCATGATTTCCATGGCCATATCGATATGCTCGGAAACATACACCGAGGCATCCCCCGGCGACAGCGGGCTGTTGAACGTGGCGTTGATCTGCTGATAAAACGCCTGCTTAAGCTGCCGTGCACCGTTAAGTACCAGATTGACGGGAATATCAATGCGGGCATGCACCTGCCCCACTTTTTCTTGCTGTTCAACCAGGGCGTCGAAATCTGCATGCTCAACAGCAAACATGGCCTTCAACCAGCGCTGCATGGAGGGGGTTAAACGCTGCTCCACTTGATCGTTGGAGAGAAACAGTGAGGCATGGGGGTCGTCTAGCATCACAGCGTAAAAGTGACTAGCAAAGCGCTGACTGTGACTCTCCACCAGCGCCTCCACTGCTTGCCGCAGCAGCTTGGGCGTTCGCTCCAAAAGCGTTTGCCACTCAGCAGCAAGCTGATGTTTATCTTTATAGCGCATACCTCACCCAGTTCTTATTAACGAACCTTTAATTTTACCGGCAAAGCAAGCCAGTTAACCGAACACAGAACAGGGTTTTAGTGAAAAGAGAAGGAATCAGCGAGTGATCATCCAACGCATTGTTGTTTACGGATGACTTACCCGGTTTCAAAGGCGCGTTAATAGCGCGCCTTACGTTTATTCCCGCAATTCTCAGACACCCATTTCAGCCCACTTCTGCGCCTTTTCTCCGCTTGACACTGAGTCAGTTGCGCCACAAACTTAGCCAAGGCTATACTTCTTTCCTTAAGACAATCAGTTTACACAAAGCAATTTCAACCCATCTACCTCATGACGAGTCTGGAGCTATATAATGACGACGAAATATGCCGTGATTCTATTGGGAATGCTTTTTTTAAGCACATTAGCAGCTGCTGATGAAAAACCCTTAAACGTGGTGGCAACGATTGGGATGATTGCCGATGTGGCGCAAGAAGTAGGCGGCGAATGCGTTAATGTGGAAGCCATGATGGGCCCAGGCGTAGACCCGCATCTTTATCAGGCAAGCGCTAGCGACGTAGCCTTGCTACGGAACGCCGAACACATTCTCTATTCAGGCTACTCACTGGAAGGACAGCTGGGGAGCGTGCTGGAGAATTTCTCGACGCGAACGCCCACGCTTGCCGTGGCGCCCGCCTCCATTGGCCCCGAATCGTTGATCACCGCTCAGGATGTCTACGGGATAGACCCCCACCTGTGGATGGACGTCTCTTTATGGGCCCAAACGTTGCCCACCTTGAGCGATACCTTCAGCGAAGCACGCCCTGAGTGCGCCACAACAATTGAAGCCAATACCGAGCGCTATCAGGCTCAGTTGCAAGCCCTGCATGAGTGGGTTAAAGAGAGTATCGCCAGCATCCCCGAAGAGCAGCGCGTTCTAGTCACCGCCCACGACGCATTCAGCTATTTTGGCCGCGCCTATGACATTGAGGTGGAAGGGATTCAGGGGATCAGTACCGAAACCGAAACCGGGATCGCCGATATTCGCAGCATGGCAGATAGCGTCGTCACACGTAACGTCCCCGCGGTATTTGTCGAGAGCACCATCAACCCGCGCACCATTCAGGCAGTGATTGATGCTGCAAGGCAGCGCGGCCATGATGTGGCCATCGGCGGCCAGCTTTATTCCGACGCCATGGGCAATGAAGGCACGGTAGATGGTACCTATATGGGCATGATCTACCGTAATACCCAGCATATTGTCGAGGCGCTAGGCGGTTCACTGGCACCGCTGCCAAACAGACTAGACGATTGGGCCAGCGAGTGGCAGCTCACTCAATAAGCATTCGATAAGGCAGTGTATTCATGACGATATCCGGCTCTACAGACACCGCGCTGAGCATTAAAAACCTGACGGTGAGCTACCATAACCAGCCCGTGCTTTGGGATATCGACCTGGATATTCCTGCCGGTGTCATGGCGGGCATTGTCGGCCCTAACGGCGCGGGCAAGAGCACATTGATCAAAAGCCTGCTAGGGCTGGTGCCATCGCTGTCGGGTGAGGTGATGGTGCATGGGCGGCCCTACGCTACGCAACGTAAACGGGTGGGCTACGTGCCCCAGCGCTCAAGCGTTGACTGGGATTTTCCCACCACCGCGCTGGATGTGGTCACCATGGGGCTTTATGGGCGTCTAGGCTGGCTCAAAAGACCGGGTCGAAAAGAGCGGAACGAAGCGCAGGAAGCGCTCGAGATGGTCGGTATGAGCGCCTTCGCCGACCGCCAGATTAGCCAGCTCTCAGGTGGCCAGCAGCAGCGCGTATTTCTGGCCCGCGCGCTGGTGCAGCAGGCCGATGTGTATTTTCTCGACGAACCTATGGCGGGCGTCGATGCCACCACCGAGCGGGCCATTATCGATATCCTGCGCCGCCTGCGCGATGCGGGCAAAACGCTGATTGTGGTACATCACGACCTGCAAACGGTTCGCACCTACTTTGATTGGCTGCTGCTGTTGAACGTGCGTGTCATCGCGAGCGGCAAGACCGAGGAAGTATTTAAGATTGATAACCTACGCCAGGCTTACGGCGGCCAGATCGCGCTACTTAATGATAATGAATCGTTAATGTTTGCCGCCTCAAAGGTAAAGTAACCCATGGGATGGCTTGAGCTTTTAACTGACTACACCTTTCAGAATGTGGTGATTGGCGCCTCGCTGCTGGGGTTGATCAGCGGCCCGCTGGGCTGTTTTGCGGTGCTGCGTCGCCAAAGCCTATTGGGAGATGCTATTTCCCACGCCGCCCTTCCCGGCATCTGCTTGAGCTTTATCATCACCGGCAGCCGTGATATTGGCGGGATTATTATTGGCTCGCTGATCACGGGCTCAGCCGCTGCGCTGATGATGCTAATGTTGACGCGCTTAAGTCGCCTTAAAACCGATGCGGGCCTGGGTGCCTGCCTGAGCATCTTTT
This sequence comes from Halovibrio sp. HP20-59, assembly GCF_033052795.2. Classification (NCBI taxonomy): domain Bacteria; kingdom Pseudomonadati; phylum Pseudomonadota; class Gammaproteobacteria; order Oceanospirillales; family Halomonadaceae; genus Halovibrio; species Halovibrio sp. HP20-59. The sequence continues at coordinate 267,606 of NZ_JAWJUW020000003.1, forward strand.
TTGCCGTGGGCATTGTGCTGCTCACCTATATTCAGGGCACCAATAACGCCTCCCAGGGCGGCCTCGAGGCTTTTTTGTTCGGCCAAGCCGCTGCGACGCTGCGCTCTGATTTATGGGTGATGGGCAGCATTACGCTGGTCACGCTGCTGCTGCTCGCCGTCTTCTGGAAACAGGCCAAACTGGTCACGTTTGACCCGGAGTATGCCCGCACGCTCGGCATGCGCACCACCGCCATTGAGGCATCGCTCACCGCTATGGTCGCGCTAGCGGTCGTGGTTGGCCTGCAGATGGTCGGCGTGATCTTGATGGCGGCCATGATCGTGGCACCCGCGGCCGCCGCCCGGCAATGGAGCCGCCACTTGGGCGGCATGCTCGCCATCGCCGCAGGCGTCGGCATTGTCAGTGGTGTATCAGGGGCGACCATCAGCACCCTATCGCGAGGCCTGGCAACCGGCCCGCTGATTGTCCTTACCGCTACCGCCATCGTGCTTATATCGTTGGCATTGGCGCCCGGCCGTGGCCTGCTGTGGGGCGTGATAAAGCACTATCGCCAGAAGTCAGCGCTGCAGAAACAGCAGCTACTTTATGCGCTGTATAAACACTCGGCTGATCCCTCACGCGCCCCTTCAAGACTCGGTTCACGTAGGTTGCTCAACAAGCTTAAGCAGCAAGGCTACCTAACCCGCTCTCCCCACAACGCCACCCAAAGCGACAACGGCTGGGGGCTAACAGCAAAGGGCCAGGCGGAGGCTAGAAAAGTGGTCGCGGCCTTTGAGGAGTTGGCAGCATGATGGCCGAGCTACTGACCACCACGGCACTGCCCATTATGCTAGTGGGCGCGATGGTGGGCATCGCCTCCTCGGCGGTGGGCACCTTTTTAGTGCTGCGCGGCAACAGCATGTTATCCGACGCGATTAGCCACTCGATTGTGTTTGGCATCGTCATCGTCTGGCTGCTGACCAAGCAGCAGAGCGGGCCGGTACAACTGATCGGGGCCGCCCTCACCGGGTTGTTAACCGTCCTGCTCACCGAAGCGTTAGCCAGCACCAAACGGGTCAAGCAGGATACCGCTATCGGCCTGGTCTTCCCGGCGCTGTTCTCTATCGGCGTGCTGCTGTTGAATATTTACGCCAATGATGTGCATATCGACACGCATACTGTGCTGCTCGGTGAGATCGGTTTTGTCTGGCTGGATACTATCGACCTGTTTGGCCTACCCATCCCCCAGGCGCTGGTATCGATGAGCGTGATGACGCTGCTCAACTACGCGTTTATCGGACTCTTTTATAAGGAGTTGAAGTTAGCCACCTTCGATCCGGCGCTGGCCAAAACGTTTGGTTTTATGCCCTCGATCCTTTTCTATGTGCTGCTAATGCTAACAAGCTCCACCGCCGTAGCGGCCTTTGATGCGGTGGGGGCAGTGCTGTTTATCGCTTTTGCCATTGTTCCCGCCTCCGCCGCTTATTTGCTGACCGACCGGCTGTGGATGATGTTTATCATCGGTGCGCTAATTTCCATCGTCTCAAGTATTTCCGGCTACTACCTGGCCGTGTATTTCAACGTCTCGATTGGCGGCATGATGGCCGTCATGACCGGCGTGTTCCTAATCCTCGCCTTTCTAGCAGGGCCACGCTACGGCGTGATTACCCAGTTGCTCAAACGCCGCTGGGCACGCAAAGCACCGATGGAGCCGCCGCCCAGCATTTGAAGGGCAGGCGGTCCGGATGTGGATAACTTAAACCGTCAGATGCTGTTTAATCAGCTCGTTGGAGAGTTCGTTGATCTCGCCTTTGGCCACCGGGCGGCCGCGGTCCATAATCACGAAGCGGTCGGCGTATTTACGGGCGAAAGGTAATTTCTGCTCCACCAGTAGTACCGTTAGGCCGTCCTCTTTGATCAATTGACGAATTACCTGGCCAATTTGCGCCACGATATTGGGCTGTATGCCTTCTCCTGGCTCATCAAGAATCAGCAGTTTGGGTTCGATCACCAGGGCGCGGCCAATCGCCAGCTGCTGTTGCTGCCCGCCGGAGAGGTCGCCGCCCCGGCGGTGCTTCATCTCTTTGAGCACTGGGAACAGTTCATAGACTCGCTCGGGGATTTTCTTCAACCCGTCACTACGGGCAGCAAGGCCGGTGCGCAGGTTGTCTTCTACCGTCAGCAACGGAAATATCTGCCGCCCTTGGGGAACATAGCCAATCCCTAATCGTGAGCGTTCTTCAACGGCTTTTTGGGTCAGCTCGACTTCGCCGTTTGAATCAGCGCTTGTATAGCGTAGAGCACCGCTCCTCACCGCTACTGCGCCCATTACTGCTTTTAATAGCGTGGTTTTACCCACGCCGTTGCGCCCCATTACGCAGGTGCACTGGCCTGCGGGCACCTCAAGATCCAGGTCCCAGAGGGTGTGGCTTTCGCCGTAAAACTGGTTGAGCTTTTCAATCGCCAGCATCAGGCGGCCTCCTCGTCGTCGGCACCCAAATAGACCTCGATCACTTTCGGGTCGCTGGAAACTTGATCCATGCTGCCTTCCGCCAGCACGCTGCCCTGGTGCAGCACCGTTACTTGGCGGGCAATCGAGCGCACAAAGCCCATATCATGCTCCACCACCACCACAGACTGCTTACCGGCAAGCCCAGTGAGCAATTCGGCGGTGCGCTCCATCTCCTGCTCGGTCATGCCCGCCACCGGCTCATCCACCAACAGTAGCCGCGGGCGCTGCATTAGCAGCATGCCGATCTCCAGCCACTGTTTCTGACCGTGAGAAAGAATCCCCGCAGGCTGATGGCGCAGTTCTTTCAGGCCGATGGTTTCCAACACTTCGTCGATGCGGTCTTTGATCTCGCCGGTCATTCGCGCGGTCAGGGTGGGAAAAATCCGCTTGTCCGCGGCCATGGCCAGCTCCAGGTTTTCAAACACTGAAAGCGCTTCAAATACCGTGGGTTTTTGAAACTTGCGCCCAATGCCCAGGCTAGCGATATCCGGCTCATTCATATGCAGCAAATTGTGGCGACTGCCAAACCAGACGCTGCCTTCATTGGGCCGCGTTTTACCGGTGATGATATCCATTAAGGTCGTTTTCCCTGCCCCGTTGGGGCCGATAATACAGCGCAGCTCACCGTCGTCGATGGTCAGGTTGAGGTTATTGATCGCCTTAAAACCGTCAAAGCTGACGGTGACATCTTCCATGTACAGGATCGGCCCGTGGCGAACGTCGACCGTTGAAGCCTGGGGCGTCATAAAGTCAAACACCCGGTCGCGCTCGGTGAGCGATTGCAAAAAACTCATAAAGAGGCCTCTTGAATCTTATCGGTGGGTGCTGGGGTGTCGTCATCGCGTTTTTTGCGCTTAAGGTGCAGCAACAGGCCAGCGACCCCTTTGGGCAAGAACACTGTCACGAAAACGAACAGCCCCCCCAACGCAAACAGCCAGGCATCGGGCATTACGCCGGTAAAGATGGTTTTGGCGTAGTTAACTAAAATCGCCCCAATGACCGCACCATACAGGGTGGCGCGACCGCCTAGAGCGACCCACAGCACAATCTCAATGGAGAAAATGGGCGAGAACTCGCTGGGGTTGATAATCCCCACTTGCGGGACGTAGAGCGCTCCCGCCAGGCCTGACAGCATCGCCGAGACCACGAACACAAACAGCTGGAAACGTTCGACCCGGTAGCCGAGAAAGCGCGTGCGCGCTTCGGCATCGCGGGTAGCAACGCTGACCCGGCCCAGCTTGCTGGAGACAATCGCCCGGCAGAGGATAAACCCCAGCGCTAGCGCCACGCCGGTAACCAGGAAAAGCCCCAAGCGCGTGGCGTCGGTGCGTAAATCAAAGCCCAGTATCTCGCGGAAGTCGGTGAGACCGTTATTACCGCCAAAGCCCATCTCATTGCGGAAGAAAGCCAACATCAAGGCAAACGTCAGCGCTTGGGTAATGATCGACAGATACACCCCGGTAACCCGCGACCGAAACGCCAGAAAACCAAACACCAGCGCCAGCAGCCCCGGCGCTATCAGCACCATGGCAAAGGCAAACCAGGCCATATCGAAGCCGTGCCAGAACCACGGCAGGCTGTCCCAGTTCAAAAACACCATAAAATCCGGTAATACCGGGTCGCCATAGGTGCCCCGGTCACCAATTTGGCGCATTAAATACATACCCATGGCATAGCCGCCAATGGCGAAAAAAGCCCCATGCCCAAGGCTTAAAATGCCCAGGTAGCCCCACACCAGATCCACCGCGACCGCCAGCAGCGCGTAGCTTAGGTACTTGCCGAACAGATTGACCGTGTATGCGCCGACATGCAGCGGGTTATCCGCTGGCACCGCCACGTGAAGGATCGTTACCAGCGCCAGTGCGGCCACCAGCACACCGAGAAATATCTGGGTGGAGCGTTCGCTGAACGGGCGTGTTAGCCAAAAATTAGTCGATGATTCCGTCGTCAATGACATCGCTTAGCCCTCCGCAGCCCGGCCCTTCTGCGGGAAGAGTCCACGCGGGCGTTTTTGAATGAATAGGATAATAAAGACCAGCACGATAATTTTGGCCAGCACCGCACCTGCCCAGGGTTCCAGCACCTGGTTGATGACCCCAAGCGATAAGCCAGCGACCAGCGTACCCCACAGATTGCCCACGCCGCCGAACACCACCACCATGAAGGAGTCGATGATGTAATTCTGGCCCAGGTTAGGGCCGACGTTGGTAAGCTGAGAAAGCGCCACCCCGGCAAGCCCCGCCACGCCGGAGCCCAGCGCGAAGGTCATGATATCCACACGCGTCGCGCGAATGCCCATGGAGCGTGCCATGGCACGATTCTGAGTGACAGCACGCACCTCAAGCCCCAGCCGAGTGCGGCGCATGATCAGCATCAGGCCTGCAAATACCACCAGCGCGAAGCCAAGAACGTACATACGGTTGAGCGTTAGCGACAGCGCATCGTTCACCACCAATGAGCCACTCATCCACTCCGGCGTAATCACGGTGCGGTTTTGCGGTGAAATCACCGTGCGCACTAACTGCTGCAGAATCAGGCTAACGCCAAACGTCGCCAGCAAGGTTTCCAGCGGGCGGCCTTTGAGGAACTGGATAACGCCACGCTCAATGGCAACCCCCGCCAGGGCGGCGACCAGGAAGCCCGCGGGAATCGACAAAACCAGCGCCAACCCCGGCTGGCCTGGCAACAATTGCTGCATCGCCCAGGTGGTGTAAGCCCCTAGCATCATCAGCTCGCCGTGGGCCATATTGATCACGCCCATGACGCCAAAGGTGATCGCCAGGCCAATGGCGGCGAGCACCAGCACCGAGCCCAGACTTAAACCGAAATACAGGGTTTCCAGGCCGCGGTTAATTTTAAGCTGCTGCTCAATGCCCGCCAGAGAGGCCGCAGCCGCATTGGCGACCACCGGGTCATCGCTGTTGGCCGCCCGGCTTAACGCCACGCGAGAGCGTGGGTGCAAGCTGCCATCCAACGCTTCAACGCCAGCCATTTCGCCCTCTTCAGCGCGATAAATCGCTACCGCTTGAGTGAGACGATAGCGCACCTGGTCGTCTTCTTCTTGCTCAATCAAGTCGTTAAGGACCGGGACTAACTCACCGTCGACTTCCCCTAACAGGCGCTCGGCCGAGGTGCGGCGACGCTCAACGCTAGGCGAGTAGAGGTCAACCACGGCGATGGCGCTGCGTAGCTGATTACGCAGGGCGTTATTGATCCCGATACGGTCCAGCTCGCGACGCGACATCTCGCCAAGTTCTTCGCCAGTTAGCACATCGGCCACTGGCCAGTCGCGGCCACGATTCTCCAATACCAGTACAAAGCGGCCGTCGTCGGTACGCTGTAGGCGGCCGTCCAGCAAGGCCTGCAGCCAATCACGGGCGCGCTCGTCATCGCTTTGCAAAATAGCGGTGATCGCCTCGCCTTTGGCAGCGTAAGACTCAACGTCCAGCGCTTCTAACAGTTCAAGCGCGGCGGCATCATCGGGCGAATTGTTCGTCTCGGCGTCTTGTGCCTGCGCGTTAAGCGTTATGCCCAACAACAGTAAGCCCAATAGCCCTAAGGAAAGGAAACGCCTCATGGGGTTCTTCCTTTGGTTATCTAAGAGGGAAAGATAGCGTGCTCCTTGCCGCGCCAACTATTAAAAGCACGGCGCGGCAAGGGGGTTATGTTTTACTCAGCGAGTGCTGCTTCGGCTTCTTCTGCTGCGGTGCTGCCACCGCACGAGCCGTTAACAACGTTAAAGTTGCCGCATTCCATGGGCTTGCGCCAATCGGCAATTAGGTCGCGCGAACCCGGCAGGTAGTCAGACCAAGCGTCACCCGCCACGGTAGACGGCGTCTGCCAAACGATATCGAACTGGCCGTTGTCCTGAATTTCACCAATCAGTACCGGCTTAGTGATGTGATGGTTGGGCATCATCGCCGCATAGCCGCCAGAAAGGTTGGGCACGGTTACGCCGATAATGGCGTCTTTAACGCTATCAACATCGGTAGTACCCGCTTTGCGAACCGCTTCGGCCCACATATTGAAGCCAATGTAATGCGCTTCCATGGGGTCGTTGGTGACCGCCATATCGTCGCCGGTGTACTCAATCCAAGCGTCGATAAAGTCGTAGTTTTCATCGGTATCGACGCTCATAAAGTAGTTCCAGGCGGCCAGGTGACCGACTAGTGGGCCTGTATCAATACCGGTAAGCTCCTGCTCACCTACTGAGAAGGCGATAACCGGGATATCAGCCGCATCGATACCCTGGTTGGAGAGCTCGGTATAGAACGGTACGTTAGCGTCGCCATTCACCGTAGAGATAACCGCAGTTGGCTTACCCTCTTCGCCAAAACGACGTATTTCCGCCACGATGTTCTGCCAATCGGAATGACCGAACGGAGTGTAGTTAACCATGATGTCCTCGTCGGCGATGCCGTGCTCATCTTTGAGGAAGGCTTCGAGGATACGGTTGGTGGTACGCGGGTAGACATAGTCGGTACCCACCAGCGCAAAACGCTCGATACCCACTTCATTGATCAAGTACTCCACCGCTGGGATGGCCTGCTGGTTAGGCGCGGCGCCGGTGTAGAAGACATTTTCCGAAGACTCTTCGCCCTCATACTGTACCGGGTAGAACAGTAAGCCATTGAGTTCTTCAACGACTGGCAACACGGATTTACGCGACACCGAGGTCCAGTTGCCAAAAATCACGTCCACTTCTTCTTGCGCTAGAAGTTCACGGGCGCGTTCAGCAAACAGCGGCCAGTTAGACGCAGGGTCTACCACGACGGCTTCCAGCTGACGGCCCAACAAGCCACCGGCTTCGTTCTGCTGTTCGATCAGCATCTCGACGGTGTCTTTGAGCACGGTTTCACTGATCGCCATGGTGCCGGAGAGGGAGTGCAGGATACCGACTTTGATGGGGTCATCGTCTTGGGCGATGGCCTGGGTGCTGGCGCCCATGATGGCAGCGGTGAGCAAAGCGGTCGCGAAACGGCCACTTGAAAGGAAGGGGCGAGGGTGTGTCGAGCGTTTGAGAGTGTTCATTATTAATCTCCTTGCACCCCTTATGGCTGGGGTTTGTTATGACCGGGGCTTGATGATTGGCTTCGCACTTGGGGTGGTTGTATTAGCTCCCCAACACGTCCACTAGCCATTAACACCTGCAAGGGGTGCGCCAGATTGGCACAAAGTTGCTTTATAGCTATTTAATCAGCCACTTAATAATCGTCCGCAAATCTCGACCTCCTCCATATGCACCAAAATAAGGCGCAGAAAATCAGCTAAAGCACCCTCCCAATGCACCAATAAGATTCGGTGCACCAATTAGATACCCAGGCTTTTAAAATACATAACAGCAACCCATTGATTACTTATCAGTTACAAATATACCCTTTGTTGCCAGTCAAAACGGAAACAAAAAGAAGCGCCGACTTTCGTCGGCGCTCCGTTGCTCAACATTGCTTCTTTAAGTATTTAATCGCTTTCAGGCGAACCTGAATTGGGGGTTGCCTTCATACCACGACGCAGGAGAGGACCCACAATATAAGGCAAGATCAAACCCAGTCCAGCAAAGACCCAAAGGCCGATAGCCAGACCGCTATCCCATAGAATCATCCAGTCACCATCGGAGAGTTCCATGGCATGGCGCAGGTTCTTCTCCATCTCAGGCCCTAACAACAAACCAAGAATCACCGGCACCAGCGGAATTTCCAGCTTGCGCAGGACGTAACCGCCCACCCCAAAGGCCACCATGAAGTAGAGGTCAAAGATGGTGTTACTGATCGAGTAGATACCCACGAAGGCAATCATCGTGACGATCGGCAACAGGTACATCGGCGGTACGGACAGCAACTTGACGAAGATGCCCACCAACGGAATGTTAAGAACCAGCAGCAAAAAGTTACCGATCAATAGCGCTGCTATCACGCCCCAGACGATGTCGGCATTCTGGGTGAACATCAGCGGCCCAGGTGTGATATTGAGTGAAATCAACAACGCTAAGAGTACTGCGGTAGTGCCACTACCCGGCACACCTAGTGTCAACATAGGGACTAAAGCACCGCTCGAAGCGGCGTTATTGCCAGCTTCAGGAGCCGCCACACCGCGTGGATCACCAGTGCCGAAAGCGCCTTTCTTGCCTAGCACCCGTTTTTCAAGGGTATAGCTGATGAAACTACCCAACGAAGCACCGGCACCCGGTAGCACACCGGCGACAAACCCCAGCACCCCACTGCGGAAACTGGTCGGAAGAATGTCGCGGATATCCTTCCAAGAGAGTGAAAGTTTATTGACTTTCATCTTTTCCTTACCGCCACCGGCGCGCTCTTCAATGAAGAACAACAGCTCGGAGATAGCAAATAAACCGACGATAGCAATGATAAAGTCCACACCTTCAAAGAGTTCTAGCACGCCGAAGGTGTAGCGCTGTACCCCAGTATTATCAATCCCGACGGTAGCGATCATCAGGCCGATACAGGCGGCGACCACCGTTTTGACAGGGTTCTTGCCGGTGATACCGCCCAAGGTGGCAAACGCCAGAAGGAAGAGCGCGAAATATTCTGCCGGGCCAAATGTTAGCGCGAAATTAGCCAGCAGTGGCGCCAGCAGGATCAAACCAACAGTAGCGATAAGACTACCGATAAAGGAGGCCACGGCAGAGATTGCCAGCGCTTCGGACGCCTTGCCCTTTTGGGCCATAGGATAGCCGTCCAGGCAGGTCATCATGGCCGGTTCATCGCCGGGAATATTCAACAGAATCGATGAGATACGCCCACCGTACATGGCACCTGCATACACTGAGGTCAACATGATCAGAGCGGTTTCGGGCGCAAGCCCCAAGCTGAATGCCAGTGGAATCAGGATAGCCACACCATTGGCTGGGCCTAATCCCGGCAAGGCGCCGATCAAGGTACCTAGAAAAGCACCCAGTAAGGCGAACATTAGGTTATGAGGCTGCAGAGCAACGCCAAAACCATCCATCAGATAACCTAGCGTTTCCATCAGTTCACCTCCAGGAACGACAGCAGCCCCAATGGCAAGGCGAGATCCAGTGCAAAGCTAAATAGAAAGTACACCACCACCCCGGAGACTGCCCCAGTGATGTAGGCGTTGACCGGGCGGGCGCCCATACGCCAGCAAAGCGTTCCCACGGCAAGCGTAGTGCTAATAATAAAGCCCAGCGGCTGAAGCAGCATGGCGTAAAAGATCAGCACCACCACAGCGATGATCAGCTCGATACCGGTACGGCTCCAAGGCCAGGCGTTATCGGGATCAGGGCGTACAATCAGATACAGGCTAGAAATTGCCAACACTATGGCCAGCAACTTCGGAAAAGTGTCAGGACCAACGGCTTCGGCCCCGCCAAACGGCTCTGGGAACTGAGTGGCGCCCCAGCCATATGCGATGGCCAGGACGATCATCAAGACCCCAAAGATGCGGTCATTGAAGGTCATTACTGAATCAATCCAATATCTTTAGACAGCTGCTCGATGTCATCGATCTGGTTGTGAACGAAGTCTTCAAACTCACCTGCGGTCATGTGGAAGGGCATCAAACCGTTCTGTTTCATGACATTCTGCCATTCTTCGCTCTGGTAAATGGTGTCCATGGCGTCAGTCCAATAGGCTTCAGCCTCCTCAGAGATGTCCGCCGGCATGTAAAAGCCACGCCAGTTGGGGCCCAGTGCGTCAATACCCTGCTCACGGGCGGTGGGAATATCAGCCAGATCACCTGGCAGGCGCTCTTCGGAGAGTACCGCAAGCACACGCAGGTCACCGGATTCCATAAAGCCTTGCGCCTCGGTGATATCACCGGTGAAGGCATCAACATGCCCACCGATCACCTGGGTCAACGCCTCACCGCCATTGTTGTAGGAAAGATACGCAATGCGCGGAAGGTTCTCGACGTCAGCTGCCTGAGCGGCAATCAGCACCTTAAGGTGGTCCCAGCCGCCTTTGGCGCTGCCGCCAGCGAACTTAACGCTGCGCGGGTCTTCCTTGAGCGCGTCCATCAGTTCATTGAGGTCATCGATCTCGGAATCAGCGGCCACGGCGATAATGCCGTAATCCGCGCCCAGCGCACCGACCCAGTTGACCTGATCGGCATTCAGCCCTGGGAACTGTCCTTGAGCCAGGCGTGTAGTGGTGGCCGTGGACGCCGCAACCAACAGGTGGTCGTCGCCAGCGCGCTTGCTGACGGTATGGGCAAAAGCGACACCGCCACCGGCACCGGCCATATTAATAGTCTGCACATTCGCCGGAACCAAATCGAGCTCCTGCATGACGTTACCTACGCTACGGCACGTAAAGTCCCAGCCGCCGCCAGGGTCGGACGGCGCAATACACTCGACCTTGCCTTTAGGCTCGAAAGCGGCGGCAGAGCTAGCAAAAGTGGTAACAGCCGCTAGCGGTAAAGCCAACAGGGTTAGGTACTTAAAGGAAGACTTGAGGATCATGGCGTTCTCCACGTATCAGTGTTGTTGTATAGGTGCGGTTGTATTGAAGTTGTTGTGTGAGGCTGTCTTATTATGAGACTGCACGCCGCAAACGTTAGAAGACCATGCCCTTAACCGACAAGCTTGTGCGCATAAAAGGCAAAAAGTTCTTTATGGGCATTTTGTTCATTTTGTTCACGCCGATTGACTTACAACAGGCATTTATAGCCCATTAAGCCACTCGTGTGCCGCCTCCAACAGCCGATAGCGACGCTCGGGCCGTCCTACATCACCATAGCCTAGCTCAGCACTCACCGCCTGCTCGGCGACTAAAAACTCCAGATAGCGGCGTGCGGTTGAGCGGCTGGCGCCCATGGTTCGTGCCATCTGCATAGCGGTGAGCGAGTCGGGGGCGGCAGCCAGGGCATCAATCACCCGGCGCAGCGTCAGTCGGTCAATGCCCTTGGGCAGGGCTTGAGATTTTGTCCGCGACGTTTCGACAGGCTGTAGGCGCGCCAGTACGTGATCCAACTCATCCTGGCTCATTTCCCCCTGGCACGCTAGCGCTTCACGCTCGCGACGAAAACGCGTCAGCATTTGGGTCATCCGCGCAGCTTCAATCGGTTTAATGAGGTAGTCAAACACACCGCCGCGCAGCGCTTCGCTGATGGTTTCTACTTCACGCGCGGCAGTCACCATAACGATATCCACATGCACATAGTCACGGCGAATCGCCCACAACAGCTCCAAGCCTTCCACGTCGGGCAGGTAGGCATCAAGCAAAATCAGCTGGATGCTGGCGGCGTGGTCCGCCATTATCGACTTCGCCTCGCTTGCATTGCGCGCCATGCCCACCACATAAAAACCTTCGCTCTGCTCGATAAAGGCCCTGTGGATATCAGCGATGCGAAAATCGTCTTCCACGACCAAAATGCCGTATTGCATCGCAGACATTGCGCTCCCCCTAGCCATTGTGTGCATTGTTCTAAGTATGCTGTGAGTGTTGCTGACACAGCGAGCGATCAAGCGCGGCGATAAAACACGCGCCGCCTAACTCGCTTTCTTCCAACGTTACGGCACCGCCATGCTGGCGGCACAGCCTGGCAACCAACGCTAAGCCAATGCCCTGATGCTTACCCGCTTTGGTTGAAAAGCCTTCCTGGAATATCGACTCGGCGTGTTCGGCTGGCACGCCCGGCCCATTGTCCTCGACTTCAATCAGCAGCTGCTCGCCTAAGTCAGTAAAAAACAACCGTACTTTAGGTTCCGTGCGGGGCCCATTCAACGCCGCATGGCAGGCATTATCGAGCAAGTTACCGACCACGCTCATCATCACCTCTTGCCCGGTGGGCGTGAGCGGATAGGCGAGCGAGCTTTGCGGGTCAATGTCCAACGTCACCCCCAACTCCCGGGCACGGGTTAGTTTACCCAGTAGCGTGCCGCTAAGCACGGCATCCGCCACGTTGCGCATTAGAAAACTCATCTGTGCTTGAGCACGCTTGGTTTCCTGATGGATCAGCGCCAAGGCTTCATCAATACGTTGTAACTGCAGTAACCCGGAGATGGTATATAGCTTATTGGAAAACTCATGGGCCTGGGCACGCAGCATATCGACATCGCGGCTAGCCTGGGTCAGCGCTTGGGAGAGATCGACAATTTCACGGCGGCTGCGGAAGGTGGCCACCGCGCCCTCAATTTCGCCTTCATGCAAAATGGGCACACGATTGACGACTACGGGGTGATCACCCAGCCACATTTCCTGGTCAAATTCCTGCTCGCCGCGCCTGAGCACCTCCAGTAGCCGCGAGTTGGGTACGACCTCACGAATGGGTTGGCCAAGCAGCACATGCTCGTCGGCTAAATTGAGAAAACGCCGCGCCTGCTGGTTGACCAGGGTGATATGTCCCTCGCGGTTCACCGCCAGAATACCCTCATGGATGGACTGCAAAATAGCCTCTTTTTCCATGGCTAGGCGGGCGATTTCGTAGGGTTCCAGACCTAAAATAACCTTTTTAAGATGCTGCGACAGCCAGTACGCACCGGCAAAGCCCAGGCAGATCATCAGCGTCACTAGCAGCCAACCGAAGCTGGTATGGCGCGCCACGTCCATCGCTACGCGATCCATCATGAAGCCGACGGATACAATGCCGATGATATTGCCCTCTTCATCCCATATCGGCGCTTTTCCGCGCATAGCGGTGCCCAATGAGCCGGTCGCCTCAGACACATAGAATTGGCCGTAAATCAGTGCTTGAGCGTTATCGCCCCCCACCATTCGCTGTCCTATCCGCTCCGGCACGGGGTGTGAGTAGCGGATACTTTGGGCGTTGCCCACGACCACATAGCGAGCCCCCGTTTCATGGCGGATTCGCTCTGCCAGCGGTTGAATAATCGCGGAAGGATCGTCCATCCCAAAGGCATTGATCACTTGCGGCATCGACGCTACCGTTTTAGCCACCGCTAACGCGCGCTCGCCCATCTGGTGGCTAATAATTTCCGCCTTGCGATGATTGAGATAGGTGCCCTGGGCCAGTAGCATGCCTGTCAGCAACAGCCCGACTAACAGCATCACCTGAAGGCGAAAGCTGCGTTTATACCAGCTGCGCCTTGCCCGGTTGCGGCGCTTACGCTGCAGGTCGGCCAAGGTTAACGTTCGGGGGCGTGAAACGGTCATAAATACACTCTAATGCGTGACAGCAGCATTATGACACGCGCCAGCAAACGACGTTAATCGCCGTCACTTTGTGTCATCGTTCGCTGATATAATGGCCGGATGCCTTACTCAAGGAGGGATGTTGTGGCAATCGTTGTGGCAATCGTTCGATGGACGCTCGTGCTAGCTTGCTGGCCGCTATGGATGGCGACCGCTTATGCTTACCCGTTTTACGGCCCTCCCCCACCGCCTGAAGATGCCCCCGTGTTCAGCGGCAGTGCCGAGCTTGGCTTTACCCACTTAACCGGCAACACCGATAGCCAAACGTTGATTGGCAAGGTGCTATTAACGTGGCTGACCGGCAACTTCACCTATTCACTGCGCGGTGAAGTGCGCAACGTGAGCAAAGACGGCGAAACCAGCGCCGAGCAGTACTTGCTCTCCGTGCGCGAGCGCTATGAGCTAGATGGCCCGCACTACTTGTTTGGATTTGCCCGCTGGGAGAAAGATCGTTTTGCGGGCTACGACCAGCAGCTTTCAGCCATTGGTGGCTATGGGCGGCAAATTTTAGACGGCGATATTCACACGTTGTCGCTAGAAGCAGGCCCTGGCTACCGTGACGATCGCCTGCGCGATCACGATGATTACCGCTTGGCGGTGGCCTATACGGCGCTGGATTACCACTGGGTTTTTTCTGATTACGCCGATATTCAGCAGGAGATGTCGGTGGAGTATACCGACCAGAACACGACTTCTCGATCACTAACGGCGCTCACCGCGCGGCTTAATTCGAAGCTGTCGTTACGCTTATCCCACGAGATAAAACACAACTCTCAACCACCTGACGACACCCGCAAGCGCACTGACACGACCACCAGTGCGTCCTTGCTCTATCGTTGGTGAGTGCTGGTAGCGCCTGAGCAGCACTACCAGTTAATGCCTTAAAAGTGGAATTTCACCAACGCGCTAACGGCGCTTTCGGTATCCATCACGTTGTCAGCCAAACCATATTTATTCTCCCAGTAGGAGTACTCGATTCCCGCATAAAGCACACCTGGATGGCCCCGGTAATGGCCAAGATCAAGCTTAAACTGCGGATTGAAATGGAACTCCGCGTCATGATCCGAGGCGGCCGATGAATAGTCGATATAGCCATCGAATAAAAAGCGCGATGCGCCTAATTCAAATGGCGCGCCCCAGGTGAGGGTAAGCTGTAAATCATCGGCTATTTCGCTATTATTGACATAATAAAACGTGCTGTTGAAATATTGGGTACCCGGAACGTCCCAGGCAAAACTAATGCCCGTAAGGATATTGGTAGCATCATTACCGCCACCAAATTCGTACGTACCCGCCAGGGCGACATCTTTCATCGGCCCACGCTGCAAATTGACACCGCTAAGCCAGCCAAGACTAAGTGCCGGTGAAAACTCACCGTAGAGGTCATCGTCGCCGTCGGCCGACCCCCGCCCATGGTTACTATCAACAAATAAGAAGGTGCCGCCCCAGTCATGCGCGGTAACGTTCTCAAACGTTACGTAGGTGTCAGTACGCTCATCAGGCCCAAACGCTTCATATTGATCACTATAAAGCAGCGAAATACTCGAGTCTGAAAACAGTTTTTCAGCCGACGCCAATGGCGATATCAACATGGCAGCCGCCACACCGGCTGTGGATAAATAGTTCATACGTTCCCCCGAGGAAAATAGCTGGCTCAACGCCAGCGTTTAAGTGCCGCAGCGATACGATGTCGCCGCAGTGATTAGCGATTCTGGCCGCGGTGCGCCCAGCCGGTCATGCGCTTTTCTAATACCGCGAACAGTTCATACATCACCATCGCCATGGCGCTGATCACCAGCAGCCCGGCAAAGACCAGCCCCATGCGCATTTGCGAACCGGCACTCATCATCAAGTAGCCAATGCCCTGATTGGAGGCGACGGTTTCTGACACCACCGTTCCCACAAACGCCAGCGTAATGGCGACTTTTAGCGAGGCAAAAAAGTAGGGCAGCGAGCGCGGTAGACCCACTTTCAGCAACACATCCATTCTGCGTGCGCCCAATACGCGCAGTACGTCTTCCATTTCGGGTTCCAGGGTGGCTAAACCGGTCGCCACGTTGACCACAATGGGGAAGAAGCAAATCAAGAACGCAGTGAGAATGGCCGGCACCGAGCCAATGCCAAACCAGACGACCAGGATCGGCACGAAAGCCACTTTAGGAATAGCGTTAAAGCCCACTAAAAGCGGATAGCAGGCGTTATACAGAAAGCGCGACGAACCGACGATAAAGCCCAACACCAGCCCCACGGCAACGCCTATGCCAAAGCCGATCAATGTGGTCCAGAAGGTTTGCCAGGAGTGCATGGCGATAGGCCCGGCATACGTCACCAGCGCCTGAGCCGTCTCTAAGGCGCTAGGGAAGATAAAGCTGGGCACATCAAACACTCGCACCGCGACTTCCCAAATAACAACCAGCGCAACCACCGCGATCCACGGCGCCAATCGTTCAATTAACTGACTATTTTTCGTCATAAGTGCGCCTTTTATCAAGTGCGGGTATCAAGTACTACGTACTTCGCCAATTTGCGCCCGCAGCTCCTGCACCAAATCAATAAAGGGTTTTTGATAAGTGGTTTCCAGTGCACGGGGGCGCGGCAGCTCGATTTGACGACGTTCGATCACCCGGCCAGGGCGGCGGCTCATAATGTAGACGGTATCGGCTAGAAACGCCGCCTCGCGGAGATCATGGGTCACCAGCACAACGGTAAAGCGCTGTGCTTCCCACAAATCCCGCAACACGCACCACAGCTCTTCGCGGGTAAACGCATCCAGCGCACCAAAAGGCTCATCGAGCATCAGCAGGCGAGGCTGATGTATCAGCGCCCTGCAGATCGACGCCCGCTGCTGCATGCCGCCGGAAAGCTGCCAAGGGTATTGGTCTTCGTAGCCTTCAAGCCCCACGGTCTTAAGCAGCTTGCGCGCCCAGCCGACAAACTCTTCGCGCCGTTTACGAAACTGATGGCGGTAGGGTTTGACGATTTCCAGCGGTAGCAAGACGTTATCCAGGGTGGTGCGCCAGGGTAGTAGGTTAGCGTTTTGAAACGCCATGCCCGATATCTTTAGCGGCCCGGCGACCGGCTCGCCATCCACTTGAATCGCCCCGGTGGTAGGCGCATGCAACCCGGTACACAACTTCATAAAGGTCGACTTGCCACAGCCGGATGGGCCCACGAAAGCAACAAACTCGCCTTCGTGGATACTCAGGTTAATATCTTCGATGGCATTGCCCGACTCGTCGTAGGCCAAGCTCACGTCATCGAAGGTGACGAACGCTGCGGACATGCTTATTCGCCCTCGGCAGGTAACAACATGCGCTCTTCCTGGCTAGGTAAGTAGCGCGAGTTAAACACCTGATCGGGCGCAGGCACGGCGGGCAGGTCGTAGGCGTCGGCGACCAGCTGAATCGCCTCCTGCAAGCGTTCTTCGTCCACACCGCCGACACCATTTTCGCGGGCATCGAGGGTATCGACGACGCTATCCAAGGCGAGCTTTAGCCGCCGGGTTTCCATCACGACATCTATCAGGCCGTCGCGGTTTTTAACGTACTCAATGGCCGCTTCTGGATCGGCAATGGTCTCACCCAGCGCACGATTGAAGGCGCGTAGAAAGCCTTCCACGGCTTGCGGATTGTCTTCTGCGAATGATTCACTGGCGATGATGGCATTACCATAAAGCGGCACGCCGTATTCGGGGAATGGCATGATGGTCAGTTCCTCTTCACTCATCCCGCGCTCTTCAAGGTTGAGCAGGCTGGTGAAGTAGAAGCCGGTGATTGCATCTACATCGCCGCGGGTTAGCAGCGTTTCGCGCAGCGTCGGATCGACGTTTTGCCACTCCACCGCATCCGCTTTAAGGTCATTGGCAGCCGCGAAAACGCCCCAGGCGCGATAACCGGTATCAAAGGCCGGTGCGGCGATGGTTTTACCAGCTAAATCGGCCGGGCTTTCAATACCGCGGTCTTTGCGGGCAAATACCGCAGCGGGCGTGCCGTCATAGACGATGTATACACCTTGAATACCGGGACCATCGGGGTTTTCAGCGAGAAACTCGACCAGCGCATTAAGATCGCCAAAGCCCATTTCGTAAGCGCCTGAGGCAACTCGGTTAATCGCGCCTGCTGAGCCACTGCCAGAGTCGATTTGAACATCCAGCCCCTCGTCGGCGAAGTAGCCTTTCTCGGCAGCCATCAAAAACGGCGCGGAGGGGCCTTCAAAGCGCCAATCCAGCTGAAAACGTATTTGGGTGTCGTCGGCATTCCCCATGGCGGGTAGTAACAGCAAAGCCGCTGCGCAGCCAGCGAGGCGGTGCGCAGTAGACATGCGTAAAGAAGCGGTTGTCATCATCGTAAACATACCTTGTATACAAAATATGTTTTAGCAATTGCAGCAATATTGCCAAATTAATTTTTATTATTAATTATCAGCTTGTTAGCTACTACCTTCTACAAGCGAGGGCTGGTCAGTGCGCCACAATAGTGCATTTGTACTTTTACAACGCTCCAAGATAAAGCACGTTAGACGTTAGTCTAAAAAGGCAGTATACTGCCCGTAGTTTCCTGTTTTCGCGCCATTCTTTGAATGGCGCTTTTTTTATTTGCTGTTTTTATCAACCGTTTTTAAAAACCGTTTTTAAAACTAAGCGGCGTTAAATCGCTTAACGACATGCTTTGATAGGCTGTTACTTTCGTTTATCGCCCCACCCCCACAAGGTATTGACTATGACCCAACCCGGCCCTAGCGCCGAGGGTGTCAAGCGGTTCTCGCTTGGCGATCCTATCGTGCTGATCTTGAGCATCGGCTTTATTGTCGCCTTTTTGGCGCTATCGCTTTACGACGTCGCCTTGGTAGCGGATAACATTAGCGCAGGCTTCGCTTGGACCGCCCTAGCCTTAGGCAGCTATTTTCAGCTATTGCTTCTGCTCACCTTCTTTATTGCCATCGGTTTAGCCATGACTTCGGCGGCAAAAGCCAAAATCGGCAACTTAGATGCACCAGAAATGAGCACGTTTAAGTGGCTCTCGATCATTCTGTGCACGTTGCTCGCAGGTGGCGGCGTCTTTTTTGCCGCAGGGGAGCCTGTTTACCACTTTGTGGTAACACCCCCCGCCTTTGATAGCGAGGCAGGTACCGCTGACGCCGTCTCCGGCGCCTTGGGGCAATCCTTTATGCACTGGGGCTTTATGGCTTGGGCAGTGCTGGGGTCTTTGACTGCCGTGGTGCTGGCGCACGCCCACTACGTAAAAGGTCAGCCGCTACAGCCTCGCACGCTGCTTTATCCGATTTTCGGCGAACGCCTAATGCGCGGCCCATTAGGCAGCGTGGTTGATGCTTGCTGTGTGATTGCCCTAGTGGCTGGCACCGTTGGTCCGATTGGGTTTTTAGCCACCCAGGTCAGCTTCGGCCTACACGAGCTGGTGGGCCTGCCTGAGGGTTATAACGGTCAACTGATCATTCTTGCAGTGCTAGGCAGCATCTACGTGCTGTCCGCTATGAGCGGTGTGCATAAAGGCATTCAGCTACTCAGCCGCTTTAACGTACTGCTGGCGATGGTCATCGGGGCGGTCATTATTGTTTTTGGCCCGACGCTGTTTTTAGTCAATAGCTACCTTTCCGGTATGGGCGCTTATGTCAGCGAGTTCTTTACCATGGCGACCATGACTGCCGAGACTGCGCCGGCCTGGTGGATGCAGTGGTGGACGGTGTTTTTCTTTGCTTGGTTTATCGGCTATGCGCCGCTGATGGCGATTTTTGTGGCACGGATTTCGCGCGGCCGCAGCATCCGTGAAATGATCATTGCGGTGGCGATTTTGGCGCCTATCGCGACCACCGTGTGGTTTACCCTGCTCGGCGGCTCGGGCATTTACTATCAGTTGAACGGGGTGATTGATCTCACCGAGGCGCTGAATAATTTCCAGTTTGATGTCGCCACGTTGACGGTTGCACAGGCATTGCCAGGCGGCACAGTGATGGCGCTAGCCATTTTGCTACTGACCACAATTTTCGTCGCCACTACCGGCGACTCCATGAGCTACGCCATTGCAGTCGTTGGGGCTGGCCACGATAACCCCAGCCCGTACATGCGCGCCTTTTGGGGAGTCGCCATGGCCATTATGGCAGCGGTGCTACTCTATATGGGCGCTGGGCAAATTTCGGCACTGCAGCAGTTCATTGTGATTACTGCGATTCCGGTGTCATTTATCCTACTGCCATCGCTGTGGAACGGCCCTCAGGCAGCCTACGCCATGGCCCGTGAACAGGGCATTATTGACTGAGTGCGTTCCCCTATCGTCATCCTATAGCCCTTCCAGCAGGCGCAGAATCATTTGCGGCTGCTGGTTGGCCTGGGTAATGCCTCTGATTTGTACCTTCATGCGGTTGGCTATCGCCTGCCCTGGGGAAGATTAGCCTCAAAACTCTGGCGGCTATAAAACATCATGAGCATTTTTGCGGTTCAAGGCGGCGGCCACTGCTAACCAATACTTCGTCGACAGGCTTTTTCACATATTCGTGTTGGTAGTAACCGTCATCGACCACCTCGCCATCCCAGGCCACAATATCCAGATCCATGGTACGTGGCCCCGATTTAATTGCCCCGCGCACGCGGCCTAAGCGGTCCTCTACCTCCTTGAGGTAGCCACGGAACGCCTCAAACTCAAGAGAAGTGCTCACCAAAAGTGCAGCGTTCAGGAAGTCGGGCTGCTGCTGGTAACCCACCGGCGTTGTGCGAATCGCTTTTGACCGGGCCAGCAACTCGCATTCATGACTAAGGATGGTCAGTGCTTGAGTAAAATAGTGGTCAGGATCGATATTACTCCCCAGTGAAATTAAACACTCATGACGAGTAGCGTTCTGCTCGGTAGGCAACGTCATTGGTGGCATAGCGACATCCTGTTCAATGTGGCACTGGCAAGCGCACACCCGATTTGGGCGATGCAGATTGGTTTCAATGCTAACCTCACGTGCAATTCATGTACAAGATATTGACAAACGCTACGCTCACGCAGAAAGTTTACGATGCCAAAATGCACAGGAACCGTTGTATGCATCAAAACGCAGCATTGATTACCGGCGGTGCCACCCGCTTAGGACGCTACTTTGCGGAAGCCTTGGCCGAAGCGGGTTACGACATTGCCCTGCACGCTAACCGCTCCCGAGATGAGGCGGAAGAGGTCGCCCGAAGCATTCGTGCCCAGGGTCGAGAATGTGAAATATTTTACTGCGATTTTTTAAGCGATGCGCTAAGCACGGAACTCAGTGAGTTACTCAACGCGGTAAAGCAGCGCTTTCCAGGCCTGGCGCTTCTGCTTAATAGCGCTTCGGCCTATGAACCGGCGCCGATTGGCGCAACCGAGCTTCCGATGTTGGAGACCCAGTTTCGGGTTAATCTGTTTACCCCGCTGCTGCTCACACGCTACTTCGCCCAGACCGTCGAAGACGGTCAAGTGATCAACATCATTGATAATAAAGTAGCCTATCACCAATACCCTTACGCAGCGTATCTGCTGTCAAAAAATAGCTTAGCAGAGATGACCCGCATGGCGGCGCTGGAGTTCGCCCCACGCATTCGGATCAACGGCATTGCCCCCGGCGTAGTACTGCCTGCCTCTCAACGCTCCAGCGACTACATTGACTGGCGAATCGACGGCATTCCCGTCCAGCATCAAGGCAACCCCGATCATCTGGTCCAAGCCTTGCATTATCTGCTCAAAAACGACTTTGTCGCGGGACAGATTCTGTTTGTGGATGGCGGTGAGTCAATCAATGTGGAAGGCCGCCACTCGGAAAACTATCCTGGTTAGCAAGTATTCACATTAGTGCTCAGCCAGCAAACAAAAGGGGCTGCCCGATAGGCAGCCCCTTTTACTTTTGGCGATGCGCCGTTTAGCGCCCGTCAGGGGCGTCGACGTCATCGTGGTCGGGCTTGATATGATCGGAGTCCGACGTTTGCTGCACATCCTGATGGGTATCGTCTCGATCTATAGGCGCCTCTTCCACCTTCTTTTCTTTGGCGGTCGACTCCAGTACCCGCACGTGTGCAGGCGGCGGATTGCCGTTTTTGTTATCGCCAAAGTAAAGCGTGGTGTGCGGGAAGGGAATTTCTATACCCGCTTCATCAAAGCGCAGCTTAACCAGGCGATTGTAGGCGCGACCAACACCCCACTGATCGCCCGGGGTGGTTTTAATAACAACTCGGATATTCACGGAGCTATCCGCGAGCGCAGTAACGCCTGCCACGGTCAAGTCGTCCAATAGCTTACTGCCGTGCTCTTCACTCGCCTTGAGATCTTCAAAGGCCAGCTTGAGCTGTTCAATCGCCTCGTCAATGCTCTCGCTGTAGCCAATACCGTATTCACCCACATGGTTACCATACTCACGCATGTAGTTAGACACAGTGTCGACACTGGAGAACGGTACGATATGGTAAGTACCCGATAAGTCACGGATACCGACTGAGCGGATACTCAACCGTTCGGCGGTGCCTGTCACGCCACCCACTGTGACCACATCGCCGGTATTCATGGCGTTTTCTATCTGGATAAACACCCCGGTAATAACGTCTTGCACCAGCTTCTGAGCGCCGAAACCAATCGCCAGACCCAGCACACCCGCACCGGCAATGAGCGGGCCGATATTAATGCCTATTTCCGACAGCACAATCATGCCGGTAATGGTGACCATGGCAATCGCCAGCGCATTGCGGAACAGGCTAAGCAGGGTTTTCGCCCTAGCCGAGGGTTCGCCATAGCCGGTTTCAGGATTGAGCTTGTGCTCAATCAGGCTCGCCAGACCCAGCCAGATGGCGAGTGATACAATCAAGATCACTGTCACGCTGGAAAGGTTGCCGATCAGATTGGCGCCGCCTTCAGAGGCATACCAAGCGGCTAGATCAAAGGCACCCCAGGCATTCAGCACCACCATGATGACCACAATCAGAATAATCGTACGCAGCACCCGTAGCGCATTGGGCACATAGCTGTTCAAGCGTTTTTCAAGCAGCGGCAGTTTGCGGCGCAAGTCGTCAGATAGCTTAATGCGGCGGCCAATGGTCTGGGTAAGGAACGATGACACCAACAGCCCAACGACAATAGCGGCCAATGACTTCAGGGTGGCGTACATCACAAACGGCAGCGCATCGCCGGGGCGGGTTAACGTCAGCACAAACACGATCAAGAAATACAGCAACGCGAACAGGTGCCAGGTACGCGCAAATAGCTGCAGCGAGACACGGCTGGCGGTTAAGGTAGATTTTGCCGCCATCTCGTTGAGGTTATCGCGCAGACGTTTACGGTTTTTAAGTACCACAACCACCGCGTAGATAAACGCCAACAGCGTAATCAGCGTGCCTAATGCCTGACCCAGCGACGCTGCCAAATAGAAATTAACCAGTGGCACCACGACCATCAGACCGTAACCGACCATGCCGATCAAGCGGGCTAACCAGCGGTTCCAGTAAGAAGCTTCTTGGGCAGAAATAGGTAGCAGACGCAGCCCTTCGTAACGCGAAGAGAACAACATCCGTACACCCGCTTTAAGCAGTTCGATAATTAAGAACGCATTTAAAAATAGCGAGGCACGTGTCGACAGCTCACCGGTTTCACCGACCGCAAAGGTAGCTACCAGGTTACCGCCCACATAAGACAAACTGACCAGCAGCACATCAATAACCGCCGCAATCGCCACACAGGCAATCAGGCGCAACACAGGCGTCAGGTTATGGCCATTTAACGACCAGCCGCTGATTTTAGTAAATAGCGGTTTCACCATTCGCCGGAAAAGCGCAAACATGACGAAGGTAGCGGCAATCACAATGCCCAAATTAATCGCTGCACTGATGAACGCGGCCATATCAAAGACGCTGTCTTCCTCTTGACCCGTGAATAGCCCGCTCACCAGGCTAACCACTTGTTCAAACTGCCCTCCCACATCGCTAACCACACTACTGGTAAGTTCAGCCAACTGACGCGG
This sequence comes from Halovibrio sp. HP20-59, assembly GCF_033052795.2. Lineage (NCBI taxonomy): Bacteria > Pseudomonadati > Pseudomonadota > Gammaproteobacteria > Oceanospirillales > Halomonadaceae > Halovibrio > Halovibrio sp. HP20-59. The sequence continues at coordinate 291,195 of NZ_JAWJUW020000003.1, forward strand.
CAGCGAAACATCTTCCGGCGCAATATCGCTGCCCTGGGCTGCGGCTTCCAGCGAGCCTTGGTTGCCGAGACTACCGGGCAGCGACGCGGCTTGATTGCGCAACATCTCAATCAATTCTTGTCGCGACTGCTCGTCTTCCAGGAGGTCTGCTAACGCTTGGTAAGATGTTGGTGCCGCCTCTTCAGACGATGCGCCACCATCGGCGTCGGCTGATTCGCTTGACGTGCTCTGCGCCATTGCTGGCGTGGCCAATAAGGCAACCATTGCCAATAGCCAGACACCTAGCCAGGGTAATAAACGAAGTGGCTTCACGCCTGAACCTCCTTTTGGATGAGTATTTTGTTCACTCTAACGGCTGCCTGTCGTTGCACCACTAGATTCTATGCAGTCATTTTTGACCATGTTGCCACGATAGTGTGTTGAATATAGCGTGTTGCTTTTTAAAAAGTCGAACAGGGTAACATGACTTAAAGCCGTTTCACTGACACAGCGGCGCAAGCCAATAATGTGCTAGTAGCAATACCACCGCGTAGCGGGTGCCCTTGGCGACCAAAATCCACGCTAGCGCTCGCCACCAGGGTAGCCGAAACACACCGGCCAGTACGGTAAGCGGGTCACCAATCACCGGCGCCCAGGATATCAACAGGCTTAGCTCGCCAAAGCGGTGGTACCAGCCTTCCGCTCGGGCCAGGCCACGTGGCGATGCAGGGAACCAGCGGCGGTCTTGAAACTGGCGTGCGTAGCGGCCTAGCGCGACGTTGATCATGCTGCCCAGGGTATTGCCCAGCGTGGCTACCCACCAAAGTGCCAGCGGCGGTTCGCCAACACACCACAGCCGCGCCAGCCACACCTCCGAACCACCAGGCAATAACGTGGCGCTGCCCAAGGCGACCCAAAACAGGCTTAGCATAGCGTTAGCAGCGCCCGCTAGCGCGGCAACTGCCCACCCAACTGCTGAGTAATCTCGGCGGCTGTCTGACGCACCAGCGCCCCCAGTGTCAGCAAGCGGGCTTCCGGGATACGTGCCATAGGGCCAGACACAGAGATCGCTGCCAGCGGCGCGCCGTACTCATCAAACACGCAGGCGGCCACGCAGTGCAGGCCTACGGCATGCTCTTCACGGTCGCAGGCAAAGCCCTGGGCGCGAATCTGCGCCATCTCAGCCTGCACGGTATCGGGCTCGTAGAGTGTATTGGCGGTCACTCGCACCAACTCACGATTTGCCAACAATTGAGTACGCTCGTCGTCGGGCATCCACGCCAGCAGCGCTTTGCCTACGCCAGAGGCGTGCAACGGCGCGCGGGAACCCAAGCGGGTGATCATGCGCATCATTTGCGGGGATTCGTGCTGAGCCAAGAACACCGCAGTGGCCTCATCGCGAATACCTAGGTTAGCGGTTTCACCGGTTTCCGCGGTTAAGCGGCGCAGAAAGGGCCTGCTGGTCGCCACCACGTCGCGGGCTTCAAGAAAGCTATTGCCGATACGAAAGGTTTTGACATCGACTCGCCACAGGCCTTGCTCGTTTTCCTGGGTCACAAAGCCCTGGCTCTGCAAGGCTTGTAACAGGCGATGGGTCGTAGACGGCGCTAACTCGGCCATCTCCGCCAAGTCTGAAAGGGCCAGCCCCAGCGGGCTGGCCGCGAGGTATTCCAGCAGCGTTAAGCCACGTACCAGAGACTGGCTGTGCCCACCGCTGGCTTTGGCAGTATTCGCCGGACGGCCGACCGTCCTGCGCTTGGCGTCACTCACCTGATTCTCCTAAAAGCCTCTCCTGAAGGCGTCAAGGCAAGCTGCCTAAAGACGCCTCGCTTGGATACAAAAGAACATCAGGATAACGCGCCAATGCCGCCGCTGTCGCGTTTACGGAAACGAATTCCACTCACTCAGCGCTGCTTGCAACGATGCTATCGGCTATGTTTTCAGCCATGGGCTTTCATTTTGCGGGTATCGCGGCCCAGAGGGTGCGGCTCGCCGCGCGCTTTGGCGAGGTCTATCTGGCGCTGGCGCTCACGCGCAGCGTTGCGGGTTTTCTCCGGCAGCGAGTCGATGCAGTGGGGGCAGCTTATTCCCGGCTCATACGCAGATGACTGCATATCCTCGGCGGATATCGGCATGCGGCAGGCGTGGCACTGCTCGAACTCGCCTTTGCTTAGGTCGTGGCGAACCGTGACGCGGTTATCGAACACGAAACACTCACCGCGCCATAACGATTGCTCTTCGGGGACTTTTTCCAGGTAGTTCAGCACGCCGCCCTTTAGGTGATAGACCTCGTCAAAGCCCTCTTTGAGCATAAAACTGGAGGCTTTTTCGCAGCGGATACCACCGGTGCAGAACATGGCGACTTTCTTATGTTTTTCCGGGTCGTAGTGCTCGCGCACGTACTCGGGAAATTCGCGAAACGTGGTGGTTTTAGGGTCGATCGCCCGTTCAAAGCTGCCAATCGCCACCTCGTAATCGTTGCGGGTATCGATCACCAGCACTTCCGGGTCGGCAATGATGTCGTTCCAGTTCTCCGGCTCAACGTAGGTGCCCACGGTATCGTTAGGGTCGATATCGGGCACGCCAAGGGTAACGATCTCTTTTTTGAGTTTGACCTTGGTACGGTAGAACGGCGCTTCGTCGCAATAGGACTCTTTGTGATCGATATCGGCTAGGCGCGGGTCGGCGGTCAGCCAAGCCAGCAGAGCGTCAACGCCCTCGCGGCTGCCCGCCACCGTGCCGTTGATGCCCTCTTTGGCGAGCAGCAGCGTGCCCTTTACGCCGTTATCGAGCATGGTTTGGTGAAGCGGTTCGCGCAGCGCTTTGAAGTCATTGAGGGTGACAAATTTATACAGCGCCGCGACCACAATGGGCGGCATTGGGTTAGGCATAGCAGTGGTTACAGACATGCAAAGCTCCAGGTAGTCATCCTCGTAAAGGACGGACCGGGTTATTAAGACGCGCATATTCTAGCGCAATCTGGCGCTGAAAACGTCGATTTATTCGACAGAAACGTACTGAAAGCTTCACGCCACATGGCGCCAACGAGGCGTATATTGTCACTATTCACTTTCACACAACCTGCGGAGCACACCATGATTATTCGTCGTTCAAACGAGCGGGGCTACGCCAACCACGGCTGGCTTCGCTCGTACCATACATTTTCGTTTGCCAACTACGTTGACCCCAACCATATGGGTTTTCGTGCCCTGCGCGTGATCAACGAGGATCGAGTGGCGGGCGACCACGGCTTTGGCGCTCACCCTCATCGGAATATGGAGATTATCTCTTATGTGCTGGAAGGCGAAATGGAGCACAAAGACAACATGGGCAACGGCGAGGTAATGCGTCCGGGCGATGTGCAGCGCATGTCAGCGGGCACCGGGGTGCTGCACAGTGAGTTCAATCACTCTAAAGAGAACGAGCTGCATTTTCTGCAAATATGGATTGAACCCAAGCAGCTAGGCGTTAAGCCCAGCTACGAGCAAAAAGCCTTTCCAACAGCCGAGCGGCAAGGCCAATGGCGCCTAGTGGCCTCTCAGGAGGGCCGCGACGGATCTGTGAGCATCAATCAGGATGTGAACCTCTACGCGGGCCTGTTCAACCCTGGCGAACAGGCAACAGCGCCGCCTTCGCGCCATGGCTGGCTGCACGTGGTGAATGGCGAAATGGACATTAACGGCGAGACGCTGGGTGCAGGCGATGCGGCGGCGTTTACGCCGGAAGAAACGATCAGCCTCACCAGTAAAGAAGCAGGCGAAGTGCTGCTGTTTGATTTGGCTTAGAGACCAAGCCGGCTAAATGGCACTAACCAAAACGGCGCCTCGCAAGAGGCGCCGTTTTTTTCAGCCAACTTTTAACTCAATGCGTTAGCTGTTTTGTGACGAGTAGAGCGCACGGATTTTCAGCGTGTGATCCACCTGCTTCAAGGCTTCCAGCGCCTGGGGACCGTAGGCTTTATCCACATCGATGACCACATAGCCGACTTTCTCGTTGGTCTGCAGATACTGACCCGAGATATTGATGCCGTTTTCAGACAGTACGCGGTTAATCTGCGACAGCACGCCCGGTACGTTGTCGTGGATATGCAGCAAACGGTGCTTGTCCGGGTGAGCGGGCAGCGCGACTTCGGGAAAGTTGACCGAGGTCACGGTGGTGCCGTTATCGGAATAGGTGATCAGTTTTTCCGACACCTCGATACCGATATTTTCCTGGGCTTCCAGCGTAGAACCACCGATATGCGGCGTGAGGATGACGTTCTCCAGGCCACGCAGCGGGCTTTCAAACTCCTCTTCGTTGCCTTTCGGCTCGACCGGGAAGACATCAATCGCCGCACCGTTGAGATTGCCTGCTTTCAGCGCCTCGGCCAGCGGCTCGATTTCAACCACGCTACCGCGGGAGGCGTTAATAAAGATCGCGCCGGGTTTCATGGCGGCGATCTCTTTGGCGCCGATCATCCAGCGAGTTGAGGCAAGATCAGGCACGTGCAAACTGATCACATCAGAACGCCCCAGCAGCTCTTCAAGGCTGCCTACTTGATTGGCATTGCCCATGCCCAGCTTGGCAATCACATCGTAATAAATAACGTTAAAGCCCAGCGACTCAGCCAGTACCGAAAGCTGGGCGCCGATGCTGCCGTAGCCAACGATGCCCAGCGTTTTACCGCGCGCTTCGTGGGAGTTCTTGGCCGACTTCAGCCAGCCGCCTTGGTGGGCGCGGGCGTTTTTCTCAGGGATACCGCGCAGCAGCATAATGGCTTCCGCCAGCACCAGCTCAGCCACCGAACGGGTATTGGAGTAAGGCGCGTTAAACACCGCAATACCGCGAGTTAGGGCAGCGGTCAAATCGACCTGATTAGTGCCGATACAGAAACAGCCAACGCCGACCAGCTTCTCTGCCGCTGCGAACACACGCTCCGTCAACTGGGTGCGGGAACGAATCCCGATGAAGTGAACGTCGCGGATCTTGTCGATCAGCGCTTCCTCATCAAGCGATGTCGGCAGGTGCTCAATATTGGCGTAACCTGACGTGTGAAAATTGTCCACCGCGCTTTGGTGGACGCCCTCGAGTAGCAGGATCTTGATCTTGCTCTTGTCCAGGGACGTTTTGGCCATGGCTGAATCAACCTCTATAGTCGGCGGCAAGCGCCGTGTATCGGTTTACAGGAGGCACGTATCGTAGCACAGCCCACCCGCTTCAGACCGGTTCAAGATGATGAAAAGTCTGCGTACTGACGATGAATGGATCGCAAGTCGCCACCATTGGCGTAGGCTGAAAGGCAGACGCCACCCCCAGACGTCGGTGTATACTATGGGCTATTTTCAAAATACCGGTTTGCAGGCACCTCCCAATGAGCGATACAACACCACCCCCGCAGGATTTTGCTGCGACGGTTGAGCAACTCGAAACCATCGTTGAACGCCTTGAGTCAGGCGAGCTCTCATTGGAAGATGCACTGACCGCGTTTGAACAGGGCGTGCGGCTAACCCGCGATGCCCAGCAGCGCCTGGATAGCGCCGAGCTTAAAGTTCGTGCGCTCAGCGAAGACAGTGAAGGGCGTTTAAACGTGGCGCCCTTTGCCGGCCCCGACGACCCCAAGGACACCGTCGAGGAAGACAGCAAGGAGACGCCCCCATGGTAGCGACGCAGCAAAGCCCGCTTGCCACTCTGCGCCAAACCAGCAATACCCGCGTAGACGCCACGCTAGCGGCTCTTTTCAACAGCCGCCCGGCGGTGGCGCCCAGGCTTGAAGCCGCCATGCGCCATGGTTTGCTGGGGGGGGGCAAACGCCTGCGCCCGCTGCTGGTGTACTTGGCCGGGAAAGCGCTGGGTGCCGACGCTAAAGCGTTAGACGCGCCGGCCGCCGCCATTGAACTCATCCACGCCTACTCGCTGATTCATGATGATTTACCCGCCATGGATGACGACGACCTGCGCCGTGGTCAACCCACGGTGCATAAAGCCTTTGATGAAGCCAGTGCGATTTTAGCCGGTGATGCCCTGCAGGCACTGGCCTTTGAGGTACTGGCCAGCACCGCTCACCCGCGGCTGAGTCACTTAGTCCACACGCTGGCCTCGGCGTCCGGCCGCGATGGTATGGTAGCGGGCCAAGCGCTGGATTTAGACGCCGTCGGCGGCCATCCGGATGTCGACGCCCTGGCCCATATGCACGCCCACAAAACTGGCGCCCTGATTGTCGCCGCGGTGCGCATGGGCGGCCTAGTCGCAGTCGCTGAAGATGACCCCCGTTTGACCGCGCTGACTCGCTACGCCCGCGCCATTGGACTAGCCTTCCAGATTCACGACGACATCCTGGACGTGACTGGCGACACCGTTACCCTAGGCAAAACGTCAGGCGCCGATGCCGCCCGTGCCAAGCCCACTTACCCCAGCCTGCTGGGGCTTGAGGGCGCAGAGCGCAAAGCGCAAAGCCTGATCGACGAGGCCATTGCCGCCCTCGCCCCGCTGGGCGAAGGAGCCGCACCGCTGGCCGAATTAGCCCACTATATGATCGAGCGCGACCACTAAAGATGCCCATGAAGCTGTTCGACGAAATCCCCCGCGAGCGCCCAACGACGCCGCTGCTCGACTCCTTTGACCATCCCGCTGCGCTGCGGGCCATGAATGCCCGTCAGCTCGCCCAATTGGCCGATGAACTACGCGCCTACCTATTATATAGCGTGGGCGTTTCAGGCGGTCATTTTGGCGCAGGGCTCGGCGTTGTCGAGTTGAGCGTTGTTCTGCACCACGTCTTTAACACCCCCCAAGACCGCTTGGTGTGGGACGTTGGTCATCAGGCTTATCCGCACAAAATTCTGACCGGCCGCCGAGAAACCATGCTGAGCATTCGTCAGCACGGCGGCTTGGCCGCCTTTCCGCGCCGCGCCGAATCCGAGTACGACACCTTCGGCGTGGGCCATTCCAGCACGTCAATTTCATCGGCGTTGGGGATGGCGCTGGCGGCCAAAGCCCAAGGCGAAAAGCGCCATGTGTGCGCGATTATTGGCGACGGCGCGCTCTCTGCGGGCATGGCCTTTGAGGCCCTCGCTCATGCGGGTCATGTGAATGCCAACTTGCTGGTAGTGCTCAACGACAACGAGATGTCGATTTCCGAGAATGTCGGCGGCATGGCGACGTATCTCGCCCGGGTACTCTCCAGCAAGCCCTACTTGAAAATACGCGAAGAGGGCAAAAAAGTGCTCTCTCACCTGCCCGGCGCGCTAGAAATTGCCCGTCGCACCGAAGAACACATGAAAGGCATGGTCAGCCCCGCCACACTGTTTGAAGAAATGGGCTTTAACTACGTTGGCCCCATTGATGGCCACGACCTCGACGCGTTAACCGAGACGCTGGAAAACCTGCGCGACCTTGAAGGCCCGCAGTTTCTGCATATCAAAACGGTCAAGGGCAAAGGCTTCCTGCCCGCCGAGGCGGACCAGATTGGCTACCATGCGATTACCAAGTTAGAAAAACCCGGCACCTCGGCCACAGCCACGACGGTCAGGAAACCGATGGTGGCACCACCACCGCCCAAGAAAAAATACTGCAACGTTTTTGGCGACTGGCTGTGCGATATGGCCGCGGCGGATCCACGCTTGATGGGGATCACCCCTGCCATGCGCGAAGGCTCCGACCTGATTCGCTTTTCAAAAGAGTACCCTCAGCGCTATTTCGATGTGGCGATTGCCGAGCAGCATGCGGTAACGCTCGCGGCAGGCATGGCCTGCGAAGGTATGAAGCCAGTGGTCGCCATCTATTCCACTTTTCTGCAACGCGGCTACGATCAGCTCATCCACGATGTGGCGGTGCAGAGCCTCGATGTCACTTTTGCGATTGATCGCGCGGGCTTAGTGGGCGAAGACGGCCCCACGCACCACGGCAGCATGGACCTGTCGTTTTTACGCTGCGTGCCCGGCATGGTGATTCTAGCCCCGGCCGACGAAGCCGAGTGCCGCGCCATGCTCAGTGCGGCCTATCACCACCCCGGCCCCGCTGCGGTGCGCTACCCCCGCGGCACAGGGCCAGGCGTTGAGATCCCCGCGCACCTTGAGCCACTGGCTATTGGCAAAGCGGACGTACGCCGCCACGCCGCCAACGACGGCGTGCGCATTGCACTGCTGGCCTTTGGCAGCCTCAACAGCGCGGCGGCGGAAGTGGCCGAACGGCTCAATGCCACCCACATCAATATGCGCTCAATTAAACCCCTGGACCGCGACGCGCTGTTACACGCCGCCGATGAACACGAACTACTGGTGACCCTGGAAGAGAACGTGGTTGCCGGCGGCGCAGGCAGCGCTGTCAATGAGCTGCTCAACGCTGAGGGTGTGCAGGTGGAAGTACTCAACCTCGGCTTACCCGACGCCTTTGTCGAACACGGCACCCCTGCAGAGCTGCTTGCCGACTGCCAGCTGGATATCGAAGGCATCGAACGCGCTATTCGCGCTCGGTTGCCTTAAGCCTTTAGCTTTCAATGACTTTTAACTTTCCACCACTTTTGAGATTGCCATGCTATTTTTGATTATCATCTTCGCCCTGATCGGCCTTGCATTTGGCGGCCCGGTGGGGCTACTTATTGGCGGCGGTTTGGGCTGGTGGCTGGGGCGGCGCCTGAGCCGTCGCCTGAACCTTGCCCGCATGCGTATCCAGGAAGGCTTTCTGGAATCGATCTTTTCCGTCATGGGTTGCCTGTGCCAAGCCGACGGCAAAGTGACCGATGGCGAACTCGACGTCGCCGAAAAGCTATTTGACCAGATGCACTTACAGGGCGAACAGCGCGCCAAAGCACGCGCCGCTTTCGAACGCGGCCGTGCCGATGATTTTGACCTTGATGCCGAGCTGGCGGCGGTTTACCGCTTGACCCAACGCCAGCCGGTTTTACGCCAGGTGTTTATTCAGGTTCAACTCAGCGCTATTGCGGCCGACGGCGTGCTCCACGACGCCGAACACGAGATGATTCTGCGTGTTGCCCGCGGCGTGGGCTGCAGTGAAACCGAAGTACAGCAGATCGAAGCCATGCTGCATGGCGCCGCCGCCAATTCCCAGGGCGCCAGCAAAGAAGCTCTCAAAGACGCTTATCGGGTATTGGGCGTTTCAGAAGACACCAGCGACGCCGATATCAAGAAGGCCTACCGCCGCCTGATGAGCCAAAATCACCCCGACAAACTGGCCGGCAAAGGCCTGCCGGACAGCATGCGCGATGTCGCCCAAGCGCGCACCAGCGAAATCGGCAATGCCTACGAGCGGATTCGCGAGGCGCGGGGTAGCGCTTAAGAACAGTAGTTAAGAATGGCGCATATAGAATACAGCGTCGCAAATCCTCGCTAAGAAGCTTTTAGCAGCTGACGAGAACCGTTGCAGACAAATCGGCAACGGTGCTCTACGCGGGTTTGGCGGGGCGGCGGCGGAGCGTCAGTTAAAAGCCAAGATCGTCAAGCAGATCATCGACTTGGTCTTGCCCTGTGGCCACATCGGTTTTGTCTTTGCCGACCTGCGGCCCATTACGCAGCTTGGCATGCTCATCGCGGTTATCTTCGTGCTTAACGCCGTCGGTAACATTGGGGACATTATCGACCAGCACTTGTACCAGCTGCTCTTCGATTAACTTAATCACCTCCGTCATCTTCTTGATCACCTGACCAGTGAGATCCTGGAAGTCTTGAGCCATCATAATTTCAAGCAGCTCTTTTTGCGTATCGCCGGTCGCTTTGGGAAGCGTATTACTCAAATAATGCTGCGTATCGGCCACTAGCGCCGGGTCGCTCTCTACCTCCACTTGCTTAGCCATCGCCGCCTGCCAGCGCTTGTCCAGGGCGGCGCCCTCACTTTCAAGGTCATCTTGTAAGGGCTGGGCGCGTTCAACGGCGTTTAACGCTCGTTCCGCGGCCTGCTCGGTCATCGAGGCGACATAGTTTAGCCGGTCATTGGCATCAGGAATGGCTTGCGCCGCCTGGGAAATCTGCTGATCCAACCCCAGCTCTTTCATACTGTCCCGCAGCAGGCGGGTTAAGTGGCCGATGCGATGAATCATGTCGTCAGATTGGTCTTGCTTCCCGAGCACTGACGGCATTGTCGTATCGTGGGCGTTATTAGTAGAACTCATGCTAATCCTCTGGATGGAAAAGCTCGTTGAGCTTCTCTTTTTTTTGATCTTGCCAACTAACGCTGCATACCTCAAGGAAGTAATACAATTTAATGAGACAATGCTAGCATTATGCAGGCGAGGTATGGGGCAGAACGGCGCTATAAACGGCAAAGTAGTGGCAAACGCTACCGGCGATTACAAAAAGATGCCAAATGGCATGATTATAGGGGATAGCGCGCACGGCGTAGAAGATAACCCCGAGTGTATAGGTGATCCCGCCGGCCGCCAGCAGGACGATGCCCGTTTTCGATAAGCTGGCCGCCATCTCGCCTGATGCCAGCACGATCATCCAGCCCATGAGTAAATAAATCGCCACGCGCAATATCGAAAAACGCTGGGGCCATAGCAATATGCAGGCAATGCCCACTAGCGCCAGCGACCACACGGCGGCAAATAATACCCAGCCCGTGGTGCCGCGCATATTGACCAGTAAAAAGGGCGTGTAAGTACCTGCGATGAGTAGATAAATCGCACAGTGATCAAGTAACTGAAAGCGCTGCTTCCAGCGTCGATGAGGAATACTGTGATAAAGGGTCGAAGCGGTATAAAGCAGGACTAACGTGCTGCCGTACAGGCTCAGGCTGACAATTTTCCACGGGTCGACATGAGCGGCTAAGCTAGCCGCGATTAGCAGCACCACCATCCCCACCAGGCTGAGCACCGCACCGATGCCATGGGTAATACTGTTCAGGTACTCTTCGACGACGCTGAATTCACTGATATTGGCTGGTCTGTTGCGCATTGTTTGTTTCATAGGGCGCTCCTTACGCTCGGGCCCTGTTCAATACTTTCCCTCTGTCACCCCTTGCGCTCGATATCCACGTCGCTAGCTTGGGTAAAGTCATCCAGGGCCATCATGTGGCCGAGCTTGCCCGCTTTGGTGGCAAGGTACTGTTCGTTATGAGAGTTCAAACCGGTGGTGATCGGCAGGCGTTCAACGATATTCACACCGTCGCGAGTGAGGGCATCCACCTTGCGCGGGTTGTTGGTCATTAGCCGTAACGATGTAATCCCCAAATGGTTAAGCATCGGCACGCACAGGTCATAGCGGCGCATATCGGCACCGAAGCCAAGCTGCTCGTTGGCTTCAACCGTGTCAGCGCCCTGGTCCTGCAGATGATAGGCGCGAATTTTGTTTAACAGGCCAATGCCACGGCCCTCTTGACGCAGATAAAACAGCACGCCACGACCCTCTTCAGCAATGCGCTTGAGCGCCTCCTGCAGTTGATAGCCGCAGTCGCAGCGCATTGAGAACATCGCATCGCCGGTTAGACACTCGGAGTGGACCCGCCCCAACACCGGCTCGTCACCGGTAACATCGCCCAGCGTGAGGGCAATATGGTCCTTGCCAGTGGCCTCATCTTCGAAGCCATGCATGGTAAATGTCGCCCAAGGGGTGGGCAGCCGGGAAGCGGCAATGAAGCGAATGGTCACAGGTTACCTCGCTGATGGACCAAACCAGTTAACCACACCAGTGTTGGCAAAATGGGCTGCTATTCTATCAGGAAGCAGCGCCCGCCTCACGCTGGCAAAGCGGCTAAATAAAGGAGAAAAATTCGTCGAGTGCAACGAAATTTGCCACTCAGGGCGCCGCCCTACCCGCTATTTTCAAGTACAATTGGCCGCATACAATTCCGTCTACGCGCTCCTCGATGATGCGGGCAAATTTCTTAAGAGCAAGTATCTATGACCACCACACCGTTGCAAAATGATCGTTTCCTTCGCGCACTGGCGCGTCAGCCTGTCGACCGCACGCCCGTGTGGATGATGCGTCAAGCCGGCCGGTATCTGCCGGAATACCGTGCCAGACGAGCCGATGCGGGCAGCTTTATGGATCTGTGCCGCAACCATGACTTGGCTTGCGAAGTCACCCTACAGCCACTGGAACGCTTTCCGCTGGATGCGGCCATTCTGTTTTCAGATATTTTGACCATTCCAGATGCTATGGGCTTGGGACTCTATTTTGAAACCGGCGAAGGCCCAAAATTCCGCAAAACCGTGCGTACACAAGAAGAAGTCGCTGCACTAACCGTACCCGATGCCGAACGCGATTTGGATTACGTGATGCGCGCGGTGTCGACCATTCGCCGCGAGCTGAATGGCCGCATGCCGCTGATCGGCTTCTCGGGCAGCCCTTGGACGCTGGCCACCTACATGGTCGAGGGGAGCTCCAGCAAAGATTTCCGCCATCTGAAAACCATGCTCTACGACACACCAGACACCATGCACCAGCTGCTGGATACGCTAGCACATGCGGTGACCGACTACCTGAACGCGCAAATTCGCGCTGGCGCCCAGGCGGTGCAGATTTTTGATACCTGGGGCGGTGCGCTGTCTACCCCCGCCTACCTTGAGTTCTCGCTGCGCTACATGGAGCAGATCGTCTCGGGACTCATCCGCGAGCACGACGGCCGCCGCGTACCGGTGATTCTCTTCACCAAAAACGGTGGCCAGTGGCTTGAGCATATCGCCTGTGCCGGTGCTGATGCGCTAGGTATCGATTGGTCTACTGAGCTGTCCGATGCCCGTGCGCGAGTGGGCCATAAAGTGGCGTTGCAGGGCAACCTGGACCCCAACGTTCTCTTTGCCCGCCCCTCGGCCATTCGCGCCGAAGTCGCTCGTGTGTTGGAAAGCTACGGCCACGGCCCTGGTCACGTGTTTAACCTGGGCCACGGCATCAGCCAATTCACCAACCCGGATAACGTCACCGCCTTTATGGAAGCGCTGCACGATTTAAGCCCGCAGTATCATCGGGATATTCCAACGCACACCAATGCACAGCACTCAGGAGCCAATTGATGAGCGATTTACGCGCCGACGACCAATGGTTTACCGAAGTCTTTGATAGCCATGGCAGCGCCTTCTCATTGAAGATCTCTGAAAAGCTGCTGGATGTGCAAAGCGACTACCAACACCTAGAAGTTTACGCCACCGAGACCTTCGGCAACCTGATGGTGTTGGATGGCTGCGTGATGCTGACCGATCGTGATAACTTCCTCTACCACGAGATGATCGCACATCCGGCGCTATTCACCCATCAAGACCCCAAGCGGGTGGTGATCATCGGTGGCGGCGACTGCGGCACATTGAAAGAAGTGCTGCGTCATCCTGGCGTCGAGAAAGTCACCCAAATTGATATCGACGAAGAAGTCACCAAGGCATCCGAGCGTTTCTTCCCATCATTGGTAGAGTCAAATAACGACCCTCGCGCCGAACTGCTGTTCGCCGATGGCGTGAAGTGGGTAGACGATGCACCGGATGAGAGCATCGATGTTTTAATCATCGACTCCACCGACCCGGTTGGACCTGCCGAAGGGCTGTTTAAAACCGACTTTCTAAAGCGCTGCCACCGCATTTTGAAAAGCGGCGGCGTAATGGTGCAGCAGAGCGAATCACCGCTTTATCACAGTGGCTCGATTATCCGCGAGCTGCGTAACGATATGCGCAAAGCGGGCTTTGACAGCGTCGCCACCCTTCCCTTCCCCCAGCCGGTTTACCCATCGGGCTGGTGGAGCGTGACGCTGGCGGGTAAAGCCACCGACGTCAGTACGTTCCGCGAGCAGGCGGCCGCCAGCCACGACCTGCCGCTTGAGTACTACAGCTTTGAAGCCCACCGTGGCGCGCTCGCCCTGCCGCCATTTATGCGCAAGGCTTTTGCGGCCGAGTAAACGCACACTCGTTTTGCCTACCTTTTAGTGACCGCTTACCTCAGATTGCTCCATAAAGGTGCAAAGCGAGGTCAGCGGTTGCCGTATTTGCACCTAGACCTTCGTCTCGAATTCGTTGAGTAGCGTTGAAAAGCGCTGAATTCACGCCTGTACCCTTGTTGGCATCTTCCTTGCTAGGTTTAGTCACATGCTACGGCATGCACAATGATTGCAATAACTGATTTCAATAACTGATTTCAATAACTTCGAGGGAAACTGAATGTTCAATAAAAAACACCTGGTGCTGCTGGCATCCGCGGGCTCGCTTAGCCTAGCAGCAGTGGCAACGGCTCAAGCCGACACCCTGGAAGATACCCTTGAGCGTGGCGCCGTTCGCTGTGGCGTTAGCGATGGTCTACCGGGTTTCTCGGCACCGGATGACGAGGGTAACTGGCAGGGTCTGGACGTTGATATTTGCCGCGCAGTAGCGGCAGCGGTTATTGGCGATGCGGAGGCGGTTAACTACATTTCATTGAACGCCGTTGAACGCTTCACCGCCCTGCAGTCTGGTGAGGTTGATATACTGTCACGCAACACCACCTGGACGACTACCCGCGATACCACCCTGGGCCTTAACTTCGCCGGCGTTAACTTTTACGATGGTCAGGGTTTCATGGTCGCCCGAGATTTGGGAATTACCGGCGCTGATGAGCTTGACGGGGCGTCCATCTGTATCCAATCGGGCACCACTACCGAGCTGAACCTGGCCGACTACTTCCGTGCCAACGGCATGGAATTCAACCCGATTGTATTTGATACCTCTGAGCAAACCGTGGGGGGCTACCAGGCCGGCCGCTGTGACGTACTAACGTCTGACACCTCTCAGCTGGCGGCGCTACGTATTCAGCTAGATGACCCTGAAGGCTCAATGATCCTGTCTGACGTTATCTCCAAAGAGCCGCTGGGACCGGTTGTTCGTCAAGGCGATGATACTTGGTTCAATATTGTGAAATGGTCACTGTTTGCGATGATTAACGCTGAAGAATATGGCGTTAGCCGCGATAACGCTGAAGAAATGCTGAACTCTGACAATCCCAACGTTGCTCGCCTGCTGGGCCAGGACGGCAACTACGGTGAAGGCATGGGCCTCGAAGCCGACTGGGCCTACAACATCATTAGCCAAGTGGGTAACTACGCAGAAAGCTTTGACCGCAACGTGGGCATGGGCTCGCCGCTGGAAATAGAACGCGGTGTTAACGCCCTGTGGAACGACGGTGGCTTCCAGTACGCTCCCCCGATTCGCTAAGCGTCTCGCTTGACCCCGGCCCGCCACCCTTTACCACAGGTATGTGTTCAAAGGACCTGTTTCAAGATCGTGGCGGGCCATCTGATTGACCTTCCGTATCGCGGAGACGCCATCCATGTCTGTAAGACCCATTGTTCGCCCCGCCGGCCACAAGCCGCCGTTTTGGCGAGACCGCGCTAAGCGGGCACTTATCTTTCAAATAATTTTGGTCGCCGTCGTGGCGGCTTTCCTGATCTATATTGTCGGCAATACCCAAGCCAACCTGAACGCCCGCGGCATCACCACAGGCTTTAGCTTTTTGGGCAATACAGCCGGCTTTGGTATTGGTCAAACCTTAATTGAGTACTCTTCTCAAAGCACCTACGCCCGTACCTTTGTGATTGGCTTGCTCAACACGCTGTTGGTGGGTGGATTGGGGGTGTTAGCCGCCTCGATTATCGGTTTTATTGTCGGTATTGCGCGGCTATCGCCCAATTGGCTGATCGCCAAGCTAGCCAACGCTTATATCGAAACCTTCCGCAATATCCCGCTGCTGCTGCAGATATTCTTCTGGTACTTTGCGGTACTGCGTACCTTACCCAGCGCTAGAGAGAGCATGGCGTTTGGCGAAGCCATTTTCCTCAATGTGCGCGGGCTTTACCTGCCGCAACCGCTGTTTGAATCAGGCTTTGGATTGATCCCTGCTACTTTTGTAGTCGCGATCATTGCCAGTATTGCGCTGGTTATCTGGAATAAGCGTCGCCATGAAGCCACTGGCAAGCGCCTGCCGGTTTTCTGGATGTCGCTGGTCATTATCTTTGGCCTACCACTGCTGATACTGGTGGCGACCGGCGTTCCGGTGACCTGGGAAATGCCGGTACTGAGGGGCTTTAACTTCGGCGGGGGTATTACCATTATCCCTGAATTTTTGGCCCTGTGGCTGGCGCTGTCTATCTATACCGCGTCCTTCATTGCAGAGATTGTGCGCTCAGGCATCCAGGCCATTCCCCATGGCCAAACAGAAGCTGCACAGGCACTCAGCTTACCGCGCAAACTGGTGCTACGCCTGGTGGTGATTCCGCAGGCCATGCGCGTCATCATTCCACCACTCACCAGCCAATATCTTAACCTGATTAAAAACTCGTCACTGGCCACCGCCATCGGCTACCCCGACTTAGTGTCGGTTTTTGCTGGCACCACGCTCAACCAGACCGGTCAAGCAATCGAAGTGATTGCCATGACCATGGCGGTTTATCTGATCATCAGCTTGCTGGTGTCCATGTTCATGAACTGGTTCAACGCTCGCGTTGCACTGGTCGAACGCTAGGCCGGAGGCGACCCCATGATTCACAACAAAGACACCATACCTCAGCGCCCGGCCCCTAAAGGCACGATTGGTCCGGTTGCCTGGCTACGTGGCAATCTGTTTAACGGCCCAATCAATAGCATCTTCACGCTGCTGGGTCTGTATGTGCTCTACCTACTGGTGGTGCCAACGATTCAGTGGGCGTTTATCGATGCCGACTGGGTGGGCGATAGCCGTGAAGACTGTTCACGGGTCGGCGCCTGCTGGGTATTCGTCAACGCACGTTTTTCCCAGTTCATGTACGGCCTCTATCCCAGTGAGGAGTACTGGCGCGCCAATATCGTGTTTGCCATGTTCGCGGGCATTATTGCCTGGATGGTGATCCCCCGCCTACCGCTGAAGCGCTGGATGACACTCTTTGCTCTACTGGTTTTCCCTGTCATCGCTTATGTGCTTTTACACGGCGGCTATTTTGACCTACCACGTGTTTCCACTCACCGCTGGGGCGGCTTAATGCTGACCCTGCTTTTGGCCACGGTAGGCATGGTGGGCGCACTGCCGATTGGCATCGTACTCGCCCTTGGGCGACGCTCGAACATGCCCATCGTTAAAACCTTCTGCGTGATTTTCATCGAGTTCTGGCGCGGCGTGCCGCTCATCACCATTTTGTTTATGGCCTCAGTGATGCTGCCGCTGTTCCTGCCTTCTGAGCTCAGCGTAGATCGCCTGATACGCGCACTAATCGGCCTGACGCTGTTTCAAAGTGCTTATATGGCCGAGGTCATTCGCGGTGGTTTACAGGCCATTCCCAAAGGCCAGGATGAAGCGGCGGCAGCATTAGGGATGACGTATTGGAAGCGCATGGGGCTGATCGTGATGCCGCAGGCGTTAAAAATGATGATTCCCGGCATCGTCAATACGTTTATCTCACTGTTTAAAGACACCACGCTGGTCATGATTATCGGGCTGTTTGACCTGTTGGGTATTGTGCAAGCGGCGCTTTCCGACTCGCGCTGGTTGGGCTTCTCGATAGAGGGCTATGTATTTGCCGCGTTCGTGTTCTGGATTTTCTGTTTCAGCATGTCGCGCTACAGCCAGTACTTAGAGCGCAAGCTAAACACCGGCCATAAGCACTGACGCCGCATCTCATTACGTTTTAAGTAGGATATCAACATGACACAAGCAGCCACCAACACCGCTGACACCAGTACTTCTGACCTGATGGTCGAGATGCGCAACGTTAATAAGTGGTACGGCGATTTTCACGTACTGCGGGACATCTACCTTGAAGTAAAACGCGGCGAACGTATCGTGGTTTGCGGCCCTTCGGGTTCGGGTAAATCAACGCTGATTCGCTGCATCAATCACCTTGAAGAGCACCAAAAAGGTGAGATTGTGGTGGGCGGCGTACCGCTGACCCAAGACGTTAAGCGTATTGAACAAATTCGCCGCAGTGTCGGCATGGTGTTTCAACACTTCAATTTGTTCCCGCATTTATCGGTGCTGGAAAATTGCTGTATCGCACCAATGTGGGTGCAAAAGAAGCCACGTAAAGAGGCCGAAGCACTAGCGATGGAGTATCTTCAGCGGGTGCGCATTGCCGAGCAGGCGAACAAGTACCCAGGGCAGCTTTCGGGCGGTCAGCAGCAGCGCGTGGCGATTGCCCGTTCGCTGTGCATGCACCCTGACGTGATGCTGTTTGACGAGCCCACCTCCGCCCTTGATCCCGAAATGATCAAAGAGGTGCTGGACGTCATGGTGGAATTGGCGGAAGAAGGCATGACCATGATCTGCGTCACCCACGAAATGGGGTTCGCCAAAACCGTCGCCGACCGCGTCATCTTTATGGATCAGGGGCAAATCATTGAAGAAAACGCGCCTGAGCCGTTCTTTAATAACCCGCAGTCTGAGCGTACCCAGCTGTTCTTAAGCCAGATACTTGGGCATTAATACACAGCCCTAGTAATGAACGAGCTGTGGATATGTACGTCATCATGGGCCTCACTTGAGGCCCATGATGTGTTAAAACCATTAACAAAACAGTCAACCACACACTTGTCATTGCGACCCACACTATGAGTCCTTGCGAGTGAAGCGAAGCAATCTCGGTATTATGCTACGACTAACAAGATTGCTTCGTCGCTCCGCTCCTCGCAACGACATCCGTCAAAAAAAGGATAAAAGCATGATGGAAAAGCTATTCATAGACCGCGCCCCGCAGCCTATTGCGCCGTTTTCCCACGCCTGCCGCGTGGGGGACTTAGTGTTTATTACCGGGCAGATGCCAACGGTACCCGAGACCAACGAGATGCTGTTGGGCACCTTCACCGAACAGACTCATCGGGTGATGCAGAACCTCGCGATCGTATTGGAAGAAGTCGGCAGTGACTTCGAGCACGTGGTGCAGTCCCGCGTATTTATTACCAATATGGGCCACTTCGACGAAGTAAATAAAGTTTACGCCAGCTACTTCCCACAACCGTTGCCCACTCGCACCTGCATTGGCGTAACCGGCTTAGCCGGTGGCGCCGACGTGGAAGTCGATATGATTGCCTGGATTCCGCCAACCCAGGCGTAAAGGCTCAAGTAACGGCTCAGGGCTACCACCAGTACGCCATGACGCGGTTGCGTCCCCCTTCTTTGGCTGCATAAAGCGCTTGGTCGGCTTGAGCAACAGCCACGGCGTGACTGTGGTCCACGTTATTCGACATCACCAGAGGTGCAATCCCCACGCTAACGGTCAGTGTCACCATCATCGGCGTTTGCGACTCCTCAGACGTCAGGTAAAACGGCTGCTGGGCTATTCGTTCGCGGATACGTTCACCCAACTGGACCACCTGTTGGCGCGATACGTTACCCACCGTAACGGCAAACTCTTCACCGCCTAGCCTCGCCAGACACGAGGCTACCCACCGATCCCGCACAGGGTAACGCTAGCAGGTGCCAGCGGCGACTGCTCGCGATGTGTGGTCAGCGGTCTGCCCGCCAAAGACGTGAGTAGGATTTGCAACGGGTCACCGTGGCTCACCAGAACAATCGTTTCACCGCTGGTCCGCTGCTCGAATAACTCTATCACCACCCGCATTCGATTCGCTACCGCACTTACTGCTTCCACACCATGATGCTGATGTTCGGCATTTTGCGCGTCTAGTGCCCATATGCGGGGATAGAGTTCGTCACCCTGCCCCTCCAACTCACCAAAATAGCGCTCTCTTAAGCGCGTATCCACGCTTGGAACTAACCCAAACGCGGCGGCCACTCGGGCAGCGGTTTGAGTGGTACGCAAAAAATCTGAATGCACCACGCGGGTCGGCACTGGCCACCGCCAACTAGTCATTCGCTCGGCAAGCTGTTGTTCGCCATACTCGGAAAGCCCGAAGTTCTCTACGCCGCGCTCGGGCGAACTAATAATCAACCCTGCTGCGTTAGCTTGGCTATGGCCGTGGCGCATTAGTAGATAGCGGTTTCGCCAATAGTCGGAGTGCGGTTGTAAAGTATTTGACATAAGTTCGTCACAAACCCTAGATTGAAGGTGTCTACTTTCGAAAATAATCATTCTTCACGCGGAATGTCTACTTACAGAACATTTTCCGTTTTCAATAATGGCAACGCGCAGTGAAGAGCAAAACAGTTTTACCTACAGAAGAACACAACAAGAACGAACAAATGAGGCATACCATGGCAACTTCGCTCTTTCGCAAGCGCCCGCTTGCGATGCTTACCGCAGCATCACTCCTTCCGCTCGCCCTGCTAACAACCCCTGCTTTCGCCGAGTGTGAACGCGGCGACTTGGATACGATTTATTGCGACGAAGACGGCGATATGGTCGCTGATCGCCCGACTGATGAATCTGAATGGGCTAACCCAGATACGCTGATTTTTGCCTACACACCGGTAGAAGACCCGGCTATTTATTCAGACATCTGGCAGCCGTTTATCGATCACTTGGCAGACGTCACCGAGCGGGATGTGCGCTTCTTCGCGGTGCAGTCCAACGCAGCACAAGTGGAAGCCATGCGCAGCGGACGCTTGCATATCGCCGGTTTCTCCACCGGCCCTACCCCGTTTGCGGTGAATTTAGCCGGTGCGGTGCCGTTTGCGTTAATGGGATCGGACGACGGCCAATTTGGCTATACCCTGCAGCTGTTTACCCATGTTGACTCCGATATTCATGAAGTAGAGGATCTCAAAGGCAAACGCGTTGCCCACACTTCTCCCACCTCCAACTCGGGTAACCTAGCCCCCCGTGCCCTGCTACCGGAACTCGGCATTACCCCCGATGAAGATTATGAAGTGGTCTACTCGGGCAGCCACGACCAATCAATGCTGGGCGTCGTGGCCAAGGATTATGATGCCGCCCCAGTAGCCTCTGAAGTGGTTGAGCGAATGGCCGCCCGCGGCCTTTATAACGAGGAAGATGTACGGCTGATTTTTGAGTCTGACCGTTTCCCCACCACGTCTTATAACTACGCGCACAACCTGCATCCAGATTTGGTCGAAAAAATTGAAGAAGCCTTTTTCAGCTTTGATTTTGTCGGCACCGAGCTTGGTGAAGAGTTTGAGGGCGTCGAGAAATTTATCCCCATCAACTACCAGGATAACTGGAAAGTGATTCGTACCATCCAAGACGCTAATGACGTGAGCTACACGCCAGAAAACTTGGAGTAAACGTAACGCACCGCCATCGGCGGTGCGTTTATTTTCTCGACGATGGGCGCGAACACATGCTGGAAATTACCAATCTGGTCAAACGTTATGGTCACGATGAAGCTGTGCTTAAAGGGCTTGACCTCAAGGTAGAGGGAAACAGCGTTATCTCTATCGTAGGCGCCTCAGGTGCGGGCAAAAGTACCATGCTGAGATGTATTAATCGTTTGGTCGAGCCAACATCCGGCTCTATCAAACTCAACGGACATGAACTGGTAAACCTCAAAGGCGCTGAATTGCGCCGTGCGCGTCGCAAAATCGGCATGGTGTTTCAAGGCTTTAACCTGCTTGATCGTTTAACCGTGATGGAGAACGTGCTGGCCGGGCGGCTGGGTTACGTCAATCTCTATCAAGCGATATCGCGCCGCTATCCTCAGGCCGATATAGAGCGTGCGTTTGTGCTAATGGAGCGCGTTGGGATCGCTCACTACGCCAATAAGCGTGCGGATGAACTTTCCGGGGGCGAGCGCCAACGGGTAGGCGTAGTGCGTGCATTGATGCAGGAACCTGAAGTTCTGTTGGCCGATGAGCCTACCGCCTCTCTCGACCCGCGCACCTCCGAGCAGATTATGATTTTACTGCAAAGCCTGGCCAGCGAGCTGTCGCTGCCGGTGCTGATTAACATCCATAACGTCGCTCAGGCTAAAACCTACACCGAGCGTATTGTGGGTTTACGCCACGGCAAGATGATCTTTGATGGCGTACCTACCGATTTCAACAAAGACGCTCTAGACGCCATCTATGGCGGCATTGAAGCACCGGACGATGCAATTACGGATACGCCCGTGGAGGAGCGCTCCCATGACTCCGCCTGAAGCCCCGTCAACAACGCCTCGCACCTGGAGAAAGCCGCCGTTTATCGCCAATCCGCTGGTGCGTTATGGACTGATCATCATCGCGGTCGTCTATTTGGTCTGGGCATTCGGCTCGCTGCCGTTTAACTGGGCACGCATCTCTGAAGGGCTGCCCCGCGCAGCGCGTATTTTTAGCGGTGGGTTTCCACCTAACTTGGAACGCTATGAGTTACTGTTAACGGGTTTTAAAGAGAGCTTTCAAATCGCCACTCTGGCTACCCTGCTAGGGGTTTTCCTGTCGATTCCGTTTGCCGTGATGGCGGCGCGCAATATCGCCCCAATGCCCATCTATATCATTGGCCGGGCAGTGATCATTGTCTCGCGCAGCTTTCACCCAGTGATTGTCGCCATTCTATTTGTGGCCGCCGTTGGGTTTGGACCGCTCGCGGGGATTTTGACCTTAACGCTCTATTCCATCGGCTTCGTAGGTAAGTTACTTGCCGAAGAGATAGAAGAGATTGACTGGGGCCAGGTAGAGGCAATGAAAGCCGCTGGCGCGGGCTATGTGGCTATTCTGTTTTATGCCGTTTTCCCGCAGATACTGCCACGCCAAGTTGGACTTTCAATGTACCAACTAGATAGTAATCTTCGTGCCTCGGCGGTGGTTGGGATTGTCGGTGCAGGCGGTATTGGCGGCACGCTGATGAATGCCTTTGGACGCTACGATTACGACTTCGCCTTTGCGATTTTGCTCATTATCATCGCGGTCATTTTGCTCAGCGAAGGTGTCAGCGGCTGGGTAAGGAAAAAAATATGGTAGATCACGCACAGCAGCTTGCCGACCGGGTTTGGCAGCGCTACGACCGCAAACAGCGCCTTATCCGTTATGCCGTACTCTTAGCCACCTTGATAGTGGTGGTATGGGCGGTGCGCGATATTGATATTTTCTGGCCTTGGGTATGGGACGCGCCGAATCAAATCTCAGCACTTGGGGCACGCATGTGGCCACCCAGTCCAGCTGGGCTCAATGGCATTATCGCAGCGCTGATCGAGACTGTGCATATTGCTACGCTGGCCACTTTCTTAACCATCTTTTTGGCGCTACCGGTGGCCTACATTGCCGCACAGAACACCACGCCTAACCGCGCCTGTCTGTGGCTGGGGCGTTTCATTCTGGTCTCCAGCCGTTCGGTAAATACCATTATCTGGGCACTGCTTTTCGTGGCAATTTTTGGCCCTGGCGTACTTGCGGGCATTCTCGCTATCGTGTTTCGTTCCATTGGTTTTATCGGCAAGCTAATGGGTGAAGCGATAGAGGAAATTGACCGGCGACCGGTCGAAGCCATGGAAGCCACCGGTGCTTCCAAAGCCAAAGTGGTCGCCTATGCGATTGTGCCTCAAGTAATGCCAGCCTTTTTTGCCATTGTGATCCTGCGTTGGGATATCAATATTCGCGAATCGACGGTACTAGGGCTGGTGGGAGCCGGTGGTATAGGGGTCATTCTGCAGGGGGCGATTGATACCTTCGCCTGGCCTACCGTAGCAACCATTTTGATTGCCATTATTGTGCTGGTGTTGATTGGTGAAGCCGTCACCAGCTTGCTGCGTAGCAAGGTGCTTTAGCTCCGTTCGTTTAAGGCATGGCAAGCGTTTGACCTAGCGCCAAACGCTTGCCATGTTTAAGTGACGATTGACGACAAGGAGTAAGTATGACGATGACCACCTATATTGTGGTAGCCGATGCCGCTCGCGCCCGTATTTTTACCCGTGATGCCTTAACGTTAGCGGAGAAAGAAAGCTTGGTTCACGCTGAAGGTCGGTTGCACGAAGGTGACTTGATCACCGACCGTCGCGGCGATGTACACGAGTCGATGTCCAGTACGGCACGCTCATCGGGCGAGGAGGGGGTCGCCTCAAAGCACGAGAGCGAGCTATTTGCCAAAGAGGTCGCCAACCGTTTATACAGTGCCCGCGTAGAGAACAGCATGAATAAGCTAATCATGGTGGCTCCCCCCAAATTCTTGGGTCTGCTGCGCGATAAACTCGACGTGGCCACGCAAAAACTAGTCATTCATTCTCTGTCAAAGGACCTAAGCAAAGCCTCTAAAGACGTCATACAGCAAGCGGTCAGTGATTTGCGTTAACGCGTTCAACGCTGTTTATAGTTATCGCAATTAAAGGCCGGGTCGCTCTCGCCGATATCGAACGGGATCTCCCTTACCCAGTGCGCGCTGTTTTGTGCACTGATACGTCCTTCGACTCAGAGAGCGACCATGTTTGCATCCTTAAGAGCCCGCATTTTGTTAGCCGCACTAGTGACGATTATCCTCGCTCTGGTGATTAACGGCATTGCCAGTTACACCACCGTCAAACATCATAATAGCCAGCAAATAACGCGCAATCTTAGCGCCGTGGTTAAAGGTAATACGCAAGCTATCAACGAGTGGTTTAGCGCACGTTATACGATGCTGTCCAGCATGGAGGATGCGGTTAATAGCGACGTTCCTCTTGCTGCGCTGCGCCAACTAGCGGCCTCAGGCAATTTCATGAGCACCTACATTGCCTACCCCTCAACGTCAGACGCTATTTTTTCCGATGGATGGCAGCCCCCCAGTGATTACGACCCTCGTCAGCGACCCTGGTACAAAAGCGCGAATGAGGCGCAGGATACGGTTATCACGGCACCTTATGTCGATGCTCAATCAGGCGGATTGATCGTTACCTTTGCACGGCCCTTTTATCGTAATGGACAGCTAGCCGCCGTCGTCGGGGCTGACATTGCGATCACTGATGTTATTGAGATAGTCAGTAGTATCGCCCCTACAGAGTCAAGCTTTGGCTTTCTCACTACGGACGACGGCACCCTGGTTGCCCACCCCGACGCGCAATTAACGCTTGAACCTTCCACGCGGTTAAGCGATGACCTGACCCATACGCGTCTTAACCAAATCACCCAAGCAAATGAGCCCCAAGCAATGTCGTTGCAGAATAGCGACAAGCTACTCATGAGTAGCCACGTTGGCGGTGATAGCGGCTGGCAGTTAGTTGTTGCCATGGATGAGGCTGAAGCCACCGCAGGCCTACGTGCCATCGCCACTACGTCAATAGTCACGCTGCTGGTTGTGGCCGCAGTGACGGCGGTAGTCTTCGGCTTGCTACTGTCACTGTTGCTGCGCCGCTTATTGGTTGCCCGTGACGCGATGGACAGCATCGCCTCAGGCGACGGTGACTTAACCCAACGCCTGCCCGAAGATGGCAACGATGAAGTGACCCAGATTGCCGGCGCCTTCAACCGCTTTGTGAGCAAAATGGAAGCCGTATTAATTGATGTGCGCACCAGCAGCGAATCCGTTCACCATGCGGCTAACGAAATTGCCACGGGCGGCCAAGATTTATCGCGCCGCACTGAGAACGCGGCGGCTAGCCTGCAGCAGACCTCTGCATCGATAGAGGAAATCACCAGCACCGTGCAGCACACGGCTGCCTCAGCTCAGGAAGCCAACAAGCTCTCTCAAACCGCCTCAGAGGTGGCTAACGAAGGCGGCAAGGTGGTGGCGAATGTGGTTACCACCATGGAAGACATTACCCACGCCTCCGATAAAATCGGTGAAATCGTCACGTTGATGAACAGCATCTCTTTCCAGACCAACTTACTGGCGCTTAACGCCTCGGTAGAAGCCGCCAGGGCGGGTGAGCATGGCCGTGGTTTTGCCGTGGTGGCCGACGAGGTGCGCAAGCTGGCCGGGCGCAGCAGCGAGGCGGCCAACGATATCCAGAAACTAATCGAAGATTCACAAAGCCAGGTGAATAACGGCACCAACTTGGTGCGTAATGCCGGAACCACTATGCAGGATATTGTTGCGCACATTACCCGTGTGACTGATGTCTTGGAGGAGATCAATGCGGCCACCAGCGAGCAGAGCGATGGGATTAATCAAGTCAACATCGCGGTTGCAGAGCTGGATCGCATGACCCAGGAGAATGCGGCCATGGTGGAGGAGTCCACAACGGCGGCCGAGCAGCTTAAAGAGCAGGCCGATCATCTGGCTGGCACTATCAGTAGCTTTAAGCTTTCTCATGCCGCAGCACCTGCCTTGCAAGTGCCCTATCAGGCCCACGACAACCGCCGTCACCACATCACCTAAGGGGAAAATCTATGCATTTTCGCTCGTTACGTTCTTTCGTCGTGGCGCTTGCAGGACCTTGCTTGCTAGCTATCGTGGCGGCGCTAGTGATCTACAACCTGGTCGCTGCGGCTCGTACCCAGCAAACGGTGAATGAACACACCGGTGAATTGATGGAAGGCGCTCTGGGGGCGCGCTTGAACGCCATCGCCGAGGCAGAGGGCGGGCGTATTCAGCGTGAGCTCGACAACGCCATGACCATAGCGAACCAGCTGGCGACCACCAACGCGCTAATGGGTATGGAGGACGAGGAGGGGCGCCGCTCGCTTTACCTTAACCGCCGCGAGCTGTCTAATTTAGTGCGCCAAACGGTAGCCGAAAACCCCACGCTGTTGGATGCCTTTATCGGCTGGGAGCCAGATGCGTTTGGCGACGATACGCGCTATGCAGACGAGGAGCGCTACGGCCACGACGGCAGCGGGCGTTTTATGCCCTGGTGGTACCGCAGTGAAGATGGCTCCCTCGCCGTTCTGCCGCTGGGCGACACCATGGAAAGTGAGACGCGTCTGCCCAGCGGCGTGCGGGAAGGCGAGTACTACCTGTGCCCGCGTGAAACCCTGGCTCCCTGCATTATTGATCCCGCAGCTTATGATTATGACGGCGAAACGCAGCTGGTGACGTCGTTTAATGCCCCCATCCTGGTGAATGGCGAGTTTCGTGGGGTCGCGGGGGTCGACCTCGCGCTTAACTTTATCCAAACCCTGCTAAGTGAGGCCAATCAAGGGCTATACGACGGAGCGGGACGCATGGCGCTGGTCGCGGGAAGCGGTGGGCTGGTCGCGGACACGGCTGGTCAAGAGAACCTGGGCTTACCCGCCAGTGAGTCGCTGAGCGATACCACCCTGGCTGGCATCCGCGACGCCTCAGCACAAGGCAGTTTGCAAAGCAGCGCTAATGACGGCCTGCTGCAGCGCTATCAGCCGCTTACAATTGGCGATACCCGCGACCCTTGGGTGCTGGTTCTCCAACTCCCTGAAGAGGTCGCGTTAGCGGAGTTGAACGCTCTGCAAGACGTCCTCAGCGAGCAGCGCCAGCAAAACGCGCTGGGCATGACGCTGGTCGGGCTGCTTCTCGCGGCGATGGGCATTATCGCGCTATGGTTCATCGGTGGACGTATCGCAGGCCCCCTCAAGCGGCTCGCCAGTCGTATGGAAGAAATCGCCTCCGGCGATGGTGACCTTACCCAACGTTTGCCGGTACACGGACGCGATGAAAGCGCTGCAGTGGCTGAACAGTTCAATGCTTTTGCCACCAAAATCCAGGCCGTCTTGCTCGACGTTCGTCGCAGCAGCGAAGCGGTGAATCATGCCGCCAATGAGATTACCCAAGGTGGGCACGACCTCTCACGGCGTACCGAACAAGCCGCTGCCAGCCTGCAGCAAACCTCCTCGGCGATGGAAGAAATCAGCAGCACTGTCAGCCACACTACACAGGCCTCACAAGAAGCCAGCGGGCTTTCTCAAACCGCCTCGCAGCTCGCCTCGCGAACCAACAGCGCGTTTGTGCAGGTAGTGGCCACTATGGACGATATTCGCGATACCTCCAGCGAGATTCAAACCATTGTGACGGTCATTGACGGCATCGCGTTTCAAACCAACCTGCTCGCGCTCAATGCCTCCGTGGAAGCGGCACGTGCGGGCGAGCATGGTCGAGGCTTCGCGGTTGTGGCCGATGAAGTTCGTAAGCTTGCCTCGCGCAGCAGTGAAGCGGCGAAAGACATTCGCCTGCGAATTGAAGCATCGGCCAGCAAAGTAGAAAGCGGCACCAACATCGTTCGTGATGCCGAAACGGCAATGCGTGAACTAGCTGATAGCGTCACCCGAGTGACCCAGATGCTGGGCGATATCAGCACCGCGGCGAGCGAACAAAGCGATGGTATCGGCCAAGTGAGCATTGCAGTGTCAGACTTAGACCAAATGACCCAGCAAAATGCCGCGCTGGTGGAAGAGTCAACCACCGCCGCCGAGCAGTTAAAAGATCAGGCGGAGCGGCTGGACGCCCTGGTAGGCGGCTTCACACTGGAAGCCACTAATGGCAGCTATGTTGCTGCGGCGCCCGCGCTTGAGGCACCAGTACGCATACGCGGCTAATACTCGGGCATCCGCTAAGGAATCGGCGGTAGCGGGATCTCATCGCTGCGTTTGGCACCGTCGGTCATTTCACGGCATAGGCGCAAAAACTCGCGTACGCCGGTAGTGAGGTACTTGTGCCGGTGCCAGATAAAGGTGAACTGACGCTTCAAATCCAATTCCGGCGTGGGTAGCGGCACTAAGCTGCCGCGCCGGAACGCATCGCGCAGAGCCAGACGTGAGACACAGCCAATTCCCACCCCTGATTCCACAGTGCGCTTAATACCCTCTGTGTGCTCAAGCTCCAGCAGGGTATTAAACCGACTGCGGCGGTGGCGGGCGGCGTGTTCAAGGGTCATCCGCGTGCCAGAGCCCTCTTCGCGCATAATCCAGTCTTCGCGCAGTAGTTGTTCAAGCTCTAGGTGCTCACGGCCAGCCAACGGGTGGCGCGGCGAGCAAAACACGCACAGCTCATCTTCCACCCACGGCTGGCTGATGATCATATCGTCGTCGCACAGCCCCTCAATCAGGCCTAGATCCAGTGAATGCTGGCGCACGCCTTCAATAATATGGCGCGTATTGCGCACCGCCAAGCGCACCCGGCTGCCAGGGTGAAGCTGCATAAAGTCACTGATGAGCAGCGTGGCCAGATAGTTACCAATGGTCAGCGTGGCGCCCACATCTAACGACCCAACCCCCTGCTGCCCGCGCAGAAGCTCTTCAATCTCTTCACCACGATCCAGCAGGGCCACCGCTTTGGGCAACAGCTGAAAACCCAATGCATTGAGTTTTAAGCGCTTCCCAATCCGGTCCAGCAGTTGGCAGTCAAACTGCCGCTCTAACTCGGCCAGCGCCGTGCTGGTCGCCGACTGCGACATGGCCAACGCCCGCGCCGCCTGGGAAACGCTCTCATGCTGGGCAACCGCCACAAAGACTTCCAATTGACGCAGGGTGTAGTGCATAGAGTCTGACCTGTATTTGATCTATATCTATTTTTCAGATAACCGTTATCAATATAATTCGCTTAACAGATATACCACCCTTTGCTTAGACTTGTCGGCAACATATTTACCTTTTTTTATTCTTTTTAATAATATGCACGATGCTGACTAACGCCAGCGTCGTCTAATGGGAGAAATAGCATGAGTAAGTTTGCTCTGGAAGAAGTGCTTAGCGTTCACCACTGGAACGATACCCTGTTCAGCTTCCGTACCACTCGCGAGCGCAGCCTGCGCTTCAAAACCGGTCAGTTTGTGATGATTGGTTTGGAAGTGAATGGCAAGCCGCTGATGCGCGCTTACTCGATTGCCAGCCCTAACTATGAAGACCACCTTGAGTTTTTCAGTATCAAGGTGCCCGATGGCCCGCTCACTTCGCGCCTTCAACACCTGAAAGTGGGCGATCAGATCATGGTCAGCCGTAAGCCCACCGGCACGCTGGTATGCGATGACCTGCTGCCTGGCCGCAACCTGTACATGCTCTCAACCGGTACCGGCTTGGCGCCGTTTATGAGTTTGATCCAGGATCCTGAAGTGTACGAGCGCTTTGAGAAAGTCGTGCTGGTGCACGGTGTGCGGGAGGTCTCTGAGCTAGCCTACGCCGACTTCATCACCAAAGAGCTGCCAGCCCATGAGTACTTGGGCGAAGACATCGCTGAAAAGCTGGTTTACTACCCCACTGTTACCCGTGAAGAGTTTCACACCATGGGCCGCCTGACCGACCATATCCGGTCAGGCAAGCTGTTCGAAGACACCGGCCTGCCGCCCATTGACCCGCGCCAAGACCGCGCGATGATCTGCGGCAGCCCTGCCATGCTTGACGACACCAGCGCCCTGCTAGACGATCTAGGGTTGAACATTTCGCCGCGCATGGGTGAGCCGGGCGACTACGTCATCGAACGTGCTTTCGTCGAGAAGTAAGTTAAACCATAAGCGCATGCGCTAACCTGCGCTAAAAGCTAGCCGCTAAAAACCCCCGTTAACCGATTTGAGGATATAAAATCGGCGAACGGGGGTTTTATTTAATGGCGCCGTTAAACCGCGTCTTTGCCGGTTTCGCCGGTACGGATACGGATCACCTGCTCCAACGGCATCACGAAGATTTTGCCATCGCCAATTTTGCCCGTGTTAGCCACCTGGGTAATGGCATCAATGACCTGCTCGACCATATCGTCGTCAACGGCCACTTCCAGCTTCACCTTGGGCAAAAAATCCACGACGTATTCAGCGCCGCGGTACAGCTCGGTGTGGCCTTTCTGGCGTCCAAAGCCTTTCACTTCTGTCACCGTAATCCCCTGTACGCCGATATCGGACAGTGACTCGCGCACATCGTCGAGCTTAAACGGCTTGATAATAGCGGTAATTAATTTCATGGCGATATCCTCTAACGGGGTGGCTGTGATGGGGGTCGGGTTACAACGCTAACTGTCGCAACCGAGGACCGCTGCCCATCAGCATACACCGCTATTGGCAGAGAATAAAAAAGCCTCCCCCGAAGGGAAGGCCAGAAGTAGCTCGCTAGGACAGCATCAAATTACTTTCTACATTACTTTTTGATACCGCCAATTATTTCTTAATACCAAATTCAGGGTAGGCTTCAAGACCGCACTCAGCGATATCAACGCCTTCATACTCGTCTTCTTCACTAACCCGA
Organism: Halovibrio sp. HP20-59; assembly: GCF_033052795.2. Lineage (NCBI taxonomy): Bacteria > Pseudomonadati > Pseudomonadota > Gammaproteobacteria > Oceanospirillales > Halomonadaceae > Halovibrio > Halovibrio sp. HP20-59. The sequence continues at coordinate 321,959 of NZ_JAWJUW020000003.1, forward strand.
ACACCCATGATGGCTTTCAAGATTAGCCATACCACCAGGCTCGCCAGGAAGACCCAACCGAAGATACCAGCGATACCGATAATCTGAGCACCAAAAGACGCACCGTCGTTGTTCAGCGGCACCGCCAGCACGCCCCAGATACCGACAACACCGTGAACCGAGATCGCACCGACCGGATCATCCAGTTTCACTTTATCGAGGGTGACGATAGCGGCCACAACGATGATGCCGCCGATCGCGCCGATAATGGTGGCGCCTAGTGCAGAAGGTGAAAGCGGATCAGCGGTAATGGCGACCAAGCCCGCCAGCGCACCGTTTAGCGCCATAGTCAGGTCTGCTTTACGGAACCATAGCTTGGCCAGGATCAGCGCCGCGATAACGCCACCTGCAGCGGCGGCATTCGTATTGACAAATACTTGAGCCACGTTGTTAGCGGAACCGATATCCGACATTTTCAGCTCAGAGCCGCCGTTGAAGCCAAACCAGCCCATCCACAGAATAAACGTACCCAGCGTGGCCAGGGGCATGTTGGCACCCGGAATCGCATGGATAGAACCGTCTTTACCGTATTTGCCTTTACGTGGGCCTAGCACGATCACACCCGCTAGCGCAGCGGCGGCACCGGCAAGGTGCACAATGCCTGAGCCCGCGTAGTCAGAGTAGCCGACTTCAGACAACCAGCCGCCGCCCCACGTCCAGTAGCCAGACACCGGGTAAATAAACGCAGTCATCACAACAGCAAAGGCCAGGAATGCCCACAGTTTCATACGTTCAGCCACGGCGCCCGACACAATCGACATGGCAGTTGCCACGAACACGACCTGGAAGAAGAAATCAGAACGCATGGAGTAGTAAGGCGCGCCATCACCGCCAGCGGTCACCGCATCCACGCTGTTTTCAGCGCCAATCAAGAAGCCCAGGCTGGGCATGAAACCGCCCGCACTGCTGGAGTACATAATGTAGTAACCCACCAGCAGGTACATGGTGCAGGCAATCGCAAACAGCGCAATATTCTTGGTCAGGATTTCTGCGGTGTTTTTGGAGCGCACTAAGCCCGCTTCTAACATGGAGAAGCCTGCGGCCATCCACATAACAAGCACGCCACAGATTAGAAAGTAGAACGTATCGAGCGCATAGCTCAAATCAGCTAACTCATTCATAAGGTGTTCCCCGTTATACCCATAGAAGTTATACGTAAGACGTTATAGGTGACAGGCTGCTCGGCTAGCCTGAATACTACATGCCACCGGTAACATGGCAGCAGCTACACGGCGTCAGCGCCGCGCTCACCGGTGCGGATACGGATCACGTCTTCCAGCGGTGTCACAAATACTTTACCGTCGCCGATCTTGCCGCTGTTGGCAGCATTACAAATCGCATCCAATACGCTCTCTAAGCGAGTATCGTCGACGGCAACTTCGACTTTCACCTTGGGTAGGAAGTCGACCACGTATTCCGCGCCACGGTATAGCTCTGTATGCCCTTTCTGGCGACCAAAGCCTTTCACTTCGGTAACCGTAATCCCCTGCACGCCGTTATCAGCGAGTGCCTCACGGACGTCGTCGAGCTTGAATGGCTTGATGATAGCGGTGATGAGTTTCATCCCGGATCTCCCCTGATGGATAAGTCCTGCTAGATTGGTAGCGACATTGTCGCCGAAATAAGCACCTGAACCGTTAATGCGCATACTGTGCCAGCTGTATTTTTTTACTTAAAATTCAAATAGGTAACTTCATAAAGCGCAATTAAATAACAAGGGTTCTGGGCAAAATCACCTTCACATCACGGCCTATGCACCAAAAAAGAGCGTAAGCAAAAGTTGCCTGCTCCATTTCGATGCACACCTTGGGCTAAGCAGTAAAAGCACGCGATACATGCGAATTCGCCAACTGTTGCGTATCCTTACCGGTAAGCAATTTTTATAGATGTTCATTTAGCGAGTTATAAGGAGAGAGCAGCCATGGCGCCTCAAGACCGCATCAGCCGACTGGCCCAACAGATTGGCGACCGTTTACAAAACGCTTCCCAAGCACCGGAAGATATTCAAAAGGGCGTGCAGCAGGTCGTACGCGGCGCCTTTGACCGACTTGAACTTGTCTCACGCGAAGATTTCGATATTTTAATGGACGTATTGCAGCGCACTCGCTCACGAGTAGAAGCATTAGAACGTCAAGTCGCCAATCTTGAAGCCGCTGTTGAAACGTCTACTGCGCCAGCAGCCACACCGATGGAAGCAGAAGTACCGCCGGTACCCGCCGAGCATGAGCCGGAGCTAGATTCCGACGCTGACGCCAGCACAGACTCTGAAGAAGAGAACCATAAGCCCACTTAATGCCCCGCTTTGTGAATAGCAGCAATCGGGCGATGGCTCGTTGCTGCATTCAATGACCATAATTCGCAAATAATAAATACGAATCACTATCGTTGACTTTATGTTTAACAGTGGTATTGTCCGCTTTCTCATTTCCAACTGTTTGCGGATTGCTCACCATGTACGCCCTGTCTTCTTCAAAACCGACTTTTGCCATGTCTGGGCTTATTGGCACGGGTCTATTACTGAGTTTCTCCAACGGCGTTTTGGCCCAAGACAACGCGTCTGAAGCCGCCTCAAGCGCGAGCACTGACGACGCCATGGTCGTTGTTGGGTCGCGCACCCCCACCCAGATCAGCCAAATTCCCGGCGCTGTTTGGGTGATTGACAAAGCGATGCTGCAACAACAGACCCGCAATGGTGCAGACCTTAAGACGGCGTTGGGGCGCCTGGTGCCAGGGCTGGATTTGGCGCCGCAAGGGCGCACCAATTATGGGCAGAACATGCGCGGACGGGGCGTACAGGTACTCATTGACGGCGTATCGCTGAACAGTTCGCGTGGGCTTTCCCGTCAATTCGATGCCATTGATCCCTTCAATATTGAGCGTGTGGAAGTGCTTTCCGGCGCCAGCAGCCTGTATGGGGGCGGTGCTACGGGGGGCCTGATCAATATCATTACCCGCAAAGGCGAGGAAGGCCTGAACTGGTCGGTGGCGTACTGAGTGCGGGTTCAGTACTTGCTGACAACCGCTCAAGGGTGAGGTAACGGGGATGGCGACACTCGGCTCAATAACGCCATCTTGCGTACCACTCACCACCCATGACCTGCTGGCTATTGGTCAGCGCTTCGGGATCGACTACCGCTTTCCCGAAGCGCTTGACCGCTCCCAGCCAGCCCCTTGTGTTGCCCGTGGGCGAGTGATGGACGTCGAGATAGACCCCACACTGCGCGTGACACACTCGGATCTTGATATCCTGCACGCTTACGCCTCCACTTCCCGGCGTGCCGCGCCGTGGTTTCTCAGCGTGATACTCGAGGGCCACATTCAAGTCGCTCTAGGGCACCAGTCGTTTCAGTTGCAGGCTGGCGACGCTTTCAGCGCGCATTTCAACGAGCAGACCGGGCTTGAGGTCTTCCAGCCCGCGCCACAGCGTCTGCGCATCCTCAACGTATCGCTTCTGGCTTGCACAGAGCTGCCCTCTTTCTCGTCCATTAACTGTTCGCCTATCGATGTTGCCCCTCCGTCAACGCCCGTACTGCATACTTGGCAGGTGCCGCAGTTCCTTATTCATAGCCTGGAGGCAGCGCTGGCTTCGAACTGGTCAGTAGAACGCCAGCGCCTGCTATGGCAGGGGCTCGCGCTCCAGTTGTTAGCTCATGGGCTGCCTGCCGCCCCCCTTGAGTCCAGCGATGAAGGAAAAGCAGTCAGCCTGCCGTCGGGTCTAACCCAGCGCGATCACCAACGCCTGGAGCGCTTGCGTCAGCAGCTCGAACACTCCCCCAACCAGGATTATCGGCTTGAGCAGTTGGCCCGCAACGCTGCGATGAGCCCGAGTAGCCTACGCAGCAAGTTTCACCGCTGTTACGGCTGCTCGATATTCGACTACCTACGACGTTGTCGCCTGACCCAAGCTCAAGCGTACTTACGCAAAGGTTATAGCGTGCAGCAAACCGCTCACGCCTGCGGCTACCGCCACGCCACCAACTTTGCCACCGCCTTTAAGCGGGCTTTTGGCATTGCGCCCCATGAAGTACACCCTCGCCATTAATTAAAAGCCGCAGGGTTGTTTTTGGAGCGGGAAGTTCCTTTGTTGGGCGTTTTTTGGCACTACACATACTCCCTTTGTCATTGCGCATACCTTTTAGAAGCGATTAAGCGCAATAATTCTCATTAACGAATTAATTGCTTCTTATTGCAGGTACTCCCCATGCTTTTTACGCCTCACCGCTTTCTACGCGCTCCGCTTAGCGCCGCCTTTCTCTCGGCATTGGCTTTTTCCCCGGCACACGCTCAAGAAAGCACCGAGTTAGCCACTGTCACGGTGACTGCCCAGCAGGCTGCCACCAAAGTGGAAACGCCGACGATCGAAATACCCCAGAGCGTTTCCACGATTACCCGCGAACAGATGGATAACCGTGGGGTAAGTACCGTACAGCGCGCCACCGACTACACGCCCGGTGTTTACAGTAACCAGATTGGCGCCTCCAACCGTTTTGATTACCTGGTACTACGCGGGTTTTCTGACGGCAGCTTGAGCAATACCTTCCTGGATGGCCTGAAAGTAATGGGTGATGCCAACTCCCATAGCAGTATGCGCATTGACCCATGGTTTCTGGAAAGCATTGAAGTGGTGCGCGGGCCCGCCTCGGTGCTCTATGGCCGCGCTTCCCCTGGCGGCGTGGTCGCCCTGAACAGCAAGCGGCCAGAATTTGAACAGGGCGGTGAGCTGCGTTTCCGGGTGGGCAATAACAACCAACGCAGCGCCGCTTTTGACCTCACGGGGCCGATCGGCGCAGAGCAGCGGGTGGCCTTTCGCCTGACTGGCATTGCCAGCGCCGCGGATACCCAGTTTGGCCCGGCGGAAGAGGAGCGCTACGCCATTGCACCCCGGCTCACTTGGGATATCACCGATGACACCAGCCTCACCGTAGAAGCCTACCTACAGGATGAACCCGAAGGCGGCTACCACTCCGGCGTACCCTATGAAGGGGCCGTGGTCGCCCATAATGGCCGCAAGATCAGCAACAACTTCTTTGATGGTGAAGAGGATTACGATGCCTACGAGCGCACCCAGCGCATGTTCGGCTACGCCCTGGAGCACCGCTTTAACGACCGGGTGACTGGTCGCCAGTTGATGCGCTACCTCAATTCTGATGTGGTACTCAATCAGGTCTACGGCTATGGCTGGACGTCGCCGGATTCTGACGAGCTCACCCGCTACTACTCCGGTAGCGATGAATCGCTGGAAGCCTGGACACTCGACAACCAGTTAGAAGCCACCATCAGCAGCGGCTTTATGGATCACACACTGCTTGTCGGGGTTGATTACCAGCAGCGGGAAAACGACGTGTCTTGGCCTTCGGGGTATTTCCCGCCGCTCAATGCGTTTGACCCGGTGTATGGCAGCGACCCCATCGAGTTTTACGCCCCGGTACGTGAGCGCCATGAGATCGACCAAACCGGGGTTTACCTGCAAGACCAGATCGCCCTCAATAACTGGCGCTTCACCCTGGGTGCCCGCTACGACTGGGTGAATATCGACAATGCGAACCGCGATAGCGGTGATACCAGCTCCCTCAGCGATACCCAGCTTAGCGGCCGCGCCGGGGTGGTCTACCTGTTCGATAACGGCGTAGCGCCCTACCTGAGCTACTCCACCGCCTTCACCCCCACCAGCTTCGTGGATGAGAGTGGCGATCTGCTTCAACCGATGGAAGGCGAACAGTGGGAAACCGGCGTCAAATTCCAGCCTAACGGCAGCGCCAGCCAGTACAGCGCGGCACTGTTCCACATCAGCCAGGAAAACGTCGCCACTAAAGAGCAGCCCACCGACCCATACCGCGCTGTAGGGGAGATCGAATCCCAAGGGGTGGAACTGGAAGCACAAGCCCAGCTAACGGATACCCTCTCGGTTCAGGCAGGCTATAGCTTCACCGACATCACCTACGCTAAAAGCGATGACGGCAACCAAGGCAATAACGCCATTTACTCCCCCCGGCATCAAGTGCAGCTCTGGGGCCACTACAAGGCTAATGACGGCTGGCTAAACGGCGTGGATATGGGGGTCGGCGTTCGCCACTACGCGGACATCGCCGCTGACCGCGCCAACACCGAAACCGTGCCCGACTACACCCTGGTCGATGCCACTATTGGCTACGACCTCAGCCATGTGGGTGTTGACGGGGTCGAAACACGCTTAAACGTGAATAACCTGCTCGACAAGGACTATGTGGCATCCTGTAATTCGCTTGAATACTGCTACTTCGGTGCCGAGCGCGGCGTCACCGCCAGTGTTCACTACCGTTTCTAGGCCCCCACGCCCAAGCCCCTGTTTTGGCATGAAGAAGCGATAGACAAAGCCCAGGTCAACCCGCCTGGGCTTTTTTACCTGCCCACATGTTTGCAAACAATAAATATTATCGTTTAAATACACCTCTTATTTTTCCGGATGTCCTCTCTTCATCATGCGCCACACCACCTTGCTCTCTTTGTTTGCTCGCTGTGGGCTGTTTGCCATTTGCCTAATGGCTTTTTCTACTGCCCAGGCGCAGTGGGCTACCGTGGACTGGACTATCGCTGAAACCCTGCTAGCCATTGACGCTCCTGTTAGCAGCGTTGCCCAGCAAAACGCCTACCACGACTGGGTGGGCGAACCCAGCATCCCCGATAGCGTCACCGATATGGGCCTGCGCACCCAGCCCAATCTAGAACTGCTGGCCCAGGTGCCGCCTGAAAAGATACTCATCTCGCCGATGTTCGCTGGCTTAACACCGCGCCTAGAACGTATAGCGCCCGTCACGTCGTTCTCGCTCTACTCACCCGACACCGATACCTGGCAGGAGATGCACACCCTGACCCGTGAACTGGGCGAGTTAACCGGGCACCAGCCTCAGGCCGAGCAGCTTATTGAAGACACCCAAGCCTTGATGACCACTCTGCGCGAATCACAGCCCCTCTCGCCGTCAGAAAACGCGCCGCTACTGATGGTGCAATTCATGGATGCCCGCCACGTTCGGGTGTTTGGCGATAACAGCTTATACAATGCCGTGCTAGAGCAACTTGAGTTGCCCAATGCCTGGGATCAACCCACGAATGCTTGGGGATTTTCGCTGGAGGGGGTTGAAGCGCTAGCGCGCTACCCAGACGCAACGTTGGTGATTATCGAGCCTCTGCCTGCCGGCGTCGAAGAGCAGCTTGCTAAAAGCGGCCTGTGGCAGCAGCTCCCCAGCGTGAAGCACGACAGGATAATTCACCTACCACCGGTATGGAGCTTCGGCGCACTCCCCTCCGCCCAACGTTTTGCCCAGAAGCTGACGACGGCGATAGAAGCAGCGCCAGCGGTTAGCCATCGGGGCCATAAGTAGAATAACGTGGAACTACCAAAGTGTTGTTAATTACGATAGGTTAAGCACTTAAGATAAAGTAGGGTTCGCTTACATTAAGGTTAGGGCTTTTAGCAAACGACAGCGAGGGAATGCAATGACGTTAGCCATTGTCGCCACGCGCGCAGGCGTAGGCTTAGATGCACCGGCGGTGCATGTTGAGGTGCATCTGGCTAACGGCTTGCCGGGCCTAACGCTGGTGGGCCTGCCGGAAACGGCGGTAAAAGAGAGCCGTGAACGGGTTCGCAGTGCGCTAGTCAATGCGGGCTTTGATTTCCCCAATACGCGACGCATTACCTTAAACCTTGCCCCTGCCGATCTCCCTAAGGAGGGCGGCCGTTTCGATCTACCCATTGCCCTGGGTATTCTCGCCGCCTCGGGGCAAATCCCGGTGGAAGCGTTAGAAGGCATGGAGTGTGCTGGCGAGCTGGCCCTGGATGGCAAGCTCCGCGCGGTGCCGGGCATACTTCCTTTTGCATTGGCGACTCGGCGGGCGAAAAAAGCGCTGATTATCCCCCGCGAGTGTGCCGATGAAGCCGCTCTGGCGGGTAACCTGCCGGTACTGCCTGCCGACACCCTCTGGCAAGTTGTCGCCCACCTGCTCGACCAGGAAAAGATTCCGCCGCACAAGCTTAGCGCCTCAGCAAAAGCCACCGCCCCGATGGATGATCTTGCCGATGTACGCGGCCAGCAGCAGGCGCGGCGCGCGCTGGAAGTCGCTGCGGCTGGGGGCCATAACCTGTTGTTTGCAGGCCCGCCTGGCACCGGCAAAACCATGCTGGCCAGTCGCCTGCCGGGCATTCTGCCACCGCTTTCCGAAGAAGATGCCCTGGAAGTCGCTGCCGTGCGCTCGGTTTGCGGCTTACCGCTGGAAGCTGACTGGGGTAAGCGGCCATTTAGGCAACCCCACCACAGCGCCAGTGCCGCGGCTTTGGTAGGCGGCGGCTCAAAACCCAAACCAGGCGAAATTTCACTGGCTCACCGCGGTGTGTTGTTTTTGGATGAGCTGCCGGAGTTTTCCCGTAGCGTGTTAGAGGTCCTTCGCCAACCGCTAGAGAATGGGTGATATGATTGCCAAACTTTTACTAGCTCATTGGCTTAGGAACCAAGCCCATGCCTACAGCTTATGCTTACGTTCGGTATTCATCCGCCATTCAGGCTGATGGCGACAGCATTGAACGACAGACCACACCTCTAGCCCTATTCACAAAGCGTTTCGGCGTAGAAATTGCCCAGACCTTCATTGATGAAGGGGTTTCCAGCTTCAAAGGCGACAACATCAAGCGTGGCCGATTCCGCGACATACTCGAAATGATTGAGAGCGGAGAAATTAGGCCAGGCAGTTTTCTGGTAATCGAGAGCATTGACCGGATCTCGCGCCAGCAGATGGACGAGACAGCGACACAGCTTTACGAAATTCTCAAGAAGGGAATCAACATATATACCACCGCAGATGAGCGGTTATATTCGATTAAGGATAAGAAAAAAGACTTAGAAAATTACATGATGATTGGCTTGATTGCGAAACGAGCCAACGAAGAAAGCGAGATGAAAAGCCGTCGTCGCAAATCGGCTTGGCGTCGAGCAAAACGGGCGGTCAAGGAAGACAATAAGATTTTCAACACATCGAACAACACCCCCTATGGTTTGCGGGTTGTAGACGGTAAGTTTGAAATCGTGGAGGAAGAAGCTAAGGAAATCCGCGACATATTCGACCGACTGAAATACCAAGGGGTATTAACCACAATCCGCGAAGTGAATAAGTATTCTAAGCGAAAATGGGCCAATCGAACCGTCCATATGATGCTAGAAAGCAAATATGTCATCGGGGTTTATCGCTCCCAGCGCCGTGAAAATGGGAAGAAGGTTTTCGAGGAGAACATCGAGGGCTATTACCCTGAAATAATCAGTGCTAAGGACTACTACGAAGCCGTAGGAGCCATGAAAAAGCGGGCTAGTAAAACCCATTATGGGAACGAAAGCACTGGAAGCCTGAACATATTCAAGCACTGCATAAAATGCGACAAATGCGGTCAATCAATGAGGTTTTATCGCGGTAAAAACTCACAAGGCAAGCAGTTTGCCTATGTTGCTTGTGAAACAAAAAAAGAGTTTGGAAGCCAGAAATGCAAAGAACAGGTTTTCCGTTTTGATTATGCCGTTGGCACATTGCTGAAATACCTACGTGGAATGTATTACCAACATCTTGAAGGTTTGGAGTATGCGCCGAGCCTTGGCAATACCGACCATTTACCTTCTGATGAAAACACGAGGATACTTGAACAGAATTTACCCACTCAGACACCCCCTGAAAGCTTACAGAAGGCCGATGGGCTGTTTCTTGATATGATGAGAAGGGTAGAGACTGGAAACGTCTCAGAAGTGGAAAATAAACAGCGTGAGCTAGCACAGGCTAAATCAAAGCTTGCTAATCTTATCGAGTCGGTTGAAGCCTTCGGCGGAAAAATCCCCACACACATTATGAAGTCGCTGGGCGAGACTGAGGAAAATGTTGAAGTTCTTGAAAAAGAGCTAAACACAATGGAGGCAACCAAGGCTGAAAGCCTGGATATTATCCATTTTGATGAGTTCCTTGAATTACTACACAGAGAACGGGGCAGGCAACGAATTAACCGCTTTTTTAAAGATGGTGACTATAAGTTTTATTTCAAATATGACAAAGGCTTTAGAACCGTTTACATGGCAATTAAGCGAAATAATGAAATTGTTGGCAGGAATGGCGAAAGCTTCACACTGCATCATCCGCTTTTGAGAGACTTTGGGATCAAGAATTATAATGATTTAGGGGTTAAATAATGAGAACGCCAGCTTAATTGCTGGCGTTATTTTATTTGAATTTTATTCAACACAGATTTCAGACAAATCAGGGCCTCTTAGATCCACTACAGGATCTCCTTGACATAGCCAAGATGTATTGGGAATACCGACAAAACCATCTCTTTGCGCTATATCGCTTTCCATTGAAATATCAAGTGATAAACCTTCATACTGAACACTTTCTATATTCCTTAAACCACTTATATCTATCAAATTAGGGTTTCCAGCTAAAGAAATGCCATTTGTTTCGATTAACGAAGATAAACCATTTACATTAGATAGATCATTATTACTTATTAAAACTTTGAATGCAGATTTAAGGTTACTTAAAGCATCCACATTCGTTAAGTTGTTATTTTGTAATTCCAAACTTGATACCACTCTTTCTAAAGAAGATAATCCACTGATATCGCTGATTTGATTATTATATAATCGAAGACCACCTGTTTCTATCAAGCTAGATAGACCATTTAGATTAGTTAAACTATTATTTTCAAAATTAAACCTATCAGCTTTGACTACATTTCTGAAACCATCTATTTGTTCTATATAATTACCACCAAGTTGTATTGGTCTATCAATCTCTCTTAAAGGATATGGTTCAGTTGGTAAGTTTGATAATCCCGCATAATTCCATGGTAGAGAATGCCAGTAAGAATTTTGTTTATTTTCTTTATCATGGCTAGATATATTAAAACCATTAGCTATACCATATTCTCTCCAAACCGTATCGTCTAACCATCCAATATTGTCAGGAACAGTTATACTTACTGTAATTGTATTGCTACCATCTGAAATATCCAACTCTAATATATCATCTGTAGAAACGGCAGGTGTTAAAGATACGCTAAACTCACCATCTGAATTAGAATTAGTCTGACCAATTTGAATTCCGGAATTGTCTCTAACGGTAATAAGGGCATCATCACCAACATTGGCAGATAGTTGCTCACCACTTTCATTGAAAACTATATCAGTAGGTTCCGTAAGACTTATAGGAACGGTTACATTTGAAGATAGTGTTTCATTCCCATTTGTTACTACTACTTCTAACAAATCACCACCAGATATCTCAGTACCAATTGGAGAGGTAAAATCACCGTTCTCATCTGCTGTTGTTTGCCCTACCTGATTACCAACTTCATCATAAATGGTTACAGTTCCAGCATCGCCAACATTACCTGATAACTGATCGTTATTTTCACTAAAGTAAAAATCACTAGGTGTTGTAAGATTGTTTTCAGGCGTTTCTTCTCCACCGCCAACATCACCTGCATTACCTTCTTCTGAACCTATAGATGAAGCTTTAACTCCATAAACAGGGGTACGGAAAACATGGCTTTGAGCCATCGCATAACTAGAACCCCCTGCAAAACCAACCAAGCCAAGTATCACTAACATTTTTTTTATTTCCATAAACTCTCTCCGTTATTATTTTTTCCCACTCATTATAATACAATATTTTTATTATAAAGTTTAGTTATTATAATTTTAAACTTTAAAGTCGCCATTTAAGCATCACGAACTCAATCATTCAATAACTAAACAAAACCGGATTAAATATATAAGTATGCTATAATGTTTAAAGTTTGGTTTTAACTACTAAGCTAGCATACACAGGGGGCACTCGCTCCGCTCCTTTCCCTGTGATACTAGCAAAGGGGCTCCGCCCCCTTGACCCCCAAAAACCAAAACCAAAAACCACCCCAAAACCGGCGGAAAATGGAGAGTAAATTTTATTTCAGGAGGCTTAAATGAAGTCAGCAAAAAGAACAAAAATCGTAAAATCTCGTTTCAACGAAACTGAAATCGAGTTATTGAGAGCTAATGCAAACGGCGAACCGTTAGGTGCATTTTTGAGAAATGTTGGACTCGGCAACACCATCAAAGAAGTTTACAAAATAAAAAAAATGTATATGCCGGTAGACCCAGATTTAATTTATGAGCTTCACAAATTGGGGCAAAACTTAAATCAGGTTGCACGAAAAATAAACCAAGATTCAAAATCGGGAAAGTCGCCTGAAATATTTCAGATTTTATCAGGAATATCAAGAATAGAAAAAACACTAAACGAGATTAAGGAGGCTCACACTTATGATCGTAAAGTTTTTTAAATACGGAAAAAATACAAACAATCCAGTAAAAGCCACAAAGCAAGCGGTTGGGTATCTTTTCAGCGAGCTGGACGCAAGCAAAACTCCGCGTTCTGTGAAGCCTGTAACCGTCAGAGGAAATCCAGAGAGCTTTTCCGATGTTGTAGCCTATGGAAACCATGCAGGGCGCTACACAAGCGGAGTATTAAGTTTTGCAGAAAGCGATCTTGATGCAGAAGCACAGGAGAAAATAATTGATGACTTTGAAAAGACATTATTACCTGGGCTTGAACCAGACCAGTATTCCAGCTTATGGGTAAGGCACAGAGACAAAGGAAGGCTAGAACTTCACTTTATGTTTTCAGGTGAAGAACTGTATACAAACAAACGTTTAAATGCCTACTATCACAGAGCAGACATTACCAGAATTGATGCTTGGAAAGATGCTATCAATGTCGAATACGGTTTACATGACCCAAATTCTCCAAACAATAGAAACCCTGTCATATACCCCGGCAACCTACCTAAAAGCCGTAAAGAGCTTGTAGAAAAACTAACCGAGCATATGACCCATGTTATGGGGCAAGGCCACATAGAACCCACTAGAGAAGGCATTTTACACGAATTAAAATCATTAAACCTGGAGGTATTCCGTGAAACAAACAAATCAATCTCAATCAAAGACCCAGACAGAGGCCAAAACATCAGGCTCAAAGGCTCACTTTGGGAGCGAGATTTCGAGGCAGTTAGACATACGAGAGAAGCTGTTGAAGGAAGAAACAAGGAATATGATGAACAGGCTCAGGCAAGAGCTAGAATCGCTAGAAACCGAGTTAACGAACTATGTGAAAGGCGTGAAAGGCTTAACAGGAAGAAATATGCGAAGCCTGAACCTGTGGCGCGTATACGCCCCGATTACAGCCCTGCTAGTCGTATTGACGTTAGGAATAGTCTTGGGCGCCGGGGCGATGCACTACCTAGGAAACAAAGCAATCGTAACGACACACCCCGACTACCGGAACCTAGTCCAGTGCCAACAGTTTCACGAAATAAAAAACCAGAAGTTTTGCCAACTATAAAAAAGGAGAAAGAAAGCGATGCAGACACAAATAGAGAAAGAAATAATGCGATTTATGGAGAGTTTCTCGAAAGAATACGAAGAAAAAGAGCAAGCCTTAAACGTATCCTTTCAGGAATTTTCGAAACTGCTAGATCAAGTCTTGGAAAATCAAAAGACTATGGAGAAAAACTACAGAACGATAACCGAGTCTTACGAGATAATCTTGAAAAACTTCGAGAGTTTGGACGAGAGAGTGAAAGTCATCGAAAGGACTCACAAAGAATTGCTAACAAGCTAAAACGCACCATCTCAAAAGATTACCCTAGAATAGACTATCACCCGAAATGGTAAAGCCATGCCAGCTTAAATGCTGGCATTTCCAATTAGACTAATTATATACATCTGCTATAATTCATAGAAAGCTACGAGGTTATTCGAATGATTAAAAAAACGACCTTACAAAAAAATATATCTTTCTTTTCGACAACTCAAGTTGCTCTTGCCAATAAAATTAATATGCCAGAAATAACACAACAGTATATAAGCGCTATTACAAGAGGTAAAAAAAGTCTTTCAATTAAGCAAGTAAGAGAGGTGGAGAAAAAACTATCAATACCTGCTGGCTGGCTTGACCGTTATGATTTTGATTCAAAAACTTACTTAAAGTTGTTCAAATATAGAAAACTTGATACTGAAGCGCAGCTATTGTTTGACGACTTATCTCTTCATATGATCAATTTGGAAAAACAAAGTGAAAAAAACTAGAACCATTTTTATTAGCCTTATTCTAATAAGCCAACAATCTTATGCAATTGATCCAGATAAGGAGTGTATAGCAAGCTCAGAAGTATCAAGAGAGTTTGTTAATCTACGCAACCAAGGTGTTGCTTTTGAAACCATTTTGAATGCACTCCCTGACATTTCAAGCGCTATTGGTGAGGAACTAGATCATCCAGAAGGTTTCAATGAAACAAGGCAAAAAAACTTACAAAGCATGTTGGCGGTAATTTACTCTAATCCAGAAATCACACCAGATGAAGTCTATCAAGCCTCAATCGCTGGATGCTTAGAATAACATCACCAATGTAGCTTGGAAATTGGTAGCAAATATATAGGCCAGTTATTTGCTGGCCTGTTTTTTCTCTAAGCTGCTTTAAGCTTTACTTCAAATGGCCTGTCGGTAAACTGTTCCTTTAATTCTCGCATTAAATCATAGTGATCTTGTGCTTTTCCTCTCCAAATTATAAAAGGAGACACCCATACTTTTTCCAAGGCATGGCCTGATTTTGTGAAGCTTATTATATTGAGTTCTTTAAGCTTTTTAAATGCTCTTGATACTTCGGCATTATCTAGGCATAGCTCATTTGCTATACCTGTTTGAGTTTTTCTAACCTTGTCCATATCAACTTTATTATTGTAGTCAATATGTTCAATAAAATAATATAAAACCGCATTATCAGTGTTATTTAACAGCCTAGACTTAAGCTGTTTAATCTCTTTTTCTATAGATTTCAAGGTGCCTTCGTTAGACACTAATTTTTTATCTTCTCTAAGCTGCTTTATTCTTCTTCTTATGCTTGTTTCATATTTTCTTAATCTCATAACATACCCCTCCTTATCGAAACTTAAATAAGCAAATTTATTAAATCCGTTTTTATTTTTGAAGCCTTCTTTTTGATCTTTATTAAGTTTTGTGTTATTATAATCCATATCTTAGTCTCCCTGATTAAGCAAACTTTTTAGCTGTTGTTGTTAAAGGCACTTGCCCGAGTGCCTTTAAAAGTTCACTAACCATATCACACTTTGGATATTATCTCAATTACTTTGGATATTATCCAAACTCTTTTTTCCATATTTCTAGCTCTTTTGCTTAATAAATAACTTTTATTTTTTTTTGCTTCTATATTATGTTTTTAGAGGGGCAGATTTTTGTCAAAATATTAGTTTTCCGATGTTGAAAACAACCCTTAAAGCTCGCTTCGCTCCCTTGTTTTATTGTTTTTAATTTCTCCCGCCCTTCGGTTGGGGCTATTGAGAAAGGAGGTATTAGTTTCTTTTGCGTAAGCCTTCTGGCTTTTACGAATCAAAATGGGTGCGCATATTTTTAAAGAACGATTCTCATTTCCTTTACCTGCATCAGTGGTTTCATAAGTCCGCCAACATGAGAAGTTGCTAAATCTCAGCAAAACGGCGACGAACTGAACATATTATACCCACATTGTCAATCATTTATTTCGAGCATATCAGTTTGCTTCCTGTAAGGCTCTATAGAGCTTTTTGAGTGCCTATGGCTACGTTGGCCTAGGGTACTGGGGGTAAGCTTCCAAAAATGCGGTTTTTTTAGCTTCTAGCTGGTATGTCGTAGGTACTCATACACCTTGGCATAGTGTATTGTCGTTTTTCTTATTTTGTTTGGTAAACAGACCAGCCCTTCGAAACAGGCGAAATACATTTAGCTCGCGCCAGCCATGAGCGCCGCTATCCAGCCCGTTTTCAATTAGTCGCCGCCATGAATCCTTGCCCCTGCGGTCACTTGGGCGACCCACGCCAGCGCTGCCAGTGTACCCCCAGCCAAATCCAACGTTATCAAGCGCGGCTTTCCGGGCCACTACTAGACCGTATCGATCTGCAAGTGGAAGTCCCTGCGCTGCCGCCAGAACAGCTCACCGCACAAACCCAAGGCGAATCATCAGAAGCTGTACGTGAGCGAGTGATAGCCGCCCGGGAGCGTCAAATGGCCCGTGGCGCGCTGAACAGCCAGTTAAGCGGCAAAGCCCTAGAAGCCGCCTGCGCCCTCAACGATGAAGAGCGCGCTTGGCTGGCAGGCGTACTCGAAAGGCTCAAGCTCTCCGCCCGCGCCTATCACCGCGTACTGCGGGTAGCGCTAACCCTGGCCGACCTTCAGGGTGAACCCAAGCCCACCCAGCCGCACCTGATCGAGGCGATTGGTTATCGTCAGTTGGATCGGATGCTGAAGGGGGCCTAACGGTGATGATTGGTCATTACACCGACAAGCCGTTGGCATAGGGTGTCGAGCTTTTCACCGGTAGCGGCGTTGTTCAACGCACCAGACGCGTTAAACGCGCTGCCTGCCGCCGGCAGCGATAGCGGCTGCGGCAATACGATCAGGCCAAGATTGGCAAGCAACTGCTGACCAAGCGGCAACGCGCGGATACCTCCCAGCCCACCGGGTGAAGCTGCCACCAATGCGGCCCATTTCCCGGCGAATAGGCCAAGCCCTGGTGTATCGTTGTAGGGTCTGGAGAGCCAATCCAAGGTATTCTTCAATAGCGGCGTAATAAAGCCGTTGTACTCCGGCGAGGCGATCAGTAACGCTTGGTGCTCTGCCAGTATCTCACGTAGTTGCAGTACATTCCCCGGCATACCCTGGGCTTCAATATCTTCATCAAACAGTGGGCAGGGGTAATCCTTTAAATCGATAAAGGTTGCTTCCCCTCCAAGCGCCTCAATCCGCTTGGCAGCAAACTTGGCGAGCTGTTTATTAAGCGAGCCTTCACGGGCACTACCCGCAAACACAAGAACTTTTCCGATCGATGACGCCATTGCTGCTTCCTCTTTGAAGACCGTAGTTGAAAACCATAGTTGAAAACCGTAATTGCTCTACCCCACCTTTTAACATATACGCCTGTTGAGCAAGGCGTTTTTTCTGGATCAGCGACCAGGCTCAACATGCCCAACTGCTGCCATTAAAACGTCTGCTCCCTGTCATTCAACCATCACTATTGCGGGTGAAGATTAGCCAAAGCTGGAACTTTTCTAATCTCTCTCCCTAAATGGTGAAATAGCGATGATAAAGCCAATACTGTCTACCGCCCTACTTGCCCTGGCGTTTACCGGGGTTGCCCACGCCCAACAGGTATTTCCAGCTACATTGTCCGGCCATGCCCAGCTACCCGGCAGTACCTTTGTGGCGGCTCCTTCCGGTGCCGCTGAGCACTACAACGTCTCAGGCCGTTTTACTGACCAAGAAGGCCGCGTTGAGAAGTTATATACGAACGTGCAAGCCACGGGTTTAGCGCTACCCTTTCCTAGCCAGCCGTTGCAGGGGTTTTCAGGTATTCGCTCGCTTGGCGATGACCGTTTCCTAGTGTTGACTGACAACGGCTTTGGATCCAAGGCGAACTCCTCTGATGTCATTTTGATGTTTAATATCATAAAGACTGACTGGGGCACCGGGCGTGTCATCATTGAGGAGACCGTTCAACTATCCGATCCTAACCGCAAGGTGCCCTTCCCAATTATGAATGAAGCTACTCCTGGTCGGTTTTTAACCGGTGCTGATTTCGACCTAGAATCGATACAGCCGGTGGGCGGTAACTACTGGATTGGCGATGAGTTCGGCCCCTGGATTATCCAGGTCGATAGTGAGGGCGAGGTGCTGCAGGTGCTGGCCACAGACCCTGATGGCACGCCCATGCGCTCACCTGACAATGCCTTTGCTCTCACCCCGAACCCAGGCGCACCTCTCGCTGATGAAGTGGTGGTGTTTCGCTCCGGCGGCTACGAGGGCATGGCGCTCTCCGAAGATCAAACAACCCTTTACCCCTTATTGGAAAAGCCAATCTGGGACAGCAACACCAACGCCCCGGAAACCATTGATGGCACCCCGGTGTTAAGAATGTTCGAACTCCATGCTGAAACCGGCGAATGGGGCGACACAACCCGCTACTACCCCTTGGAGTCTGCGGATCATGCTATTGGTGATTTCAATCTAATTGGCGGAACTCGCGGCTTAATCATCGTAAGCGCGCCATAAAACCCATCTATCCACATTAACGTTGGCTGATCACACTGGTGGTCTCTTTTGCTTTGGAGATCATCATGAGCCGTGAACTCAATCCCACTCAAGCCTTTTGGT